>JAZONY010000109.1:0-81757 GCA_045654705.1 Victivallaceae bacterium
CCCAGTGAAAATCCATCTCCCCCGCCGCAGAAAAAACGGTCCCCCCCGGGAAAAAAGGCAAAAAGAAACTCCGCCTGAAACTGAAATCCTTTCAGAAAAGACGGAGTCAACTTCCTTTTCAGAGGCGCTCAAGCGCGCCAAGAAACGTTGAAATCAATCAGAGCTTCTTCAATTTCCAGACACCGCCGGGGGCATCTTCCACAAGGAACCCTGCTTCTTTGATGGCATCACGGAGACGGTCGCTTTCAGCCCAGTTTTTGTTTTTGCGGGCGGCGGCGCGTTCTTCAGCCATGGCGACGACCTCGGCGGGGAACTCCTCCGCAGCGGGGGCGGCATCCACGTCGAGGCATCCGAAAATGCGGTCGAAGTCACGGCAGCACTCCAAAAGCTTTGCGGCGCCTGCGGCACTGAGAGTTCCGGCATCTGCCAGACGGTTGCCTTCACGGACCAGTGTGAAGAGAGCGGCGGTCGCTCCGGCGGAGTTCAAATCGTCGGCGATAGCGGTGCGGAACTGGTTCTGAGCCTGTTCCACCACGGCTGCGGCTTCTGAGCCGTCACCGGTTGCGGTGATCTCTTTCATGCGGGCAAAGAAGCTGGTGAATTTGCCCAGAGTTTCCCGGGCCTGATCCAGAGCCGTAAGGGAGAAGTTGAGTTTCTTGCGGTAATGGGTCCCGATCAGCACCCAGCGCACTTCACGCCCGGTGTAGCCTTTTGCCAGCAGATCACGCAGGGTGTAGAAGTTGCCCAGAGATTTGGACATCTTGGTATTGTCCACCATCAGGTGTTCGCAGTGGAGCCAGTAGTTGACCCACTTTTTGCCGGTGACGCTTTCACTCTGGGCGATCTCATCCTCGTGATGGGGGAACATATTGTCCACGCCGCCGGTGTGGAGATCGAAGTTTTCGCCCAGATACTTCATGGACATGGCACTGCATTCGATGTGCCATCCGGGACGGCCCTGACCCCAGGGACTTTCCCACCAGACATCGCCGTCGGCTTCATCACGGGCTTTCCACAAAGCAAAATCCGCAACGGAATCTTTTGCGTATTCGTCAGCGTCGATACGGACTCCGGCACGCTGGTTGTCCCGGTCGATATGGGCAAGTTTGCCGTATTCGGGGAACTTCTCAATGGAAAAATAGATGCTTTTATCTTCGGACTGATAGGCGATGCCCTTATCCATAAGCACCTGGATCATGGCGATCATCTCAGGAATGTGGTCCGTCGCCGCAGGGTAGACGGCGGCAGGGGTGATATTGAGGGTCTTGATATCCTCAAAGAACGCCTTTTTATAGGTGGCAGTAAAATCCCGCAGAGCCACCCCCGCCGCACGGGAGTTGCGGATGGTTTTGTCATCCACGTCGGTCAGGTTCATGACCTGCTTGACCTTGTAGTTGGCATATTCAAGGGTGCGGTGGAGCAGATCTTCAAAGATGTAGGCACGGAAATTGCCGATATGGGCAAAGTTGTAAACGGTCGGACCGCAGGTGTAAAGTCCCGCCTCACCCTCTTTGGCACTTTTGAAAACCTCAAGAGAACGGGTCAATGTGTTGTAAAATTTGAGTTCCATAAAAAAGTTCCTCTGTTATTTAAGACTTTCAGTCCTGAGTGGCTGGAAGTATTTTACCGTATTTACGCTCTTCAACACCACTCCAGGCCGCCCCCAGCAGAACGCAGATGAGGTAAAGCGCAGCGCGCCCCCAGTTGGCTTTGAAGCAGGAGCAGACAATGGGAAGAAGTACAGGAAGCAGATAAAGATATTTGGCAGGGATGCGTTTTTCCCCGAACTTCATGTTGAGGGCACGGAATTTCCACAAAGCTGCCCCCGCGGCTCCTGTGAACCAGAAGGGCCAGGTTCCTGCCGGGTCGAGCTGTCCGGGCGCCATACCCCAGACCGCCAGAGCGGAACCCAGCATGAAAAAAAGGAGAAATCCGATGAAGACAAAGGGATTCGGTGACTTTTCCTCAAGAGGACGCACCACGAGAAAGATAAGGAAAAAAGTCAGGATCACCCAGAACCCCGCAGGCGTCCGGGTGAAGACACCGGCGGATTCGGGGAAAATGAAGATCCCTGTCAGAAGTGTCCAGAATTTCTGAGGCAGGGCGACGTTGACCTGAGAAAGAGAGCGGGTCGAGAACTCCGGCAGAAAGAATGCGACAAGAAAAACGCCGATATAAAGGGCAGTCAGCACCTGACTGACAGGGCCGACTTCGATTTTTGGTGTACCGTAGGTTTGTTTATCTTCACCGTAGTCGATCATAACTGGAAATCCTCATAATTGGGGTGTGAGAAACCTTTGCACTGCAAGATCCAGTGCAAAGGTCATATTCAGAACTTCAGGCAATCAGCGCACGCCCATGGCGCGGAGATTGTTGTAAGAGATCCGGATGGATTCAAAAATATCTCTGCCGGGCCATTCGATATCCTGTTCGATGCTGTACCAGCGGACATTGGTTTCCTGACAGGCTTTGATGATGGCGGGCCAGTCAAGGTTGCCTTCGCCCACTTCGCAGATGCGGGGTTCGCCTTCCCACATGACCAGATCCTTGAAGTGGACCACGGGCATACGGCCGTTGACGTTCCAGATCCAGCGGACGGGGCTGCCGCCGCCCCGGGCGACCCAGTGAACGTCGATTTCAGCATAGACCACCTGAGGACCGGGCATCTTGGCGGTACGCAGGTAAAAGGTCTCAAGCATGGTTTTGTTGTTTTCACTGAACTTCTTGAACTCATGGGCGTGGTTGTGATAGCCGAGACGGATGCCGTGTTCCAAGAGTTTTTCACCGGCGATCATCATCTTGTCCGCCAGTTCACAAGCCATGGTGTAGCTGTTGAAATAGGGGGACTGGGGGCAGCCCAGAGCGGTGAAATCACATTCGAGAGTCTGGAGCTTGTCAATGACGGGGGAGAGATCCTCCGCTGTCAGAGCTGCCTGACCCTCATGGGTGGCGCAGCAGAAAAGGTTGTGTTTATCCAGCTGTTTTTTGATGATCTTGGGATCCAGCGCCACGCCGGAAACCTGAACAGCCTGATAACCGATGTCGCACACCTTGTCAAGAGTACGGTCGAGATCACTTTCAGTTTTGCAGAATTCGCGCAGATTATAAAGCGTCACTGCGATTTGTGAATCGGGAGCTTGCATTTTTCAAAAATCCTTATATGTTAATGAGTTATCAGAACTTTTTATCGCGGACGTTGTCGATAGCACCCTGACGGACAAGTTCAGTCACCCGGACGACTTCACGGGCCTCTTCAAACTTGATGGGGAACTCTTTGCCCTCACGGATCGACTCATAGATGGCACGCCAGATCACATGGGTGTCGTTGCCGTTGGCAGGAGCGACCTGAAGATCATCTTCGACCCACACGGGGGAAAAGCCGGATCCGTAATCTTTGGGATTGCCCCGTTTGGCTTCGATTTCGGGCAGGGGAACGGCGGGGTTCATATATTTGAGTTTCAAACGTGTCTCATCGGTGCTGATGAGAGAGCCGCGGGTTCCGTGAATGACGTAGACGGGATCTTTATAAGCTGTGCCGCCGGAGATTTCCATATCGACGATACGGCCGTTTTCGCCTTCAAAGATGATTTTGATATGATCTTCGGCATCGGCTTGAGCGGCGACCAGTTTCAGATTGCTCCAGACGGATTTGACGGGGGACTCAAGGAATCTCAGGGAGTGGTCGATGATATGGGGACCCCAGTTCAGCAGCTGACCGCCGCCGTATTCCTTGAAGGTCTGCCAGTCGTTGCGCCACTGGAAACTGTTGCGGGCGAGTTTGATCTCATAGACCCAGCCCAGTTTTCCGGAAGCGATGATGTCGCGGATCTGGGTGAATGCTGATTCAAAACGGCGGTTGTGACGGATGAAAATAGAACCGGGACGGCTCTTTTCAGCTGCCCAGAGACGGTCGAATTCAGCAACAGAGGCGGCAACGGGCTTTTCGCAGAGAACTTTCTTCCCGGCGTTGAAAGCGGCGAGGGCATGATCGACATGATCGAGAGAACGGGTCGCAATGGTGACGAACTCCACCTCTTTATCGGCAAAAAGTTCGTTCATATCCGTATAGAAGCGGGCATCAGGGTACTTCTTTTTCGCCTCTTCGATCTGTTCAGGATCGGTGTCGCAGCCGGCAACGATTTCAAACAGTTCGGGATATTTTTCCATTTCAGACATGTGCATCCCTCTTCCGGCGCGTCCGAGGCCCAGAATACCGACTTTGATCTTTTCTGCCATAATCTTTTTTTCTCCTTATTATTCAAAAGAATCTAACATCTGTAAAATATACCATTTCATTGCAGATTTTTCAAGGGAAAAACCTCAACGGTTGATGATAATATTGTAACGGAAATCCAACTTGCGTGTTTCTCCGGGTTTCAATGTAAGATTCCAGACCAGCTGATTTTTGGGGTTGAGTGAGCCGAAATGGTTGAGTACTTTCTTTTCAGGCTTCTGGGCGGCGGAAACAAATTCCCCGAAGTAGTCCATTTCAATAGTCACTTTGACAGGCTTGTTCCGGAAATTTTTCAACTGGATATGTCCCTTGATGTCGGTGACACGGTACCAGACGTCGTTGATGAAGCCTGCTTTGACAGGACCTGAACCCTTTTCATTGGATATGAGGGAACCGCGGGGCGCCTTTTTGAGGGAGCCTCTTTCAACCTTTTGGAAAAGGTCCGCACCACGGTCTTTGATGGAACTTGGGGCTTCCTGTTCGACAAAGGTGGCTTTCACATCCCGGCAGGGAGTGATTTCCCAGGTGGCGGTCTCATTGGTGTTGACCCAGGAGCCTTTGATCTGGGCGATGAGGGATGTTCCGTCGCAGATTTCCACCGCAGCATCGGGAATGGGGTGTTTGAAGGGATTGACAAAGCGCAGACACTCCCAGAGATTTTTGGTGTGGTCATTGTTGTTTTTCCACACATTTCTGCCGTCATCCACCTGACGGGCGGGGATGCGCCAGCGGACGAGGTTTTCATAGGTTCCCCCTGCGGCACCGAGGGTGCGCACGAGGGCTTCGTTCTTTTTCAGTGAGAGGGCGCCCGTGCTGAAAGGAGCCATGTTGCCGGAAATCCCGGAATCGGCAAATTGAGGCGCACCATCATAAGCCGCTTCGACGACGGGAGCGCTTATCTTCTGCAGCCGCATCCCCATTGCGTTCATCGAGGGGTAGTGGCGGGGTTCCGGACGGGGAATCGCTTTTTTCACGATCGCCATGGGGCTGAACACGGCGGAATTTTCAATGTTGGGTGTTCCTGCCCAGAGGGTGCATTTGACATTTTTCAATTCATCGCCCATGTTGACCACTGTGGCAGAGCCGGAAAGAAGAAACTTCTTTTCAGGGAGCAGCGTCAGCTTGAAAGCAGGGGTCCAGTTGAGAACTTTTGCCACATAGTCAAAGGTGACTTTGCCGGTACTTTGGGGGAGCATGGTAAATTCCCATGCCTGTTTTTCCTCTTTCACGGTGCGTTCTGCGATTTTCAAAGCATCGCTTTCGACCCGGACGATCTGGTGGCGGGGGATGGCGATGATCCTGATTTTGTCACGGCTGCATTTCACAGTGACGAACTCCTGGTATGCGGGGGTCGGTTTTTTGTAAAGGTCAAGGATGGTCCCGCGGATCACTTCATGTTTGCCGCTGCCATTGTTGAGATACAGGGTGACAAGCTGGTTTTTATAGGTTTCGGTGATGTCATAGAGGGGGACAGGTTCCCGGCGTGAGACCTCAGTGAGAGTCTTGCGGACCTGTTTCACATTGGGGGAACTCCACAAGGTTCCTTCCAGAGGGGAAAAGTTGCCGGTCACAGTAAAGACCCGGGCTGTCCCCGGAGTGACTTCGTGACGGACAAGCGCCGTCCCGTTGCGGAAAATCTGGACCTCTGTCGCCGGGGCGGGCAGTTCTGCCGCAACAGCACTCAACGGCAGTAACGCCGTCAGAAACAACCATTTGCAAGATTTCATCATCTTTCCCTTTCTATTTTATGACTTGTAAAACCGGATAACTCTCATTGGCAAAAATCATTTTCAGTTTCCCCTTTTCAATCAATTCGTTCAAAAGGGAAAACACCTTTTGGCACGCTTCAGTGTTGGCACTTTGCAGATCCACATCCTGAGTTGTGATACCTACTATAATATAATCAGAAGTACGCAATTTTTCAAACAGTTTTCCGGAACTTTCAGGAACCGGCGTGAGCGTTGGCTCAAAGCCGGGGCAGGCGATGGTCCAGGGACGGGGACAATACAAGCCCCGCCGCTCCATGAGAAGCAGACAACGGGCATGAGGCGGGGTCTTTTCCGCAAGAAAAGCAAAGGTCTTGTACAATCCGGGATCACGGGCAAGAGTGCCGAGAGCGGCGCCGGGGGTTTTCCGGACATGGGGCAGAATGCGCCAGCTGATCAGATAGTGGCGGAGCTGAACAAAGGATTGAAAGAAAAATACCACTCCCAGCAGAAGAACAAGAAAGGTGTAAAACCATTTACGGTACTTTGAACGCTCAATGGCAATAACGCCCCCTGCCGTCACGAGGGGCAGAAGGGGAAGAAGAAAACGGCTCTGGGGAAAGAGGATCGACCACAGCAGGAGCGGCAGCAGGATCGCTCCCCCGGTAAGAAGTGAAAATGTCCTGAAACGGGGATGGTTTCTGCTCCACAGATAGAGACCTGCTGCGGCGGCAACTCCCAGAAAAGGCATCTGGAATCCGGTGACGATGCCGTCAAAAAGTTTCCTGTCGAATCCGGCAAAGAGCCAGTTCAGCAAAGCTCCGGTCGCCCCCTCAAGTCCGTAACGTGCGCTCCCCAGAATGCGGTGGAACTCCTCCACGCTCCCCGGTGCGGGAAAGAGGGCGTAGGGATAGAAAAAGTTGCCCGTTTCAAGAAAGGTCGGCAGATACCAGAAAAAGGATGCTCCAAAAGCGCAAAGAAGGAAAATAAGTGTTTTTTTCCACGCTTTCAAGGGGAAAAGAAAGAGGATGAAAAGAAAAAGCGCACCCACGGCTCCAGTGGGTTTGACCGCAAAGGCGCCCCCTGCCAGAAGACCGCAGACCACAGGGGCATAAGGAAAATGTTTGCGCATCCCCCGGAACGCAAAAAATCCCCCCAGTGTGAAAAGAGCGATGAAGTTTTCCACATAGACCGCCCGGTTCATGCTGAGGAAAAGAGGCGAAAGAATGAGAGCTGCTCCTGCGGCACAGGCGGGGAGTTTTCCGTAAGGAGCTGCAAGTTTCACCGTTCCTGCAAGGAGCAGGGGCGTGACGGCACCCACAATGAGCCGGGGAAGTCCGATGCCCCCCAATGCTATGGCGTTGGCAAAGAACCTGCCCGTAAGGGGAGGGTAGAAGGAGTAGGGATTGTCCGGGCAGAACCATTTTCCCCCTGATTGCAGATAGCGCAAGGGCAGTGCCAGCTGATAAGTTTGTTCATCCCAGCTGTAAGGAATGAGCAGCGCAGACCCCAGAAAGAAAAGAAAAAGCCCCACGGTCAGGAGTGAAAGAAGGGGCATCTTTCTGATGAGTTCAAGGCTTTTCCACATCCCCCACAAGCCCGGAGGCAGAGTCACACTCAAAAGCAGTATCCGGGAGGGGGGAAGCAGGGCGGTCAACGCCATAAAGACCAGTGTGCCCAGAGCGAAAGCTGCGAAGTTTTCTTTGGGGAAACGGCGCAAAAGCAGTTTGCCTGTTCCGAAAAAGGCGGAAAAAATCAGAAGAAACGCCCCTCCGCTCTGCCAGAGGGGTGAAGTCCATTGGGCGATAAATGTTTCAAGTCCTGCCATCGTCACTGTACCAGAGGATCGTCATCCAATGAGGGTTTGCGGAGCAGTTTGGGGAATTCTTCGATTTTCAGCTTGCGCATTTCCATCGTCCGCCTGAAAACCGCCGCCGCCGCTGCGATCTGATCAGGGGGCGCGTTGTGCTTTTGCAATGCCCCCAGACGGAGCCCCGCATTGAGGGCACTGAAAGGAAAGTCCTTTGCCTCTTTGTCAAAGTAATAGAGTGCCAGTGCATGATCTCCTGTCAGATCGGTGGCGTGTCCCAACAGACGGTTCAGGTGGAGAAATGAGGGCATTCTGAGTTCGCTGTGTATCTTTTTCAGCCAGAAAATCGCCTCGGCAGGGCGGTGGAAGTCAAAAAAGGCGGTCTGCCCCGCAAAGTAAAGGGCGGGGGCATTGGGATAGATTTCCGCCGAGCGTTTGAAGAAATCCAGTGCCTTCTCTTTCTGATCCCGGCTCAGGCAGAGCCGTCCCTGATAGAGATGAAAGGAGCTGTTCAGATTTTTGAAGAGGAAAAATCCCCCCAGAAGCAGCAGCACCGCCGCCGCAATGTAACGTTTACGCAGCGGCACAGGGGAACTGCTGCCTGACAGACCGCTGCCGCAGATGGTTCCCAGCATCAGGAAAAAGAGAGTTCCCGCAAGGGGAGTAGCCAGCAGAACATCAAAAAGTCCGTGGATGAAAAGGAGCAGAAACGCCCAGAGCATCCACAATCCCACCGGGTCTTTGCGGCGTATCTGACGGGCAGCCGCCGCCGCCCACATGAGGATATAGACGACACCTGCAATGCCGAAGCCCGCCCACATGTTGAGCAGTTCGTTATGGGGGTGAGGATGGCGTGTGGCAGGGAAGTCCGAAAGAAAATAATCTGAAGGCAGACAGGGGGCAACCCGGCTTTCAAAACGGGCGGGTCCCACTCCTGTTACCGTGTTGGCAAGAGCAAATTTGAGCGAACCGCGCCAGAGCTGCACACGGGCGTTGGCGAGGGAGGCACTTTCCTGATTGGATATGGCTGAGATAAAGAGGGCTCCGCCTGCGAGAGCGGCAAGAAGTGCGTAGCGCCACCGCTCCTGGCGTTTGAAAAGCATGACGATCCCCAGAGCTACGGCGGCACCGATGATGCCCGCCAGAGTTCCGCGGGGGGCGAGTTCAGGGAAAAAGGCAAAGACCAGAACGACTCCGGCACTGACGGCGATACCGGCGGCGGCAAGACGCCTGCGGGAGTGAAAGGTCAGGACCACCACGGCGACCAGCGTTATGGCAAGAAGTGAAAAGTTCCAGTTCCAGTTGCCGGGGAATCCGCTGCACAGGGGGCTGTTGACCGTTCCCCAGAGCAGGAAGAAAAAGAGGCCGCTGCACCACCAGGGCAGCACTCTTTTCAATTCAGGGGCAAGGGCGATGCCCGCCCAGGGCAGAGTGATAAAAAAGAGGGCGTGAAAAAAGTTTTCCCAGAGACCGCCGTAAATGATCTGCTGCAGAAAGGCGGCGGCGGCACATGCTGCTCCGGCAATAAGAAATGCTTTCAGCAGCCGTGAACTCCGGTACGCCTTGATGATCCTGCGGGGTTCCGCCGCGGCGGCGGCAAGGGCTGTCAGGGCGAGGACCGCAGGCGTTGCCCCCTGAAGCAGATCCCAGAAAGGCAGACTTTTGCCGAAAAGGATCGTCCAGCTCAGGGGATAGGCAAAAAGAGGCAGAGCAAGAAGAATATATGCCCAGATTGTACGGCGCAGTTTTTCACTTTTGTTCATGTGCCATCGCTCCGCTTTCGGCTGCCATATCCAGCCATGCTTTGAGGTCTCCGGCGCATGAAGTGGCTGACGCCGCCGCCCGCAGAGAACCGTTGAATCCCCTGCCTTTCATATAGTCGTGATAGATTTTCCGTGCGTGACGGTAGGCACATTCAGGACCGTAAAGCTCCACCATGCCTTGAGTCTGTTCCTCAATGATGGCACGCCACTCCTCAAAGGTGGGGGGCGTGAAGTTTTCAGGATCGGCAAGGCGGCGGAAAAGCCAGGGATCACCCATCGCTCCTGTTGCGAGCATGACCCGGGTGCATGAAGTGGCTTCTTTCATCTGCTGATAGGTGTCAAGAGACTTGACACCGCCGTTGGCGATGACTTCGATCTGGGGGAACTCATCGTGGACGGCTTTGATGACGTGGTGGTGGACCGTTCCTGAATAGAACGCCTTTTTCACCCGTCCGTGGACCGTCAGGGCCTGAGCGCCGCAGTTGACCAGTCCCCGGCAGAGTTTCAGTGTGGGTTCCGGGTCCTCAATATCCAGTATTCTCAGTTTTGCGGTAACGGGGAATTTGCTGTATCTGGCTATGGTGTCGAAACAGCGGATCGCATCTTCATAATGGAACCCCAGTTCGGCACCTGCACATTTTTTTGCCACTTTGGGGACGGGACACCCCAGATTGAAGTCAAGAACATCGAAATCAAAGGCGTTGAGTTTCTGCACCGCCTCTTTGATGTGGTCGGCATTGCCCCCCAGAAGCTGCACGCCGAGGAACTCTTCGTCCTCATAGCGCAGCAGCAGACCTTTGGAGCGTTCAAAAGCATAGGTGAGGCTTGCCGCATCCACCATTTCAGTAAAGGCGTAGCGGCAGCCGCATTTTCGGGCGCTCCTGCGGTACGGAGCGTCAGTAAAACCTGACAAAGGCGCCAGTATCAGAGCGTCCGGTTCGTAGATCATTTGAGCTTTACCATACGGTTATGCAATTTTTTCAAAGCGAGATTCTGTATCTGCCTGACACGTTCATTGGTACAATCGAGGATCTTCCCCACCTGGTCGAGGGTCCGGACGGGTTCGCCGCCGATGCCGAAACGCAGACAGATGACCTTGCGTTCCCTTTCTGAAAGGGTATTGATCAGCCTGAGCAGCTGTTCCACATCCTCAACTTTGACCATCTCTTCTGCGGGTGAGGGGAAGGCTTCATCTGAGATGAACTCCAGAAACTCCATACCCTCAGGTGTTTCCTCATCCACCGGAGTATTCAGGGAGGTGATGTTGAGAGGTTTGGCGTTTCTGAGCCTTTCGACAGTGACCAGCGGCAGATGGGTGAAATCTGCAAGTTCCTCATCGGAAGGGGCACGCCCAAGCTCTCTGGTCAGGAGTGTGAGAGCTTTGCGTATTTTTCTCGAATTGATCTGAGTCCCCATCGGCACCCGCACCGTCTGCCCCTGTTCGGCAATGGCGAGACGGATCGCCTGCTTGATCCAGCAGGCGCTGTAAGTGCTGAATTTGGCTCCGCGGCTGGGATCGAAACGCCGGGCGGCGATCACCAGCCCCATGTTTCCCTCTGAAACAAGATCATCCCACGACAAACCCCGACCGAGAAACTCATTGGCTATCTTCAGGACAAGCCTCATGTTGCTCTCGATCAGGGCTTCGACTTCAGGCTTGCGCTCCTCTTCGCTTCCCATAGTCTTTCCCTTTTTTGGTTGCGGCGGCACCGTTCTCCTCAAAACGGTGCCGTCTGTTTTATATTGGCAGAACATGGAAGTTCTGTCTTACGGCGATCAGATGTGGTCAAGGGTCGCCTTGTAGCTCTTGATGAGATCAGCGGTATCAAGAGCGAAGTTGAGTTCTTTGCCGCTGAACTCCAGTTTGGCGGAGTCGGTGACAACACCCACACAGGCAAAGGTGATACCTGCGAGAGCCTTTTCAAAGGCCTCTTTGTTCTCAGGCGCCACAGTCGCAACGAAACGGCTGTTGGATTCAGAGAAGAGAACTTCAAGCTCAGTGCAGGGGGCGGTGACGGGAACCTTGTCAAGAGCGACCTTGAGTCCGAGGCGTCCTGCCATGGCGGTTTTGGCAAAGGCGATGGCGAGACCGCCCAATGCGGGGGTGGTCAGAGAGTTGACGATCTTGAGACCGGTGGCTTCTGCCACGGCGGCGTAGGTTGCTTTGGCTTTTTCTGCATCCACTTTGGGGCAGTTGGAGCCGACGGCACCCAGCATGGCGAAGTATTCGCTGCCGCCCAGTTCATTGGCGGTGTCGCCGATGACGTAGACCAGATCGCCCGCACGTTTGGCATCCAGAGAAACGGCGCGGCTCACATCGTCGATCTTGGCGATGGCGCTGATAAGCAGCGTGGGCGGAATGGAAATCTTGCGTCCGCCGCGGGTGCTGTCGTTTTTCATGGAGTCCTTACCTGAGATACAGGGGGTCAGGAAGGATTTGGTATAGTCGTAGATCGCCTTGTTGGCACGGACCAGCTGGGCAAGTTTGTATTCGCCGTCGGGGGTCTTGGCACTCTGGACCGGGTCAGGCCAGCAGAAGTTGTCAAGAACGGCGATCTTGCCGGGATGTCCGCCGACTGCGATGATGCGGCGGATGGCAAGGTCGATACAGCTTGCCGCCATGTGATAGGTGTCAACGTCGCTGTAACGGGGCAGGATACCGGAAGAAAGGACAAGTCCTGCTTTGCTCAGAGGTTCGATCATGGAAACTGTGGCATCGGACTGCACGTCGCGCTCTTTGCCCACAAAGGGTTTCAGCACGCTCAGACCCTTCACCTCGTGGTCATACTGACGGGCCTTGTATTCATCGGAACAGATGTTGAGTGAACCGATGAGGGCGGTCAGATCTTTTGCGGCATCTCTGCCTTTGAGGTCGGGGTTGGCATGGACCGGGGGTTCCCAGACAGCTTTGAGCTTGAGTTTGGGGAGACCCTTGTGCATGAATTCGATGGAAAGACGGGCAACAGTCTTGTCGTTGTAAAGGATGTGGAAGAATCCGTCATCGGTGAACTCACCAAGAACAGTGACTTCGACATCGCGTTCAGCGGCAAGGCGTTTGAACTCTTCCAGCTTTTCGGGAGGCACGGCGAAACTCATGCGTTCCTGAGCTTCGGAAACCAGAATTTCCCAGGGCTGGAGACCGGAGTACTTCAAGGGAGCCTTGGCGAGGTCGAGACGGCAGCCGCCGCACTCCTCAGCCATTTCGCCCACGCTTGAGGAAAGACCGCCGGCACCGTTGTCGGTGATGAAGCGGTAAAGGCTCTTGTCACGGGCTTCAAGGATGAAGTCGGAAAGTTTCTTCTGGGTGATGGGGTCGCCGATCTGGACCGCCTGCACAGGACTGTCCTTGTGCAGCTCTTCGCTTGAGAAGGTGGCACCGTGGATACCGTCCTTACCGATGCGTCCGCCGCCCATGACGATCAGATCGCCGGGTTTGATGCACTTGGAAGCACCGGGGATACCGTTGATGCTCTTGGGGATCTTGCCCGCAGTACCGCAGAAAACCAGAGGTTTGCCGATGTAGCGGTCGTCGAAGAACTCCCAGCCGTTGGCGTAGGGGATCCCGCTCTGGTTGCCGCCGTCGATAACACCCTTGTGGACACCGTCACGGAGACGGCGGGGATGGAGCAGACCTTCGGGGATCAGCTCATCGGCGCTGAAGGGGGAACCCAGGCAGTAGCCCCAGACGTTGAGCAGCAGTTCGGCACCCTGTCCCGTACCCATGGGGTCACGGTTGACGCCGACGATACCGGTCATGGCACCGCCGTAGGGGTCGAGGGCGGAAGGACTGTTGTGGGTTTCGACTTTATAGGCGACATCGCATTTTTCGTCGAAGTCGATGACACCTGCGTTGTCTTTGAAAACAGAAACCAGGAAGTCCACCTTTTCAGCGATCTCTTTGGTGGATTTCTGGATGAAACTCTTGTAGCAGGAGTTGATGGTTTCCTGCTTTTCAGGCTGACCGGGGACCTTTTCGGTGTAGTCGATGTCGGCGCTGAAGATCTTGTGCTTGCAGTGTTCGCTCCAGGTCTGGGCGAGGACTTCAAGTTCAACGTCGGTGGGACGGCGGTTTTCGGAACGGAAATAGCTCTGGATGGACTTCATTTCCTCAAGAGAGAGGGCAAGCGTACCTTTGCGGCTGATCTCTTCAAGTTCGGCATCGCTGACTTCGAGGTCGTATTCGTTGACCTTGACTTCGGAGCTGCCGTTGACCAGAGGCAGGTTCAGAGGCACATTGGCGCACTCATCACCCGTCAGGACCACGACGGTCTGGATCAATTCGTTGGCAAGGAGCTTTTTACCGATCTTTTCAGCGGTCTCTTTGCTCACATCGCCGTAAAGCAGATATTCGGTGGAGCTGAAGAAATATTCATCAGCGTTGATTTTGCGGCCCAGCACGTCGGAAGAGGCGGCGGCAAGAGTTCTGCCCACGTTGTCGGTGACGCCGGGACGGAATCCCACTGCGATCAGCGCACTGCAGGGGGGCAGGGCTGCGAAGTTGTCTGAGTTGCGGTCGTTGACCCGGAAACAGTGCAGAACAGGATTGCTGATCCGTGCGGCAATGGCAAATGCCTCGTCGGAGCTGATGGCAGGGGAAGAGACGGTGTAAACATCTCTGGTGAGCAGATTTTCCAGCTTGACACCGAATTGTTCGGCGATGGCACTGCGGACACCGACGGCGCGGGAGTCACGCATGGTCGGCAATGTGGTGATTTCGATCCGATAGTTCATAATTTGTTTTCCACTGTTTTGGTACAGACTGGCAGGCAGTCCTGATAAATTTCGTGATAAAAAGAGTAAGACTTGTTATAGCGGTCGGCATGAGAAACGCTTGCGCTTTTTTCTGCATACGCCCGGTAGCGTTCCAGATGGGGGACGGCGTGGCGGATCAGAGAAGAGATCCTGTCAACGACGATGGGGATGACGGGATCACTGTCACCGCTTTTGGCAATGGCGTCGGCAGAACCTTTCTTTTTTCTGCTGCCATCCCACGCTTCAAGGACTTGAAGCAGCCGGATCAGCTTGCGGATATGCTCAAGTATATTCCGTTCCCGGTCGATGGTGTCGGGACTGCTCAGAAGCGAGATGAGATCAACGGAGTCTTTCTCAGCACTCCATAGCAGTTTGAGCAGCACGGAAACCTGAGGGAATATACAGGGACCTGAAGCATATTCTGCAACAGCATCATAGGCAGCATCCCGCCTCCCCATGAGGGGGGCGAGATTGAGTCGGAGCAAAGCACCTGAACCGCGGCGGATCCCGGTGCTTCCGGCAGATGTGCTGTAGGTTTTCAAACAGATCCCTCTTTTTTTCAGCTTGGCTGTATCGATCAGGCGAAATAGGAGAAACGGAACGCCCTGGTGGCGTTGACGGTCTCACGAATCTTCTCAACCAGCATGTCGGGAACTTCGACATTGGTGGTGATGACACTCAGAGAGCGGCCGGAACGGGGGTCCTGGGGGGCGCGAATATCAATGATGTTGATATTCTTTTCGCCCAGGATCCCGGCGATGGCACCGATGACACCGGGTTCGTCGGCGTATTCCACGAAAAGGTGGCAGCCGACGGGGTCAAGGTAGAGACCGTCGAAGTCGTTGAGACGGGAGATCATGAGCTTGTTTTCGATGATGGTTCCGCGGCAGCCGCCCTTGTAGATGGGGGAGTCACCGGCGAAAATATCGATGCTCATGGAGGCACCGTAGTTCTTGTTGTTGTCCACTTCACGGTTGACAAGTTCCACACCGGCATCGGCGAGGGCCTGTCCCGCATCTCTGGGGGAGCGGTCGATGGTGCTGTTGCCGCAGATGGCGGCGGCGATGGCGGGGGTCATCCAGTTGGCGAACTGCCCCAGAGTGCCGTAGAAGCTGGTTTCAACACGGGCGGGGTTCTTGTCGGTGCCCAGATAGGCACGGGTGAGAGAGGCAAGAACGTAGGCCAGGTGCTGATATTTGGCATCCAGACCGTCGGGCAGGGATTTGTTGACGACGGCGGTGGTGATGCCTTTTTCAAAGTAATCAACGATCTGCTCAGCGGATTTGCGGGCGGCGTTGAAGTTGGCTTCAAAGGTGTTGGCGCCCAGGTGGGGCATCATCAGATCGGCGACATCGGCGACACTCTTTTCACCGGCTTCGTCTTTGGGATAAACGTCGTTGAGGTAGATGATCTTTTTAGAGGCTTTGACAGTGCGCAGATCTTCTTCATTGATGACACCGGCACGGGCGCAGTTGACCAGAGTTGCGCCGGGTTTCATGGATTCAAAGAGGGCACGGTTGATCATGCCGCGGGTCTCATCATTTTCAGGAATATGGAGTGAAACGAAGTCAGATTCAGCAAAGATGCGCTCCACGGAGCAGAGTTCCACGCCCAGTTTTTCGGCGAGAGCGGGGGAGATCATGGGGTCATATCCCAGAACCTTGACTTCAAAACCGGTGAGACGTTTCACCAGCAGCTGACCGATGTGTCCCAGACCGAGGATACCCACAGTCTTGTTGGTGAGTTCGTGACCCATGAGCTTGCTCTTTTCCCAGAGTCCTGCACGGGTGGATTTGTCAGCGGCAACAACGTGACGGGCGGAAGCGAGCATCAGGGCGATGACCTCTTCGGCGACAGCGTTGGAGTTGGCACCGGGGGTGTTCATGACGTCGATGTTCTTTTTGCGGGCATACTTGATGTCGATGGTGTTGAAACCGGCGCCGGCACGGACGATCAGCTTCAGCTCAGGGAGCATGTCGATGAGTTCAGGGGTGATCTTTTCGCTGCGGACAATGACCACTTCTGCATCGGGATTAGCCTTGAAAAGGTCGGCAATGGGAGTTGCCGCATCAAGGACGACATCGTAGTTACGTTCGATCAGCCAATCTGCTGCGAACTTGTCAAGTTTGGTCGGAATAAGGACCTTGCGCATGGTGAATACCTCCATTTTTAAACGCTCTCCGCATAATATACAGCCAAAGTGGACTTTTTTCAAATCATTTTGCAGAACTTCTCAGTTGTTGTGTCTGACAAAGACCTTTTTCCACAATTCGTCGCATTTGCCGCAATGGGTGCAGTTGACGGCGCAGTCGGCGGGGAGTGCGTCAAATCCGGGGAAAAGGTCGTTTTCCACATAGCCCTGTGAGGCGAAGAGGGAGGAGAAATTGGGTTCCATGAGAGCGGCAAGGTCGCCGGAGTAACTCCGGTTTGCGTAGGCGGCGATGACCGTGCGGGGGCGGTCATGCTGGCGGGTGGCGATCTTGACGAAGTCAACCAGGGTATCGTAATGATGCAGATCCTCAGGGCGGATCCAGCTGCTTTTGAGGAAATCCGCCATATTTTCTTTGTTCCGGTAGTGCTTCATGCAGAATGTGGTCATGGCATCGCTCAAGTTGCGCATCTTGTAGACCTCTTTCTGATGGGCGACCAGATTGTCGTGGAATGTCTGGGCAGGGCAGTTCCGCAGACATCCGCTGTTGGCGAGGATGCCCATTTTTTTGCCGTGGGCGTCGCACCATTTGCGGAAGAGCTTCACCGTTTCAAGGTTTCTCTGCAAATCACGTTTGATGTAGAAACTGTCAAAAAGATCCCCCAGAAACTCCAGCGCAAGGGTGCTGTCAAGTCTCATGTTGACCGAAGCCCTGCGCTCTATCTGCGGAAACTCTTTTTTCAGGAGTTCCGCAAGAAAGATGGAGGCGGTGGTCACGATTTCGGGGAGCAGGCCCCGGGAATCCAGGTAGGCGAGAACGCCGCAGTATTCCGCCGCCAGATGTTCTGAAATGGCATCGGCACCGTAACAGTTGGCGTTGAAAAGAAGATCGAGTTTGAATCCCTGTGAGCGCAAAACGCCCAGTTCATACTCCATGCGTTCCTGAAGCTCCCAATCCGTCAGGGGGACTCCGGGGCGTCCGGAGGGGGTGGAACTCCACGAAAAATAGATTTCGCCCACACTTTCTTTGTAATCGGAAACGATCTCTGAAAAAAGTTCCGTATTTTCCGTTGCCTGATAGCCGGCAGCCAGTAAAGGTTTCATTGCGTTTGTATTCTTTCTGTTGGATTTATCTCAATATAACACCGCAAAAGAATATTGCAATGGCAGAAGCCGGGAAAATAGCGTTTTTTGACTTTTTTTTCTTGTAAAAGAGTGTAAGCCGGTTTATATTATAATGTTTTTTGATTTGATATCATCCATAATATACAGAAGTAAAGGAAGGATCAGAATGAATATTGATTTCAACGATCCCGCCGCCGCTGCAAAGTGGATCAAACAGCGGGGCAAAGAGTTCGGCGCCGATCTGGTGGGTATCGCTCCCATGAGCCGTTTTGAGGGGGCTCCCAAGCAGATGGACCCCCGTTATATCATGCCCGAGGCGAAAAGCTGCATCTGTCTGGCTTTCCGTGTGCTGCGTGGAAGTCTGCGTGGTATTGAAGAGGGGACTTTCTTCAGCAACTACTCCGGAATGGGATACGGCGGCATCACCTATATTTTCATGCCTCAGGCGGTGAACAATATGGCACGGGAAATCGAAGACCTGGGCTACGAAGCCTTCCCCATGGGACATCAGAGCGACTGGCGCGCCATCGACAACGAAGGTATCCTGCGTCAGGGATTCAGCAAACCTGTCGCCCCCGGAAAACCCGCCCCTGATATCATGGTCCATCTGCGTATCGCCGCCTACCTCTGTGGTCTGGGGGAAATCGGCTGGAGCAAGATGCTCATTACGCCTGAATTCGGACCCGCCGTCCGCGTGGGACTGGTCTTTACCGAAATGGAACTTGAACCCGACCCCATCTACGAAGGTCCCCAGCTCTGCAACCGCTGTATGGCATGTGTCCGTGCCTGTCCCGGTCACAGTATCAGCGCCGAAAAGTCTGTTAAAGTCACCGTTGCCGGTCACGAACTTGAATGGGGCGAGATCGACACCGAGGGATGCGATCTGGCGTTCCGCGGCGCCGAAGAGGGAGGCGGAAACTATATCAAAGGTTCAGACAAATACCGTCCCAATGCCATTTCCCCCTTCTATCAGGCTCCGCCCAAGGTCTACAACGCCGGTAAAGCGGTCTGCGGCGCAGGCGGCTGCACCCGTGCCTGTATCGCAAGTCTTGAAGCAAGAGGCGTTCTCACCCGCAAGATGAAAAAGCCTTTCCGCCGCTACCAGCCCTGGAAGGTGGATTGGAGCAACTACGAAAACGAGGTGAAAGATCTCCCCGGCGGCACCATCGGCATCAACACCAAGCTGGATACTGATTGAGGTTTTCAGGATGTCTGAACTGAACGAAAAAAAAGCACGTCTGCGCCGGTATTTCAACGGCAAGCCCATTGTCTGGGTCCCTTTCTGGGGGATTTCCAAACTCCGCAGAAGAGGCAGAAGTTTCGCAGGTGAGATCCCCGGCGACATGATCTCTTACGATCAGTGGTACGCCCGGATGCTTTCGGCGGAAACCTTTGACCAGCTCGCCGATATGGGTGTCAATCTGGTCATATTGCCCTTCTCGCTGGGGGGCTCCGCCGAACACGAAGCGCAGGAGCATGAGGATTTCCGTCAGGCAGCTGCTCTCTGCGCCGAAAGAAAGATCACGGCGCTCCCCTATCTGCAATATCAGAACGTCCTTCAGGAGTCCACCCCTTGTGATTTCACAAAATACGCCGTCTCTCCCGAGGGGGGGCGCACCGGCTATGCCTATTACAGACGGACCCTCTGCCAGAGTTCCGGGGAGTTTCAGGACTACTTCAAAGAGGTGATCCGCAAGGCACAGGAGCGGGGCGCCGACGGTCTCTGGATCGACAACAGTTATTTGAGGCCCTGTCTCTGTCCTGAGTGCAAAGCAAGGTTTGTCAACTTCCTCAGGGAAGAACGAACTGGAATGCTTGAAGATTTGCATTTGATCCCCGGAAAGGTGGAGATCCCCTTCAATATTGCCCAGCACTCCCTTGACCCTGTGATGCAGGCGTATCACGAGTTCAATATGAAGCAGAACCTTGAGAACATGCGTATGTTCCGTGACGAGATGCTCAAGTACAATCCTCAGGGGCTTTTTGCCTCCAATCCCGGACTCCACCGGGGACTGGTCAAGGCTTTTGCGGGTATGGATGCCGTGCCTTTTGTCCGGCTCCACGACATCATCTACATCGAAAACGGTCAGGTCGCCGATGTGGATGAGGGTGTCAGGACCGGCAACTACCGTGCCTTTGCCGACTGCGAAGCGGCGGGAACGGTGGCTGTTTCAGGCGCATGGCGTCACCGCCGCGCCGAACCGGGAGAGTATTTCCACTCCGAGATGCCCGAACCCCATGAGATCGTTCCTTCTGTGTTTGAGGGGATGCTCAACGGCAATATGACGGGCGCCTACTGGCTCATCCGTGAAACGCCGGATAAATTCTGTTCATGCGGCGAAGACAAGGTCAAGGGGTACTTTGAACATCCCCCCATGAAAGAGCGGCTGAAAGAACTTTTTGCCACTGTTGCCAAACTGCCCGGCGAAAGTTTCAACCCCGCCGACACAGGTGTCCTTTATGTGAGGGATTCATGGAAATTTGACTACTTCTGCTTTGAGGAGTCCCGTTACGCCATTACCGAGGCCCTCAGCTCCGCCAATATCCCCTGGCGGACCATCATCGACCTTGAGGAGATCAGAAAGTTGAAGCTCCTTATCGTTCCCATGGCACGGGTCATGAGCGATGAGTTCATCGACGCTCTGAAAAAGGCTGCCGCAGGTGTTCAGGTGCTGGTTGTGGGGGCGGATGCCGCCTACTTCAACGAAAACAAGCTCCGCCGCAATGATTCACCTCTGGCACAACTTGCCGGAAGCAGCCGGTACAGCAAAGAGGCTGTTTCCAGCTGCGGCAACTGGCATCTGCTGCGTGATGACGGCAAAAGAGGCAGTTTGTTCCAGCGGCTTTACCCCTCTGAAACCCCCATGCGCAGAACGGGATATCTGCTTTCAGGCGACCTTGTGAAAATGGTCCGTGAACTGAATCCCCCTGCCTTTACGGCGGAGTGCGACGTGGCGGTGACGGTCAGACAGACGCCGGAGGGCAAAGAGTATATGCTTTTCCTGGACTACATGCTGCCGGAACGGGAATCCTGCGTGAAAGTGAATTTCGGAAGAGTCCGTAAAGGTGTGTTTACGCCCCTGAAAGGCGATGCCGTCCCCTTTGAAAGCGATACGCTGGAGATCCCGGCGTTCCGTTCTTTCGGATACATTGAATTTTCTGAATAAAGGATAAGGCTGTGAAAAAGTTATTTCTGCTTTTGATCTGTCTCGCCGTCGCTGCAAGCGGCGCCGAAGTGAAAAAAACAGCAAGCCCCAAAAAGGCGAAGAGAAAAGCCATTGTTCCTGCGGGGATCGTTGTGGATTATCCCTGCAGTTATGATAAACAGCTGCAAAAGGCGATGGTTTATTATGCCAAATCCCAAGAGGCCCGGCCTCTGGTGGTGGCGCTCCACACCTGGAGCAGTTCTTATTTGCATACTGCCGGATATTTTGCTCTTGCCAAACAGTACGATGTGCATTTGATCGCACCCAATTTCCGTGGTCCCAACACGGTGGGCAATCCACTTTCCATGGGTTCCGATGCGGCGGTCTCCGACATCGTTTCTGCTGTGGAGTGGATGAAAAAGCAGGTCAAAGTCGATCCTGAACGCATCTATATCATCGGCGGTTCAGGGGGCGGACACATGGCACTGCTCATGGCAGGGCGTCATCCTGAGATCTGGGCGGGTGTCTCTGCCTGGTGTCCCATCAGCGATTTGAAAAAGTGGTGTGCGTTCCACAAGGGGAAAGGGTATGGTTCTCATATCATCCGGAACCTTAACGGAGATCCCCGCAGCAATGAAGCTGCGGCAAAAGCTGCGGCGCAGCGTTCCCCTGTGACCTGGCTCCACCGGGCAAAAGAGGTGGCTGTGGATATCGCAACCGGGATCCACGACGGACACAAAGGAAGTGTCCCCATCAGCGAAACCTTCAACGCCTATAACTGCATTGCAGAAAAAGCAGATCAGGTTCCTCAGGAAACCATTGCCTTCATGGTTGAAAAAGAGCAGGCTCCTGCCGGACTGCCTGAATTCAAAGACCCCGGCTACGGCAGACGCAAGATCCATTTTCGCAAAGTTTCAAAGAATGTCCGTGTCACCATCTTTGAGGGCGGGCATCACATCCTTTCACCCTACGGATTTGACTGGCTCATGAAACAGCGCAAAGGCAAAGCCGCCGTCTGGCAAAGTTCCAAAGGCAGCGGCAAGTCAGAAAAGCTGAACAAGTGATCTGAACAAAATAATTGGGGGTGTTGCGAAACCTAATGTTTCGCAGTAGCCTCTTTTTTTTGCACACATGGCGCCCCCTTTTTGTTTGGTCATACTTGAGGTTGTGAGAGATCCCACCGCAAACTTACGATAGGGGCGATAACTTGGCGCTCGCTTTGCCATGGGTAACTGGTTATAGGTCTTATAAGTCTTATAAGTCTTATAAGTCTTATAGGCATTGGCTGGTGATTACCTTGACTTCCGTGGCGTCTGCCCGGCGTGGTTGGCTGATGGCTCCCCTACCAAACCTCACTTTGCGCCCCTCGCAGCTAGAAGCAGCTGCGAGTTACTTCGGTGTCGACGGTCGACCAGCTGCGAGTTACTTCGGTGTCGACGTTCGACCGCGCTCGGTGCGAAGCACCTTCGCTGGTGGCTTGCTTCGACCACAGTTATTGGTTGTTTCAGTTAGCGGGCACTATTGCCACTGGTCAATACAAGCGGGCTGTGTCAAAACAACGAAAACGCCCGCAGACTGCCAACCGGCTCGAGGGTGTAATATGCCCCCGTGGCGTTGAACACGGGGGGAACGGTTATTCCTGTCTGTGGACCAGACATTATCGGTAACTGATTTTATTCCTTTCCGAAGATCACTTTTTAACGATGGAGTAATATCCGTACTGCGCCAGAAATTCAAAGGTTTCAAGGAGCTGCTCCGCCTCATTTTCCCCGGGCGTGCGTTTGAGGAAAAAGTTTGCGATGATACAGGCTTCGTGGAGCGTGCGTTTGCCGTCAAGAAGCGCCAGCAGCAGCATCTCAGGCATCCGGATCCGGATGTAGCGCTCAGGAATGGGGATCCGGGAAAAAGACATGAGTTGTGAGATACCGTTTTCACGGGTGACGACCCACTTTCTCATGGGATGATCTTCCGGGATCATGGGAATTCCTGCGTTGTTTTTGAAGTTGTTCTTTTTCGTTTCTTCAAGGCGCGACTCTATAAGGGAGTCATCCGCCGTTCCGGGGATTTGTCTGTTGAGTGCGGCAAAACGCTCTTTGTGACAGCAGACGAGGAAATCGGCGATGATCTTTTTTTCATCAGTGGCAAACTCTTCTTCGCTGAGACGTGCGAAATCCTTTTCCGCATCGCTGATGATACCTGAAATGATCTCTTCAACGAGGGCTTCACGCCCCACTCCGGCGGCGGCGCTGTTGAGTTTTGCGTGGTAGGCGGTCATAAGGGTCAGGACCGTTTGGGCGATTTCCCAGTCGGCATCGTTGAAAACGGAGCCTGTGTTGTGGTGTCTGCCCATGGCCGGGGGCGTGTGGAGCCAGCAGCAGGGAATGAAGACGGGGGCATCAGCCGAAAAGGTATCGTCTGAAAGGTTGCCCGGCGTTTCTCTGAACGGCAGTCCGGGGAAACTTTCTTTGAGGAAATTTCTCAGAATGATGGTGTCAAAGTGAGGCGCTGAAGCAGGACTGTGGCGCAGTTCGGGGAGAACGCCTGCCAGGACCAAAGTCCGATGGCAGACACTGTCCATATTGATACAGCTGAGAATGTTTTTGGAGCGTTCTCTGTTGAAGAAGAATTCAGAAAATCCGTAACGCTCCATGGAGAATGCGACCCGCAAACCTGTATCAAGTGCAGGGATCTTTCCGGCATCGGCAAGCTCTTTCAGCGCTTTGCCGACGGCGATGGAAAGAACGATTCCGGCGGCATCATCGGGAACAAAGGGTTCGTACATATGGGCGACAAGGGCATTTTCCTTGCCGCTTTTGCCGGGGATGAGACCGGTAACGGTGTAGATCTCACCGGGGGCAACTTCGGTTTTCATCTCTGCTTTGAGGAGAATCTTTTCCCCTGCGGCAAGGCGTTCTGCCAATTTCCGTCCCAGACGGGGCGTGATGGAAAAGACCCAGATCTTGGGATCATCTTTGGTGTAGTACCACCCTCTGAGGCCGGAGCCGTTCATCCAGCGGATATCGTCGGGGTTGGTGTCATAAATGGAGTCCACATAAGCCGCGATTCCCAACGCTCCGCAGCGGGTAAGTTTCTCTTTGAGGGGGGCTGAGGGGGAGTCATTCCAGAGCACGATCCTGCCTTTGAGTTCGTGCCAGTCATCGGAAACGGCACTGCGGATGTCGGCCAGTTCTGCGGTAACACCCCCTTCAGAAGTGGGAGGGCTCCAGATCACAGCGTGGATGGGTTCAACATCGCTGTCGGCAAGAAGCCTTTTTTCAGGGGAGATCATTTCCAACGTGGAGCGCCCCGTCCGGTCCCAGGCAAGGGGCATGGTGCAGTCGTCATAAGTTGTGACACCGTCGCAGGGGAGTGCGTAGCGCTCGACCTGTGAGAAACCGGCATCAACCATGAGATTGCGGACGTATTCAGAGGAAAGGGCAAACTCCTTATTGGTGGTTGCACGTTCCATGGCGTTGATGGCGAGAGTGTGTTTTTTCACCCACTCCATATCAATGGCAGAAGCACAGAGTTTGATAAGATCAGAGTTCATAAACGGATCCCCTTTATTGCATTATTGAGAGTTTTTTCCAACTTAATATACCACCAAGTGCAGAGGATTGCAAAATGAATATCGAAGAAAAATGCGGGGGGACCTTTTTTGCTGAAAATGGACTTGACTTTACTCCTGTCAACAGTTATATTAGCTCTTGTAACATCGTGAAAGGAGCTTTTTATGGAACTGCCCTCAAATGTGCGCCTCAGTGAGGATGCTTCTTATGTGGAAAAATTGAAAAAAGTCATGGAAAAAAATGGCGGCTACTGCCCCTGCCGTATTCAGCGGACTCCTGAAAACTTGTGCATCTGCAAGGAGTTTCAGGAACAGATCGCCGACCCTGACTTTTCCGGATTCTGTCATTGCAAACTTTACTTCAAGGAGAAATGAAAATGGAAGTTCTTCATCTCAACAAAGAATCTTTTGAAAAACTTACCGCTCAGAGCGAAAAAGCTGTCCTCATCGACTTCTGGGCGACCTGGTGCGGTCCCTGTCAGAAACTTACCCCTGAACTGGAAAAACTTGCCGCTGAATGTCCTGATATCATCGTCGGCAAAATCAGCGTGGAAGATGCTGAAAATGTGGAGCTTGCCGCTTCTTTAGGTGTCAACTCCATCCCCGCTCTTTTCTTTTACCGCAACGGAAAACTTGAAAAACAGCTCATCGGATATATGTCCAAAGATCAACTTAAAGCCCAGCTGGGACTTTGAAAATACAAAGGAAAAACACTATGGAATTCTGGCTTGTCAACGGAACCGTTTTCGACGGTATCACCCCCGAACCCCGCCGGGTGGATATCAAAATCAAAGACGGCAAGATCGCTGAGATCGGCTCTTATACCTCAGGCGAAAAAATCGATGTCGCCGGGATGCGGGTCATCCCCGGTCTGGTGGAGGCTCACTGTCATCTGGGCCTTTCCGGTTGGGGCAACCGCTACGACGGTGCCGACTACAATGAGAAAAATGACTGCATCACCCCCGAACTCAACCCCATTGATGCTTTCAACCCCTTTGATGAAACGGTCCGCTTCGCCCTTGAGGGGGGCGTGACCTGCGTCGGTACGGGACCCGGAAGCTCCAACGTGCTGGGGGGCAACTTCATCGCCGTCAAGACCCACGGTGTCCGGGTGGATGATATGATCGTCAAGGAAAAAGTCGCTATGAAGTGCGCTTTCGGCGAAAATCCCAAGAACCTCTATCAGAATAAGTTCATCACCAGCCGCATGACTACCGCCGCCAAACTGCGCGATACCCTCGCCAAAGCGAAAGAGTATATGGAAAAAATTGATGCCGCTGAAAAGGATCCTGCCTGCAAAAAGCCGGACTTCAACTTCAAGCTCCATGCCCTTCTGCCCGTCATGCGCCGTGAGATCCCCCTCAAGGCTCATGCTCATCAGGCCAACGATCTTTTTACGGCGATCCGCATTGCCAAAGAGTTCAACGTGAAGCTCACCCTTGAACACTGTACCGAGGGGCATCTCATCGCCGATCAGCTCGCTCAGGAGGGTTTCCCCCTTGCGGTCGGTCCTTCCCTGACCCACTCCGGCAAGCCTGAAATGCGTAAAAAGAGCTACGCCACCCCCGGGATATTGCACCGTGCCGGGTGTCAGGTTTCCATCATCACCGACTCCAATGTGATCCCCCAGGAGCATCTGGCCCTCTGCGCCGGACTTGCTGTCAAAGCCGGTATGGATCCCTTTGCCGCTTTGCAAGCCATCACCATCAATCCCGCCCGTCATCTGGGCATCGACGACCGGGTCGGTTCCCTCGAAGTCGGCAAGGATGCCGATATCGTGGTCTGCGACGGATGTATCCTCGACAGCTCCACCAAAGTCTGCATGGTCTTTGTCAACGGCGAACAGGCTGTCTGAGAAAACTTTAACTGAAATATCAAAAGGGCTGCGGCAAAATCTCAAATGTTTTGCCGCAGCCCTTTTTTATCGGGGGGGAATTCAGGGACGGAGTTCTTCCAGATTCACCTCATCCAGCAGGACTCTGCCCGTGGCATCTTTGAAGTAAAAGACGATAGAGGCGCGCTTGATGTCTCCCAGCACATCGGGGGTGGTTACGTCGAAAACGTAACGCCGCCAGTCGGCGCTGCCCGCCAGTCCTCCGGGGAGCGGGCGGATGCTTCTGTTGCTCATGAAGCCCAGACGCATGGTGAAGCCGCCGCCGGCTTTGAGGGGCTTCACATTTTCGGTCCTGACGTAGAAGCTCAGACGGTATTTCGTGGAGGGTTTGACTTCAGGGATGTACTGCAAAAGGGTGTGGGAAACCTGATCAAGGATGATCGACCTGCCGTTGGTGCGGAACTGTTCTGTTGAGAAAGGCACCTTGACCCCGTGGGCACCGTACCAGGGGGAGTTGTATTTCCCTTTGATCCAGCGCATGGGGATGGCAAAACCGCCGTCCTTGACGATGGATCTGCTGACCGGTTTTTCCAGACGGATGATGCCGCAGTTTTCAGGGATCTGAGGGCCGAAAGCACTCCAGGTGTAGTAGGGAACATCCTTGTGCAGTGCGGCATTGGTGAGGATCCTGCCCCGTGTGAAGTTGCCGGCGATGCGGTTGCCCGTGATATCAGGCATGGATTTGCGGGGAATGACGATCTCAGCGAACCAGGCTTTGCCCGGAGTCACAGAGACCGCACTTTTGAAGCCGCTGTTCCAGGCGTAGTTGGTCTTGCCTGAGTAGCTCCGCAGATCGGAGCGGCTGTTGTTGGAAGTCACCATGAACTGATAAAGTTTGTTCCCTTTGCGGCCGGGGGCGAGGAAAAGCTCCACCAGATTGTCCATCCACATTCTGCCGTCGTCGAATTTCCGATCCATGTGATTCATCAGATCGGTGTAGGGTTCTTCGCACTCAAAGCCGAAATAGAAGTTCTCTTTGTCGTGAAGCATCTTGACTTTGGTCTGGACTTCGACCCTGCCTGACTTGTCTTTGCCCAGCTTGCGTGAAAGCTGCCAGACAGCGGGAGCGTTGCGCCAATCCTCTTCGTTGAGTTCGCCGTCGAGGGTGATTTTCCCTGTGGCGGGAACCATGTATGCCTGCCAGGATTCCCGGTCGTCGAACTGTTTCCAGAATTCCGCCGCACCGTCGAGGGTGTGCTGCCAGACCTCCTGCCGGATGAACTTCACACGCTTGAGGGCTTCAGCATCTTTGGCGCACTCTTTTTCAGCCTTGTCAAAGAGTGAAGAGATGTATTTCAGCTCTTTTTTATCGTAGATACGCTCCCAGAGTTCGGTTTTTGAAGGACGGGCGTTCACAGGACCGAGGGGGGTGTCGATGACATTGCCCACGATTTTTTCCAGCCAGTTCTTTTCCCAGCGTTCACGGATCTGTTTCATGGTCTTTGCGGCAGGACCGAACATGAGACGGTCATGCTCTTCAAGGAGTTGGGTCACATCGGTATCTTTGTTCCAGGTGACTCTGGAAACCACATAGTAGTTGAGATATCCGGAGAGGTAGTTTTCGTTTTCGCACTCCATGAATACGCCGAAAGAGTTTTTCGCCGTAGCCTTCATATAAGCCCCGGCGGCGGCGGGCGTCATGTGGGGGATCTCTGAATGGTTGCGGTGCCCCGCATTGATCATATAGATCCAGAGACAGATGCGCCCGTTGGATTTGTCCCGCCACGCTTTCAAATTTGCCATGTCGGATGCCATGCGCTCTTTTTTGATCCAGGGACCGGGCAGCGCCAGACGGACGATGACGTTGGAAGGCAGCTGGCGGGGAGGCATCAGATGATAGGGATTGTAACACATGGTGGTCACATAACCCGGAACACCGGATTTTTGGATCCTTTCAGCGATGTTGATCATCCAGTTCCAGACGAAATCGCTGCACTTCTGATCGGGCTTGCCTTTGGCGTAAGAGGTGAAGTGAGGCGCGCACTTGGGGCAGTAGCAGGGCGCCATGCTGTCGTTGGGCATGATACAGAAAAAGGGTCTCTGCTCCTCACGCATGGTGGTGTAAGGCACGCCGTTGGGGTGGACCGCCCCCCGTGAACGGGCGCCTTTGCCGCTTAAAAGGGCGATGCCGTCTTTGACGATCTCATCGTCAAGACCTTTGCTGCTGAAACAGATGTGTCCGTAGGTGTCGCTGTGGGATCCCCGGAGGACGTCAGAACCGTTGTAGCGTTTTCCGTCATGGCTGAGGGCAAAGAATTCAGGACGGGTTTTGCCGAAACGCTCTTTGAGTCCCAGATGGGCAAGTCCGTGGGTGCTGTGCATGTTATGGGTGAGAAGCCTCAGCTGATACTCACGGTCACGGTAGTGGTCGGACTGGCTGAATCCGGAATAAAGATAGCCTGAACGCTTTTCCGCAGGACCGCTGTAAACGGCGTAGATTTGCCGGTACTGGCTGTCGGGGCGTTCCGTAATGTCGATGGCAGGGAGCGACCAGCTCTTGAGGCGGGGGGCGACAGTTCCCATATCGCCGGGGAAGTAGTAACGGACACCTGCGAAGCGTTCAAGGAAGTCGTAGGCGGCAAAGATGGTTCCCCTTTTGAAGTAGCCGTGGCGCATGGCATTGGCACGGGGAGCGTCGTCGCCCACGATAAAGATGTTGCTGCCCACGGTGCGGATGAAAAATCCGTCACGGTCAAGTTTTGTGACATCCATGCCGTTTTTTTTGGCAAGGAGAGCATCGCCGATGATGAGGGCGGGACATTTCCCCGAAGGTTTGCTGACAACGGTCAATTTGACGCCGAGGACACGGGAGAGCTGCTTTGCCACTTCGGCGGCGGCATAGCGGGCGACGGAACTTTTGCCCTGAACGATCTCAAAGTTCGCCTTGCCGTTTTGGAACATGATAAGCTGTTTTTTGGTGTCAACAGAGATCTTGCGGGGGGATTGGGGATCCCGGGCGAATTTGTATCCGTCGGCACTCAGTACACAGGCTCCTGCCAGACAGAAAAATGTGAGGAGTTGTTTGAATTGCATGTTTACAAACTTTCTGATGTTGAAAAAAGGGATTATTTGGTGCCCCAGGTATTGTCAAAGAATTTGTAGGTGTTGGGCTGACTCACCCGCCAGTCGCCGGGGACTTCGCTGTATGCCATGGTTTTGACCTGTCCCGCAACAAAGAGAACGTTGGTGGAACGGTTGTGGCGGAACCGCAGAGGATAGGTCGCACCTCCGGGATTGCTGCCCCCTGAAAAACAGACTCTGCCGAATCCGGAGTCGAACTCAAAGGGATTGGCGGCCTTTTTCTGGGTCTCGCCCCAGTGGCTGATCTGTGAGGGATATTTCACACGGGACTGCTTGATCCCTTTGTAGATGTAATAATTCAATGCAAATCCTCTGTCGGCATTGGCTTCATTGAGTGCGCGCAGGGCATTGGGGCTGAAATTGGGACAGGCAATAGGACTGACCTTGGGGGCGTGTGCCGGATTGCGTTTGCGGGCGCCGCCGATGTCGGAGTCGATGTTGTGTCCCAGATAAGATGCCAGAAGACCTGTTCCGGCACCTGCCACATAGCCCTGTCCCAGCGGTCTGCCGCCGTATCCGGAGGCGAACTGGTAGGGATTGGTCGTTGCATCGGAGTTGGTGAAGGTGTTCTGATAAGGGACCAGCCAGTCCTGATTATCAGGCTGATAGGCGGCGTTGGCAAGTGAAAGCTGTTTCATGTTGCTGATACAGGTGGTCATTTTTCCCCGTTCCCGTGCCTGCTGCAAAGCGGGGAGCAGCATGGCGGCAAGAATGGCGATGATGGCGATAACGACCAGAAGTTCGATCAGTGTAAAAAGATGTTTTTTCATTCTGTCTCTTTTCCCATTTTTATTAAATTTTTACCAAATGTTGTGCTTTGCTCTCGACGGTGCCCAGAAAGTTGAATAATAAGCCCCGGTCGCCCAGGAGTCACCGTTTCTCTCGGTGCTGGGAACTTTGTTGCGTTCAATCATCTGAACGTGTCCGTCAAGGAATGTGAATGAGGCTTTCCCCGGACCTGTGGTCAGCTGCTGTCTGCCCATTTCATTGTCATCGGGCTGAGGGTTGTAATGGGGGAATACCGGGAAGAAATAGGTTCCTTCGGAGGGACCGGCGGCTTTCCTGTCCAGATAGGTGGCGTTGAAAGGCGCTTCACCCGTTGCCATGCCCCGTGAGGGCATACGGACTCTGGAAAGTTTATAGCCGTAATCAGGACTGGGAAGTGTCATGCCGCGCATGTTTACACCGCTTGTGCCTGCGGCGGCAAGTTTTTCGCGCATTGCGCCCTCCCGTGAGGGACAGAAAAGAAAATGTTTGTAAAGACGGCCTCCGTTTGAGGCTGAAGCCTTTCCGAAGCCGCCGAGGGATCCGCCTGCCTCAGTCTGAGTGCTGATAGTGGTTCCGAGATAGCTGGGGAACATGCCCGCATTGGCGGGGGTTGTGGGGTTGGGCACATTGTTGGGGAACTCCCAGCGTCTGTTGGAGGCTCCCCAGCTTCCTCCGTTCCAGAGAGGAGGAACAACATCAGCATTGTCCTGCAGATAAAGAAGAAAGGCTTTTCCGAAAGTTCCGAAGTTGTTGATACAGGTCGTGGCGTGCGCCCTTGCCCGTGCCTGCTGCAAAGCGGGGAGCAGCATGGCGGCAAGAATGGCGATAATCGCAATAACGACCAGAAGTTCAATCAACGTAAATCTGCTTTTTTTCATGTCTGTTGTCTCCGTTTTGACATGGGCGTCGAATCAAAATACAACTGCAAAATAGGCACTTTTTTACTGAGTACAGGGTAATATAACGCTGGAAAATCGTTTTTTCAAGGTGCTTTTTCCTTATTTTCTCCTTTTAGATGAACTTTTTTTATTTTTTCCTTGCATTATAGATCAAAAAGGTGTATCTTAACTCGCAGTTATAAGGATTTCGGAAAAAAATGAACAGTTTTTTAATGAAGGAACAGCAGAGTATGAAAAAAAATTTGTGGATCGGCGTCCTGATCGCCATGATTGCCGCTTGCGGAGCGGCAGAGGTCCGTTTCGCCCCCAAAGCGAACTCGCCCCGGCGGGAGATCTTGAACAAAGCTGAAAAGCTGGTTCTCAAACCCGGCAGCTTTGAGGTGGTCGTCCCCGCAAAAAGCACGCCCACTGCCAGATATGCCGGGAAACTCCTCAGCGAAACTCTGGGTAAAGTTTTCAGCTGCAAGGTCCCCGTTGTTGCCAAAGGCACCGGGAAAATCGCTCTTCATGTGGGCGATACCGCCCTTGCCGCAAAGATGAAACTTGATCTCAAAGGTCTTGACCGTGACGGATTCTATATCCGCAGCATGGGGAGCCAGCTCCTCATCATCGGCAACGATGACCGTTACGCCAATCCTGCCAACAATCCCAACTTTGTGGAGCGTGCCACCCTTTTCGGCGTTCAGGACTTTCTGGAGCGTTTTGCCGGTGTGAGATACTACTTCCCCGGCGATATGGGGACCATCATCCCGAAGAAAAAAGAGATCGTTCTCCCCGGTATCAATATCGCTGAACGCCCTGATATGCAGAACCGCACCTTTTACTTCAAGACCTGGGGACCCATTATGGAAGGGCAGAAGTTCGTTTACACCGATGCACCCCAAAACTGGCATGCTCTTTCAAAATTCCAGCTGCGCACCAGCACTTTGAATATCCCCAACTGCCACGGTCTGGGATATCTGGGACTTGTGGAACGCTTCGGGAAAACACATCCTGAGTATTTCGCTCTGAACAAAAACGGCAGACGCTGGAACGCCGAAGTCAAGATGAACAACAACAACTATGATCTCGGACACCTCTGTTTCAGCAATATGGACCTTAAAAAAGAGATCTATCTCGATGCCGTCGATCTGCTTACCGGTCAGCCTGCCTCCAAACGGGGCATCCAGAACGGCCGCGGACGGGTCGGCTGGGGATTTCCCCACAGCAAACCTTTCTTCAACCTCATGCCCAATGACGGTATGCCTCCCTGCTACTGCGAAAAGTGCCGCCCTGTTTTTACCAGCGGCGACAAGCAGAAAGTCAGCAACTTCATGTGGAACTACTTTTCCACCTTTGCCCGTGAGCTGCAGAAAAACAAGATCCCCGGTTTCGTGACCTGCATGGCTTATGCGGAGTACAAACCTGTTCCCGATGTTGAGATCCCCTCCAACATCATCGTCCAGCTGGCTCTGACTGGTCCCTATGACGAAAGACTCCCCAGTCAGAAGGATAATGACAAACTCCTGCGCACCTGGAACAAAAAGCTGGGAACGAAACCCTATTTGTGGCTCTACCCCACCAAAGCCCGTGCCTTTGTGGGCTGGATCCCCAACTCCACCCCCCGTGCCATGGGAACGTTCCTGAAACGCCAGGCCGACTGCACTTTCGGCGCCTTCCTTGAATCCGAGACCGATGTCTGGCTTTTCGGATTCCTCAACCACTATGTCGCCGCCAAGATCATGTGGGACAGCTCCACCGATGTTGACAAGCTCCTTGATGAACACTTCAAACTCATGTACGGTGCCGCCGCCCCCGTCGTCCAGAAAATTTTTGACCGCTGCGAAGATCTCTGGCTGAGCAAGATCTGCGGCAATGTCATCGAGACCTCCGTCGGTCCCAAGGGGGTAGTCCCCTCGCAGACCGAGATCTGGAACAATATTTACAGTGCCAAACTCATTGACTCCGTCAACAAAGAGTTCGACAAGGCTGAAAAGCTGGTCAAAAACGATCCTGAAGCTCTGAAGCGTGTCAAATTCATCCGTGCCGAGTTCTGGGGACCGGTCATGACAGGCAGGGAACGCTACAAGAGATCCTGCGAGATCGTCGACGAAGGCGTTATGCCCGAAGTGAAAAAAAATGAGAAAATCACCATCGACGGCAAACTCAATGATCCCGCCTGGAAAAATGCTGTTCCCGTCTGGCTCCGTGCCAGAAAAGGGGATGTGACCGACGTGGAAACCAGAGTTTACATGCTCCGTGACAAAGATTATTTCTATTTCGGATTCTTCTGCGCCGAACCCGATACCGATAAGATCGTTGCCGCCAAACGGCAGCATGATGACAAAGTCCTCTGGGAGGACAACTGCGTGGAAATCTTCCTCGACACCCGGGGCGACCGCAAGGAATATTATCAGATCATGCTTTCTTCAAAGAATTGTATGACCGATCTTTATGTCCGCCCCGGCGATATGCGCTGGGACTGGAACAGCAAGGCGACCTCTGCCGTTGCCATCCAGCCCGGCAAGAGCTGGACCGCTGAAGTCAGGATCCCCCGCAGCTCCATGGAATCGGCGGGTAAAAACGGCATCAATGCCGACTTCACCCGTCTGCGTTCCCTCACCACCAAAAACAGCTATTACAACTGGATCAAACTGCCCCCCCGCAACATGGTTGAGCAGTTCGGAACGATCCACTTCAACGCTCCTGTCAACAAAAATGTTCTGAAAGATCAGGATTTCCAGAGCAAAGTGGGTTCCGCCAACCGTTTCATCGGTCCCTGGGCGGCACACAAGATCATTAACAGGGATACTCAGGTCTTCCGTTTCGGCGGCAGCTCCTGCCGTATGGAAGCTCCCGGCTGCCATATCGTCAGCCAGTCCTTCCCGCCCCTCAAAACCAACACCCGTTATCAGTTGAGCTACTTCCTGAAACTGGAAAATCTCAGCCATCCCGGACTCTATGTGCGGGTCTTTGAAGGCAACGGCAAGGTCCATACCCTGCCGCAGGTCTTCCCCAAAGGGACCGCCCCCTGGCACAAACTGAGTTTTACCTTCAAAACTCTGGACCGCGCCCCCGAAAAAGGCAAGAAGGCAACTCTGCTCTTCCTGCTTTTCAAAGACCGGACCAAAGGCAAAGTCTGGATCGATCGAGTTGAGCTTATTGAACTTGGAAAATAATTGTAAAGGATATTTTGTATGAGAGTTGTTATCATTACCGACCTTGAAGGTGTCAACGGCGTTCTGAATTTTCCCGACTGGTGCACTCCCGCCGGATTCCGCAACGAAGTGGGATGCCGCTTCCTGACCGAAGAGGTCAATGCCGCAGTTGCAGGTTTTTTCGCCGCCGGTGCAACCTCTGTGACTGTCGTTGACGGACACGGTTCCGGCGGTTCCATCAGGGATGAGATCCTCGATCCCCGTGCCGCCTTGCAGCGGGGTGCAAGAGTTGTACCCGTTTTCAACGACGACTGCGATGTGGCAGCTTTCGTGGGACAGCACGCCAAAGCCGGCACCCCCAACGCTCACCTCGCCCACACCCAGACGGGGGAGGCGATCGACTATCGTGTCAACGGCGTTTCTCTGGGGGAATTCGGACAGCTTGCCTACGGATTCTATGAAGCGGGTATCCCGGTGATCTTTGCTTCCGGCGATCTTGCGTTGACTTACGAAGCAAAAGAGTTGATCCCCGGCATCTTCACTTCTGCGGTGAAAGAGGGCTTCAACAAACCTCTTGATGCAACTTGTCCTGCGGAAGAGGTGATGGCACGCCAGAGCGGTGCGCTGCATTACCCCAGAGCCTCAGTGCTGGCTGACATCAAAAAGCAGTCCGGACTTGCGTTGCAGAAGTATCTTTCCGCCCCCGACACCTTCGGCATCAAACCTATCGAAGGACCTTATGTCGCCGAAGCGGAATACCGTGCCACCTCAAAGAAACTTATCCCCGTTGTGGGCGACCTGCCTCCCCGGCGTATCAGGACCGGAGTCCACGACACCATTGCCGGAACTTTCAGAGAGTTCTACGGCACCCTTGAATGGGGCAAAGTCGAAGAGGGCGAACACTACACACTTCTGTAAGTTCAGGAGATGAAAAAAGCGGTTCCGGAGTTTTCTTCCGAACCGCTTTTTTTTGAGCCGATTTTCAGCTGTCGCTTTTGACGGATTTATCGACCATGGCGCAGACACAGGAGTCGGACCAGACATTGACACCGGTTTCCACCATGTCGATCAGGGCGTAGACGGGGAGAATGATCCCCATGATGCCCACAGGAACACCTGCTCCTGACATGAGAGAGAGGGTGAGGAAATAGCATCCCATGGGAACTCCGGCGTTGCCGACTGCCGAAATAACAGAAATAAGAAGCCAGAGGGCGATCGTTCCGAAAGTCAGCTCAACGCCGCCGTTCTGGAGCAGAAAGAGGGATGTGACCATAATGAATGCGGCACATCCGTTCATGTTGATCGTACAGCAGACCGGCAGCACGAAACGGGCGACTGCAGGCTGTACTTTGAGATTGTTTTCAGCCGACGCCATGGTAACAGGCAGCGTAGCGGTGGAGCTTTTGGTGAAAAATGCCATGAGAACAGCCGGAAGCATGGCTTTGAAAACTTTGAAAGGATTGAGACCTTTCAAGAGCAGAAAGAGGGGCAGGATCACCAGAAACTGCAAAAAATTCCCCGTGAGGATCACGGCAACATATTTCCCCAGAGAATCCATGGCGGCACCTGCGGAAATCTGCGCCGTCAGCTGGGCGGAAAAGGCGATGATGCCCAGAGGAAGAATAGTGATAAGGGCTTTGATGAGAACGAAAAGCAGCTCCTGCGCCCCCAGAATGACTTTGAGCAGCGCCCGGGTGTTTTCAGATTCTTTCATCAGTGCCAGCGCCAGACCTGCGGCAGCGGCAATGAGCAGGATGCTCAGCACGTTTCCTGCGGCAAATGGGGCGACGATGTTGTCAGGAAAAACAGCAAGAATATGGTTGTAGAGTGAAAACTTCACCGCCGCCTGAGTACCGGACTGAGTGCTTTGGGCGATTTGTTCAACAGGCAGATTGGCGGGAGCTGCCGCCTTGTAAAGGATCGCCCCCAGAGCGGCGGCGGCGACAGTGGTGAGAAGAGTCCAGACGATGGTGTGCAGAAAGATCCTGCCGGTATTCTTTTTTGCTCCCAGCAGGGCAAGGGTGGTGGTTACTGCAAGGGCAATAGTCGGGACGGCGGTAAACTTGAAAAGTTTGGTGTAAATGGATGCGATGAAGTTGAAAAAATCATTGAGGGCGCTGATATTCAATGCGCCCAGAATGGCACCCAGGATCAGGGCTCCCAGCCACAGAAGCATTTGTTTCCAGTTGAAGTTCAGATTGCTTTTTTTGTCGCTCATAACACAGTTCCTTTGTTGATTGAAGTGTATAATATACATGCCGGACGCCTTTTTTTCAAATCATTCCGGAACAGAAAAAAGGGAGGAACAGTGTCGTTCCTCCCTGAATGAGCGTTGAGAGCTCAGGGCATGAGCAGGGCCTGGAACTCCTCAACGGGGAGCTGGCGGGAGTAGGCGGACTGTTCAAAGATTTCTGCGTAGACGATCTTTGAACCCATTTCCTCGCCGTAGGCGCGTTTCAGGACATCACGGTAAGTGTCGGCGGCGGCGCGGAAACGCTGGTTCCACTTCATAAGGTGGTTCTTGCGTTCTTCCTCATTGAGTTTTGTGACATCGAAATCTCTGTCGCCGTCCGCCCAGGGAAGCCATTCGTAGAACTGGGAACGGTGGCACGCCATGGCGGCAAGTTTCTGATCCATAACGGAGTCGATCTCAATGGCAGCATCGGCGCGCAGGGGACGGGGATCCTGAAAACGGTCAAAGCTGTGGGCGAAAACCGGAACCTGATCGGGAATGGGGGTGTCTTCGCAGAAGTGGGGGACCATGCAGGTATATGCGCAGTCCATCACCAGCTGCGCCGTGGCACGGTGGTCGGGATGATAGTCGCAGAGACGATGGGTGATGACCAGATCGGGATTCCAGCTGCGCAGGATACGCATGATCCTGATACGGTTGGCAAGGGTGGGTTCCAGACCGCAGTTCTGATCTTCGATGACCTGATATTCAGCGATGCCGGAAGCAATACCTGCCTGCCGGGCCTCTTCGACACGGATCTTTGCCGTTTCCTCACGGGAAAGTTTGAAGTGTCCCGTATCGCCGTTGGTGCAGGAAACAAACTTCACCTTGTGACCTGCCTTTGCCAGTTTGATGGCAGTGCCGCTGCAAAGGATGTCCGCATCGTCAGGATGGGCACCGAAAAATATGATACGTTTTTCTTTCATGATATGATCTCCATAGGGTTTTGATTTATTTCAGGGCAGAAAAAGACGGGCGAATTCCTCAGGGGGGAGCTGGCGGGAATAGTCCGACTGTTCAAAGGTTTCGGCATAGACCACACCGGAACCCATTTCTTCGCCGTAGACCTTTTTCAGAGTCTCTCTGCCGTTGTCGGCGGCGATGCGGAATCTCTGATTCCACTTCATGATGTGATTTTTGCGTTCTTCCTCATTGAGTTTTGTGACGTCGAAATCTTTGTCGCCGTCCGCCCAGGGGAGCCATTCATAGAACTGGGTGCAGTGGTTCGCCATGGCGGCGGCTTTGATGTCGATGACGGAGTCGATCTCAATGGCGGCATCGGCGCGCTGGGGACGGGGATGGATGAAGCGGTCAAAGCTGTAAGCAAAGACCGGAATCGTTTCAGGGACAGGCACTTCGGGACAGCAAAGGGGAACTGTGATCATGTAAGCTGAATCCAGCACCAGCTGCGCCGTGGCCCGGTGGTCAGGATGATAATCGCAAAGCCGGTGTGTCAGGACCACATCGGGTTTGAATTCGCGGATACAGCGGATGATCCGCTTGCGGTTTTCAACATTAGGTTCCAGTTCGCCGTCGTGGAGGGGGAATATCTCATATTCAGCGATCCCCAGGACTTCAGCGGATCTTTGAGCTTCGACAGCCCGGGCGGCGGCAAGTTCTTCGCGTTTCATATTGAAGTGTCCGCTGTCGCCGTTGGTGACAGAGACGAACTTGACCGAATGCCCGGCTTTTGCCAGTTTGTAAGCGGTTCCTCCGAAAAGGATATCGGGATCATCCGGATGAGCACCGAAAAAGATAAAACGTTTTTGTTCCATAATTTATTTCAATCCTTTTTTGTGTTCGATAAGATCCTGTAAAAGTTCATCATACGCCTTGCGGTCGATGGGGAATTTAACACTCTGCTGAGTAAAGTGCGAAAGGGTGATGGCATTGGCAAACTCGACGGCGGCGATCGCATCATTTCCGGGGGCGATGAGGGGCGCGTTGTTTTCAATGGCATCGGCGATATTTTTCCAGATCACGCCAGCGCCCCGTGGTTTTTCGGGGACGGGGATCTCGACGGCTTCGCTTTGAGCGTTGGGGAAGGGGGCATCGCCTGCAAGGTGTTCAGAAATGGAGTGCTCCAATTTTATGAAGCGGAGCGTTGTTTTGTCACGGAGCAGTGTACCTTTGTCGCCCACGATCTCGATGCGGTCGATACCGGGGACTTCGCCGGTGTTGGCGTAAAAGCGGATGGGAAATCCTTTTTTGCTGATAAAGGTAGCTTCGACTTCGTCTTCGGTTTCGATATCGTGCAGACGGCTGTTGAGGGTCCCCCGGACGCTTTCCATTTCGCCGAACCACCAGTGGAGCAGGTCCAGATTATGGGGCGCCTGATTCATCAGCACGCCGCCGCCTTCACCCAGCCAGCGTCCCCGCCAGCTCTGCATGTCGTAGTACTTCTGGCTGCGGATCCAGTTGGTGCAGACGAAGTCGACTCTGATGATATTGCCCAGTTCGCCTTTATCGAGCATCTCTTTGATCACATTGTTGACAGAAGCCGTACGCATGGAAAAGTTGGTAGAAAAGACGGTGCCTGCCTCTTTTGCCGCTTCCAGCAGGGCATCGGTTTTTGAAACGGATTCAGTCAGCGGCTTTTCGCACATGACATGGAGTCCCTTGCGGAACGCCGCCATGGAGATCTCGCCGTGAAGAGGGTGCGGTGTTGCCACAGCCACGATGTCGCAAAGTCCTGAATTGATAAGTTCGTGATAGTCGGTAAATGTGGCGATGCCCTTGGCTTCTTCGGAGTTGAATCTTTCAGGATTCACATCGCAAAGAGCAGTGACCTGATAATTTTCAGGTTGTTCTTTGAGCATCTTCAAATGGTTGGTTCCCATGATGCCGCAACCGATGATACCGATTCTGACAGGTTTCATTTTCTTTTCCTCTGTTTTATGGTTTGGAAGAAGCCTTTTTCAACAGGGGGTAATATCCCTCTGAGTGATTGAGCTAATATACAATCCCTTGAAAAAAAAGTCAAGATTGAATCCTCATAAAAAAAAGAAAAAAAGCATTGCATTGAGTTGAAAAAAGTTTCAAGAAGAGGTATATTATAGAAGAGTTATTCCTGAACGGGGTGTAGCGCAGTGGCTTAGCGCGTCTGCTTTGGGAGCAGAAAGTCGCGGGTTCGATCCCCGCCACCCCGACCATTTTTTTGCCTTGATTCCAAGGCAAAAAAACATGAAGCCGTCAGGCTTCGCTTCATACCGCACCAGCGGTGCTTCATAATCCGAAGGATTGCTTCATACGGCGCAGCCGTGCTTCATAAAAGCCTGACGATGAAGCATTGTTTCCGTCTTCATTTCATTACGCCGCGACAAGCCGCTAAAGCTCCACAATATGAAGCATCGCCATTTCATTCCGATATGAAGCACTTCGCTTACGCTCCGTATGATGTAAAAAAATGGAAAATGAGAGTTTATCCGTTTGCAATACAACGCTATCTGCACTATATTATGACCTGCAATCCAGTCCTTTATGGCTGGATTTTTTTATGTCTTGATTTTACCCAATGAATGACAGGTACTTGCGCTTGTAGGATCCTGCCCGGGTATCAAGCCGGTCAGGACTCCGCTGATAGCGGTTGGTATTGCAGATTGCGTCTGCTTCTGCATCCAGCAAAGAGTTGATCGTTTCCTCCACAGACTGCCGGACAAGGGTGTCCAAATGGTCAAACACCTCTTTTTCGTCAATTTTTATCGCCCCGGTGATTGAATTTTCGTTTTTTTGCGCTACATTTTCAATGAGGGCTGTTTCCTTTCATGATTGTTTGTTTTGTGGTTATTATAATCAATCATCGAAACTGCCTTGAGTCAAACTTACTAAAATCCTAATTATTGTCTTTTTTGCGTATCAGATTGTTTAATATTCTTTATTACCTTTGTAATTATAATATTAACAATAAAGATATAATTTGCGAATAAGGATATTGGAAACGCAAATACGAAAAAATATATGCTTTCATAATACTCTTGGGCAACATAATATAACATTGGCACTAATGTTATGCCGAAGACATATAATACAATCAATATCACTGTAGCTGTGCTTTTATTCATATAAGTGCCTGTTTTTTTTACAAAATCTTGTGTATTGTTTAATAGACCTAAAGTCAATCCGTTAAAAATAATTTAATCACAACTCATAAATCAATATATTGTTTCATAGAATGGCACCAATTTATTGATGTATACATCTTTCTATTTCTTATGGTAATACCATGTTTGAAATGCTATTCTAAGTATGAGCCAGAAGAAAAAACAAATGTAGGAAAATAGAAAAAAATACTTACGCAAGCTTGGCCATGTCCAAGAAAATGAATAGTCAAAAATAGTAAGTAACGGAAAAACAAAACCTGTTATAAGGAAAATTATCCAAAATACGCCCCAAACGGTCTTTTTTTTTCTTGTTGTTTCTTTAACCATCTTCTGTTTTAATTTTTCAAGCATAACAATCTCTCCACGTTTATTCTCCGCGGGCATTATTTAATTTTTGCTCAATGTTTCAGAAGAGTGTAATTTATACAATAACATATTGTCTGTCATGGGTATACATAGAATGGTGACAACCATTTTCTGTTGACTTGCAGGTGTCGGGGAAAATAGGTGCCGGGAATGGCATGGCGTTCCTGCCGGACCTGTTGGAGAGTCCCGTCAGGTCCGGCGTTCAGAAATTACTTCTTACTTGATGCGGAGAACTTTGCCCGCCCGGAACGTTTTGGCAGCGGAGTCGGGAGAGTAAGCAAGTTTTCCGTTGACGTAGACGGAGTCAATTCCAGTCGGCACACGATTGCTGACGGTAAAATCCGCCTTGCTGTCGTATTCTTTGAGGTCGAGCAGAACCATGTCCGCAAAAAATCCGGGGGCGATAACGCCTCTGCCGCGGATGTTGAACTTGGCGGCAGGGAGACTTGTCATCCTGCGGATGACTTCAGCGTAGGGACAGCTCTGGGACGCTATGCGGAAAAAGAGAGGAAATGAACCGAATGCACGGGGATGTCCACCTCCGCTTCTTCTGGAGAAAATGGAACTGTCACTGCCGCAGACAACGTAAGGATCGGCAAGAATTCGTTTCATGTTCTCCTCGTTCATACTGCCGAACGCTGCGGAGGGGGAGCCTCCCGAAGAAAGCAGTCTCACAACGGCTTCCTGAGGTGAAATACCTCCCATCATCTTGCCGATCTCAACCATGTTTTTAGCGTAGTAGGGACGGTGTTCAGGAAACGGAGAACGGACCAGAAGCACTCTGTCCATATCCTTTCTGCCTCTGGCATGAAACGCCTCCAGCAGCTTGGCCCGATAGGAGGCGTCGACTTTCAATCTTCCGTAAAGTTCAGAAGGATTTGCCTTGTCAAAAGGACTCGGAACGATGGATTTCAGAGAGGTGCTGCTGTAAACATAGGGATAACGGTCAGCCATGACATTCATTCCGGACCTGCGCGCCTCAGCGATCATCTCAAACATCTTGTCCAGTTTCTTCCAGTTACGGGCAAAGCAGGTCTTGATGTGGCTGACTTGCAGATTGTTGTCGCCGGAGCGTGCGATCTCGATGGCTTCGGCGAGGGCCTCAAGCACAGTGTCGCTTTCGCTTCGTATGTGGGTAACGTAAGGTTTTCCGGTCCCCTTGAGGAGCGTGGCAAGCTCTTTGACTTCATCGGTGGCTGCATACTTGCCCGGCAGATAATAGAGGCCGGAAGAAAATCCGGCGGCACCGTTGGCAAGCGCATCCGCCAGAAGCTCTTTCATGCGGCGCAGCTCTTCGCGGGTGGGGGGACGGTTTTCGTAGTTCATAACGTGGAGGCGTAAAGAGTTGTGTCCGCAGAGATGGGCGACATTTACCGCCGGAGCAGCCTGTTCGACCACATCCAAATAAGCACTGAAATTACCGTACATCTTTTTCAGCTTGCCTTTGGCGCTTCTGGCGCCGCGGAGATAGTAGGAGGTCCCGCAGTTGCCCGAAATATCGGTCGTCACCCCCTGCATCAGTTTGGAGTCCGCAGAAGGAATACGGAAGACCGCAGAGTCAGAATGGGTATGGACATCAATGAATCCGGGAACAAGCGCCTTGCCGTGACCGTCGATCACAGTACAGCCGGTGCGTTTCAAAGTGCCGGAGGCGGCAACTTGAACGATTTTATCATCTTTTACTGCGACATCCGCCATAAATGGAGCTTTTCCGGTACCGTCATAAAGCTCCACATTGGTAAAAAGCAAATCGGCAGAAATATTTCCTGAGCTTTTGGAAATTCCGATCCCGCTGCTGAGTTTTGCTGCCGGCATAAGAGCCGCAAGAGTCAAAGCTCCTTTAAGAAAGTCCCGCCGATTCATATTGATATCCTCCTTTTACATCTCTTTGTAAATAATTGGTATTATTCTATATAAGTCATTGTTAATAAGATGACTGCAACTTGATTGCTCCGTTTGTCATATCTTCCGGGGCGTAAAACATCCTGCCCGGTTGCGGAAAGCCATCCCAAAAATTGAGCCTTTTTATTTACTTACTTACTTGACTGCAATCCCCGGATAATATACCATCCGTCATCCAATTTGTCAAGCGGAAATTCAGAAGAAACAACATATTGTTTATCATAGACATACATAGAATGACACAGATATATTTCTGTGCGCCGCTTTATAAGTCCCACTTTGCCGGGGAGAAACTTACTGCTCCTGCGAAATTGCAGTTCGGTTGGGGAATGACTGAGGGAAAAGGCTTTTCGCAAGGGGGGATTTTTCCACTCTTTTTTTACTTTTTTCTTTGAATTCTTTCCGTTGAGAGGGTATATTATCCGGACTGTCACTAATATGATCATGGAGACATTATGAGTCAGCAGAAAAATTATAAAAAAACTTTGACCGCCTGTTATCTCGGATTTGTAACTCAGGCGATTTCCGCGAATTTCACCCCTTTGCTCTTTCTGACTTTTAAGGGAACTTACGGGATCACTCTTGAAAAAATCGCCCTGATCCCTCTGGTTTTCTATTTTACCCAGCTCCTTGTGGATATCGTCGCTGCCAAGTTTGCCGACCGTGTCGGATACCGGCTCTGCGTGATTGCTTCACAGGTTCTCTCTTCGGCGGGGCTGGTGGCTTTGACCATCCTGCCGGAGCTGATGCCCAGTCCCTTTGCAGGGATCCTGATTGCCGTGGGACTTTATGCCATCGGCAGCGGCTTGATCGAAGTTCTGCTGAGTCCCATCGTTGAAGCCTGTCCTTTCGAAAACAAAGCAGGCGTCATGAGTTTGCTCCACTCCTTTTACTGCTGGGGCGCCGTCGGCGTGATTCTGGGATCGACCTGCTTCTTTGCCATTTTCGGACTTGCCAATTGGAAGATCCTGACCATTCTCTGGGCGTTGATCCCCCTCTGGAACGCCGTGAACTTTATCAGCTGTCCCATTGAGAAACTGGGGGAAGAGGGCGGGAACTTGAGTATCCGGCAGCTGTTGAGTGTTCCCATGTTCTGGGGCATGATCTTTTTGATGATCTGCGCCGGCTCTTCTGAGGCGACCATGTGCCAGTGGGCTTCGGCTTTCACCGAATCCGCTTTGAAGGTTTCCAAAGTGACGGGGGATCTGGCGGGTCCCTGTCTCTTTGCCGCCTTCATGGGGGTCGCCCGTATGGTCTACGGCAAGATGAGCGAAAAAATGGATCTGGTCAAAACAATGCTTCTCTGCGGCTTCTGTGCCGTCATCTGCTATCTGCTGGCTTCCCTTTCCTTTCTTGCGGTGCTGGGATTGTTCGGATGTGCTTTCTGCGGTCTTGCGGTGGGTATCATGTGGCCGGGAACCATCAGCCTTTCTTCCCGGATGTGTCCCGCTGGCGGTACTGCCATGTTCGCTTTTCTCGCACTGGCGGGGGATCTGGGCGCCACTGCCGGACCTGTTCTGGTGGGGAAAGTGGCTGAACTTACCGGAGAAAATTTGAAAAACGGTCTCTTGGCCGCAACGATTTTTCCGGTCTTTCTGACACTGGGACTTTTACTGCTTTACAAACAATCAAAGAAAAAGGCTTGCTGAATCTTTTACGGAGAAATATGATATGAAAAAAATCTTTTGTTTCTTGCTGATATCCCTCTTTTTCCTGATGCTTCAGGGCGCGCCCGCCAATAACAGCGATCCTGAAATCGTCAAGATCAAAGGGGGCGCACGGGATTATACCGGCGTGTTTCCAGCTCATGTCAAGACCATCGGCATCATCACTCCTGCCTCTTACCCAAGTGTCCGGAGTGCCAACGCCGGAATCGCTCTGCTGCGCAAAGCCGGGTACAAAGTCAAGGTTTTTCCCCATGCCTTCACCCGTCCGGAAGGTGTGGAAAAAAATCCTTACACTGCGATCCCCGTCGAACTGCGGGCCAGGGATTTTGAAGCCGCATGGAACGATAAGGAAATCGATATGATCATCTGCACCCGGGGCGGCTCCGGAACTGAGGCTCTGGTCGCCAATATCAACTGGAAGAAACTTGAAAAAAGACGCGATCTTTATCTCATGGGATACAGCGATGTGACCATGCTGCTTTGTGCCATGAACGCCAAAGGCTATGGACGGCCTGTGGCAGGTCAGGTGTTGTCTTCTCTGCCGGGGCTGAATCATGCCATCATTCCTCTGGTGAAAAAGATGTTCCACGGCGAAGAACTCCCTCCCATCAAACTGAAACCTCTTGTCCCCGGCGATTGTTCGGGTAAGATGCTTGCAGGACTCCTCAGCCGTTTTGTCCGCTGTGTCAGAGCCAAATACGGCATGGAAACTTGCGGCAGGATCATCGTTATCGAATGTGTCAACAGCACCCCTGAAAAAATCCGCAATGATCTTGATGAACTTTTGAAAAACAACTTTTTCAAGGGGGCTTCAGGCGTGGTTTTCGGACATTTTCTCAGAAGCGGGAAAAAGGAGCTGATCGACCCGATCCTCAAGGAGTTCTCCACGAAGCTGAAGATCCCCGTCTACCGCAATCTGCCTTTCGGACACAATGCCCGCCACATGGCCATCGACTTTGAGCGTGAAGCTGTTATCCGGAATAATACTCTCCGTTTCCCGGCGGTGAAAAAATAAAGAACGGAGAGCTGTAAAATGAGTTCCGGAAACAAATTCCAGATAGACATGTGTCATGGTTCCCTTTTCAAAAAGATCATTCTTTTTGCTGTCCCCCTGACCATAACCAATGTATTGCAGCTGCTTTTTCAGGCGACAGATCTGGTGGTGCTGGGGCAGTTTGCCGATAAAGGTTCCATGGCGGCAGTGGGGGCGACGGGAGGTTTTACCGTCCTGATTTTGAACATCTTTTTCGGTATTTCCGTGGGAGCCAATGTCCTTGCCGCCCAATACACCGGAGCCAAAGATAATTTGCGCTTGAGCCGGACGATCCACACGGCGGCGGCGATCGGTCTTTACGGCGGTATCGTTATGACGGTCATCGGACTGCTGATATCACGCTCTGTATTGCGGATGATGTCCACGCCGGAAGATATTCTTGACAACTCCACACTTTACATGCAGATCTATTGTGCCGGAATACCTTTCATCATCTTTTACAACTTCGGCAGTGCCATCCTGCGGGCTCTGGGGGATACCAGGCGGCCTCTTACCTATATGATCATTGCCGGAGTCGTCAAGGTGCTGCTCAATCTGCTTTTTGTTCCGGTGCTGCACTGGGGCATCATGGGTGTGGGACTTTCGACCATGATTTCCAATGCCCTTGCGGCATTTCTGGCGATCTATGCCCTCGGAACGGCACGGGATGCCAGCAAACTCATGTGGAAAGCGATCAAAATCGACGGACCCGTTTTCAAGGAGATGCTCCGGATCGGTCTGCCTGCCGGGATTCAGGGCTCTTTCTTTTCACTTTCGACATTGGTCATCCAATCCTCCATCAACTCATTCGGTGCTGAGGCCATCGAGGGCATGGCTGCCGCAGGCAGTATCGAAAGCATCGTTTATGTTGCCTGTTCGGTCTATTACTACACCGCCATCAGCTTTGTCGGACAGAACAGCGGCGCCCATAAATACAAAAGGATCGCCCGGAGCATCGGGTGGTGCTTTGCCTGTTCGTTTGTCGTATCGTTCCTGCTGGGGTGGGGGGTGTACATTTTCGGCGTTCCTCTGCTGAAAATATACAGTACCGATGCTGAAGTCATCCGCTGGGGCATGATCCGTCTGAAAATACTTCTGACACTCTATTTCCTCTGCGGTGCAATGGATGTTATCAGCGGTGCGCTGCGCGGTCTGGGACACTCCATAAAGCCCACCATTGTCACTTTGATGGGGGTATGTGTCCTCCGTATCGGCTGGGTGTACTGGATCTTCCCTCTTTCACCCACTATGGAAAACCTTATGGTCTCTTATCCTGTCTCATGGGCCGTCGTTTGCATCGTGAACGGAGCCGTTCTCTATTGGGTGTGCCGGAACTTGTTCCGCCATGCTGTAAACAGCCACTGTCTCCGGAAGGCAGAGGCGTGATATAAAAAGGAGTTGATTTATGAAAAGCTATTATACTCAGGCTGTCAACGACTATTATGTTGACCTTTTCCGCAAAAACTTTGAAGCCCATGAAGCACGCCTTGCCGCACTGAAAACGCCGGAAGAGGCTCGGGCGTATCAGATTGAAGTGCGTGAAAAACTGCGCAAATGTTTTGCTCTTCCTGAACGGGGCGCAGCTCCCCGTGCCACAGAGTGCGGCGTGATCCGCCACGAGGGGTTTTATATCAGAAAGATGCTTTACGAGATCCGTCCCGGTGATTTTGTGGCAGCTTCGCTTTATATGCCTGAGACCATTGAGGGCAGGATCCCCGGAGTTCTCTATCTCTGCGGACACGCCGAAGAGGGCAAAGCCTGTTCCACCTATCGCCTGAGCTGCGCCGTTCTTGCCCGCAACGGCGCAGCTGTCCTGACCTTTGACCCCTCCGGACAGGGGGAAAAAGCCCTTTACGGTAAAGGCGAAAGCGCCGATATGGGGAAAAGATGTGTCTGGCAGCACAATATGATCGCCCGTCAGTTCGATCTGGTGGGGGAATCCTATTCCTCATGGTGTCTTTTTGATGCCTTGCGTATGCTCGATGCCCTCTGCGCTCTGCCCGAAGTGGATGTGAAACGCATCGGTGTTACAGGCAACTCCGGTGGCGGCAACATGTCGGCTTTTGTGGCGGCGATGGATGATCGTCCGGCGGCGGTTGCTCCCAGCTGCTATCTGACCAGCTGGCGGCACAATGTGGAAAATGAACTGCCCTGCTGCGCCGAACAGGAGCCGCCGGGCGTTCCCGGTGCCGGCCTTGAAATGCCCGATCTGATGATCGCTTATGCACCGCGTCCCCATCTGATTCTGGGACAGCGGAACGACTTTTTCGATCCCCGGGGGACCAGAGAGACCTATGAAACGGTGAAAAAGTTCTACAAACTTCTGGGAAAAGAGGAAAATGTTGAAACCTTCCTCGGTGCCTATGGTCACGGATACCATGACACCAACCGGGATGCCATGTACAAGTTCTTCACCAAACATCTGGGGCTGAACTGGCGTTATGCCGAAGAATCTGAACCGCCTGCTGACAGCGAAGAAGAGCTTTTTTGCACGGCGACCGGCAATGTCCACGATCTCCCCGGGGCAAAGCATCCCCGCACCTTTATGGCTGAAAAGGCGGCACGCCTGGCGGAAGAACGTGCAAAGATCCCCTTTGAAGAGCGCAAAAAAGCATTGGCAGAGATCCTTGAGATCGACAGTGTGCAAGTGCCTTATTTCAGAAACCTGCGTATTTACAAACAGGCGCACGAGACCTATTTCGGGCGTTTCGGACTTGAGACCGAAAAGGGAAGACTTATGTCCATCCTCTATCGTGATTACGATCCTCTTACCTGTTATCATCTGGGAAGCACCGGTGAAAAGGTCATGCTTTTCATCCCCCACCGGGATGCCATGAGCGAACTTGCAGAACTTCCTGCAAATGAGTTGCAGCGTTTTGCCCTCGATATGCGGGGCGTGGGGGCTGTCACCCCCGGTTCATGTGATGTTTACAACTGGTGGGGCGACCCCGAACAGCATGAGTCCCAGCCTGAAATGCTCAATGCCGTCGATCATGTGGGCAGGGCGGCTTTCGGATATTACGGATACGATTACCACTTCTGGGCGTGCGGCAACATGCTGGGGCGTCCCTATGCGGCGGGCCGTGTCCGTGACATTCTGGGGGCGTTGAAACTCATCGCCTCAGGCGGTGAAGTCAAAGAGATCGAACTTGTCGCCCGGGGGCAGGGCATGTTCCCCGCAGCACTGGCGGCACTTTACTTTGAAGAGTGCAAGGTGAAGGTCAAATTTCTGGATGAAACGGTGAATTTTGCTTCACTTATGGAAAAAGAGGTGGTTCCTCAGCCCCATTCGGGACTGGTCAAGGGCATCTTGAAATACACCGATTTTGACGAAGTGAAACGCCATCTTGATTGCGTGACAGAGTAAAGATATCAGAAATAAAAGGGCTTTTCAAAGGGATCATTCCTCTGAAAAGCCCTTTTTGATTTTCCGGCAGAAAAGGGGCGGTACGATAAATTTTCAGCCCAGACAGACGGCATCGATGGCTTTATTTTCTTCCTCAGAGAAAAGGGTGTTTTCCGGAGCTTTGGCACATTCGGCAATCTGTCCGGGGGAACTTGCTCCAATCAGGACCGAAGTGATGCCTTTGCGGCTCAAGATCCATGAAAGTGCCATCTGGGGAAGCGTCTGGGAACGGCTCTGGGCGATGGCGTTGAGACGCTGCACCTTTTGGAGCAGCTCCTCTGTGAGAGAGGCCTCTTTCAGAAAATGGTTCCGCGCCGCCCGTGAACCGGCGGGGATGCCTTGGAGATATTTGGTGCTTAAGACCCCCTGGGCGAGGGGGGAGAAGCAGATCGCACCCACGCCTGTTGATGAGAGCATGTCGAACATGCCGTTCTCTTCGTGGTGACGACCCAGCATGTTGAAACGGCCCTGATAGATGACTCCGGGGGTTTTCAGTTCCCGCAGAATGGCGAAGGCTTTGGCGGCATCTTCGGTGGAGTAGTTGGAAATCCCCACATAAAGGGCCCTGCCGCTGCGGACGATGTAGTCAAGGGCCTGCATACTTTCTTCCACAGGCGTTTCAGGATCGGGACGGTGGTGGTAAAAGATATCCACATAATCCACCTGCATCCGTTTCAGGCTCTGATCGCAGCTGGCGATGAGGTTTTTGCGTGACCCCCACTCGCCGTAGGGACCTTCCCACATGCGGAATCCGGCTTTGGTTGAAAGGAGCAGTTCGTCACGGTGTCTGGTGAAGTCCTCCTTGAAGATCTTGCCGAAGTTTTCTTCCGCAGAACCGGGGACAGGTCCGTAGTTATTGGCAAGGTCAAAGTGAAAGATACCCAGATCAAAGGCCCGGCGCAGCATGGCACGGGCGTTGTCGTATGAGTCCACACTGCCGAAGTTGTGCCACAGACCGAGAGAGACCTGGGGCAGGATCACACCGCTTTTTCCGCTGCGGCGGCAGGGCATGAGATCGTAGCGTTCAGGATTGGCGTTATAGGGTTCCATAATGATATTTCCTATTCAAATCATAAAAAAGGCGGCAATTTCTGACAACTGCCGCCGGAGAGACTTATTTTTCGATCTCTTTCAGAGAAAGATTTCTGACCCGGATGAATTCACCGGGGGCAGGGGAGCCCGCCCAGACCCGCAGACCGGGCTTGGATTCATTTGCGGGCAGGTCGAAGTCCACATGGCATTTCTGCCACTGGGTCGTCGGCATGACCTTTGCGGAAAACTGGGTCTTGCCCCATTTGACACTGGGAGCGGCAAGTCCGGGGCGGTCGAGCTTCATTTCGAGGGCGAAACGGTAGCTTTTCCCCCCTTTGACGACGGGGTGCAGACCGAGGATGATTCCGCCTTTTTTGTTTTTGGTGCTGAACGCCAGCGTGTTGGAATCTTCGATTTTGAACTGGACATTACCGTTAGGGGCAATGTTCCACCTGGGGGGCAGGGCACCCGGCTTGAAAGTGTAAGAGAGCAGTTCTTTGCCGATGACCTTGCGTTCCCGGGGCGGGGGCGGAGGAGGCAGGGAGGCATCCTGAAGTTCACGGATGGAAACAGAGTCGAGCCACAGGGATTTGCCTTCGCTGGTCTTGGAACCCCGCATGATCAGCGTACAGTGTCCCGCATTGGGGGGCAGGGTGAAATCCACGGTCAGCGTCTGCCACTTCTGATCTTCTTCGGCGCGGATCTGTTCAGAGAAACCGCTGGGCAGGACCACTTCCAATCTCCAGTTGCGGGGTTCTTCGCCCTTGACTTTTGCGGTGGCGCGGTAGCGTTTGCCGGGGGCAAGGCGCAAAGGCTGGCGCAGGGAAAATTCGCCGGTGGTTCCCTTGAAAAGGAATTTCAGAGAACGGTCGCCTGTGAGGAAGTTTTTGGTATCAAAGGTGATATGCCCGTCGGCGGGGTTCAGGGGCTTTTCATTGGCACTGCGCATGGTGCAGGTCCATCCGGGGTGGATGGGGCTGTTGAGGCTGTCGGGGAGTGCATCTTTGCCGGACTGGTCGGCGTTGAGAACCAGTTCAGGTCCTGTGATGCGCCACTGTTTTTTGGGGAGTGCTTTACCGGCAAGTTCCATCCAGACAAACTCTTTGCCGTTGTTGACGCAATAGTAAATGGAGCTTCCCCTGACGACCATGCGGCCCGCATGTTTCTGAGAGGGTTCGGGCAGTTCCGTGGCGGGATCGACATGTGAAGGAGGCATGAAGTGGACATCCAGCCCCCCTGCGTTGCGGGGCGTTTTGCCGTCGAGGGCGACGGGGTACTGGACGTCAATGAAACGGTTGCCGTTGATAAGTTCGTTCTGACCGGGAGTTCTGCCGGAAAGGGCGAATCCCACACGGGCGTTGACGACAAGATTGTTCATAAAGGAGTTTTCATAACCGCTGCGGACAACAAATGCCTGATGAGGGACATCATAAACGATGTTGTTCGCCCACAGGGAGCGGCCGCTGTTGCATTCAAAGGCGAAACTTTCGTCAATGGCAAGGGCTTTGCCGTCAACCACGTTGTTGACGACGGAGGTGTAATATTCTTTTCCGCCGGTTTTGATTTCGATGACCGAGCGCCAGCCGGAGTTGGTGCAGATGTTGCTGTGGACAATGGCACGGTTGGCTTTGAGATAGATGGCGGAACCCGCCAGACGGACCCGCTTGCCGTTCCGGGTCTGGGTGCGCTCACGGAAGATCTTGCCGTTTTCAATGAGGTGGTGTCCGCAGCGGGCGCCGGGGACGGGGACGCCCCGGTGGAAGTCACGGACGATGTTCCCCTGCACGGAAACATTGTGTCCGTAGATCAGGATGCCGTGGATATAGGTATGTTTCGTGGTGGCACCGTGTCCCCCTTTGAGGATCTGGTTGTCGTGGACGATGGCGTTGGAAAGATGGGTGGTACACCCCTGAGCGATCTGTCCGCCCTTGCCCAGCATAATGGCACTGCGGCCGATGTTGCGCAGGATATTGCCGCAGACATAAGCTCCGCCGGGAATGGCGGCATTGAACTGCATACCGACATTTCCATTGGTGAAACGGCTTTCCACAACTCTGACGGATTCAATGGAAGAACAGAGGATATCAATGCCCCGTTCACCGGCGTAAAAACGGCATTTTTCAATGTCGATGACGCCCAGTTTTTCAGGAGGTGTACGGCGGTTGGAGCCGTCAACACAGATCGCGCCCCGCAGTTCCATGTTGCGCATAATGAGTGATGCAGGGGCCTTTTTGGGGTCTTTGCCGCTGTGGCTCAGGTCGATCATTGCCCCTCTTTCGCCGGGTCCGAAGCCTTTGAATTTGGCATTGCTGGCGATAATGGCTCCTGCGCCGGAGCTTTCCATGCGGAGCGTTCCGGCAGTGAGGCTGATGGCGGGGCTGACCTTGAAGTCAAATTCGGCGCCCTCGGCAAAGATAAGGTGCAGATCAGCATTGAGAACGATCGGTTTGGAAAAGGTGTATTTGCCCTTGGGGATCTTCACCGTTCTTTCTTTTGCAACAGCCGCTGCAAAGGCATCGTTCCAGGAGTTGGAGGCTTTTTTGAAGGCGGTCAACTCAACTTCTGCGGCAAGAGAAAGTGCCGCAACCGAAAGGAGAGAAAACAGGAATTTTTTCATAAGGGATTTTTCCTTGATAGTTGAGCGTTGGATCACTGTGCGCCGGGATTGACGGCACCGGCATACACCAGCCAGGTATCAGGAGTGATCTGGGACTTTGAAAGACTCTTGACGTGTCCCGCAGGATAAAAAACATTGGCTTGATTGTTGTGGCGCATGTGAAGCGCACGGTTGCCGCCGATTCCCACGGCACGATTGGTCACTGAGGGGTCTTTGACGTAAAGAGCGTTGGACTGATAGAGGCTTTTGGTGTGGATACTGTCGCCGCCCAGAATGGCGTTGCGCTTCTCAGGAGAAAGGAACTCGATACGGTTGGCGTGATAATAGGTGTCGGCAGGTTCGTAGTAGGCCAGTTTGCCCCAGCCCTCGATGCCTTTGGCAAGGCCGTATGAAACGGAACCGGCATCATCCCAGCCCTGACTTGTGGCACCGGGATAAGTTCCCGTGGGGCAGAGGTAGATGTTGGATTTGCTGCCTTTTTTGTATTCAGGCAGCAGTTTGTACATGGCAAGCACGGCGGTCCAGCCAAAGTAGGTGTATTTTTTCTTCCGTTCCGCATAATAGACGGTACTGTTTGCCGCAGGGAAAAAATCCTTGTTGGCATCGGCGTAAAAGGAAAGGGCGTGATAGAGGTTTTTCAGGTTTGAAATACACGCTGTGGACTGCGCCCTTGCCCGTGCCTGCTGCAAAGCGGGCAGCAGCATGGCGGCGAGAATGGCGATGATAGCGATGACGACGAGCAGTTCGATGAGGGTAAATTTTTTCTTCATGTAAATACCTTGATTTTAAGTTTCAGAACCAGGAACCGGTTTCTGCAAGAGGATACCAGAAGGCTTTCCGGTATTGGTTGACCGTGGGAACAGCGCTCCGTTTCAGGTAGCCCACGTGACCATCGCCGAAAAGCACATTGACACCGTCATTGTGACGGGCTGCCATACGTTTTTGTTCGTTGTTGGTGGGGGGATTATCAAAGGGCGTGGTGGATGAGACCGTGGGAGTGACGGCATCAACCATAATCATAAGCTGTGAGGGATGACGCCAGACTGGCCGTTTCCGCAAACGGGGATTCTTGTCGGGAGCCGCATACCATGCCTCAAAGTTGTAATTCAACCCGTGGGAGATCAACCACTTGGTTGAGTTCCAGAAAGCCGCAAGGGGAGTCGGCTCAAGAGAGGGGCAGGCGTAGGAGTGCAAGTAGGTCTTGCCGTCCTTGATCACAAGAGCGCTGTAACGGTGGTTTGAGGTCATATTGAGCCAGTAGTCCGCCATGATGTAACCTTTCCAGTTGGTCAGGTAGCTCGTCCCGGGATAATAGGGGATCATATCCTGATGGTCGTTGGCGTAGGTGTTGAAAATCTTGCCCGAAGTGTTGAAGTTGTTCACGCACTGGATGCTTTTTGCCCGGTTCCGTGCCTGCTGCAAAGCGGGCAGCAGCATGGCGGCGAGGATTGCAATAATGGCAATGACAACCAGCAGCTCAATAAGTGTGAAACCTTTCTTCATGTAAATCTCCTTAATTTCAAGCCTCAGAACCAGGAACCGGTTTCAGCATAAGGATACCAGAAAGCTTTCCGGTATTGGTTGGCAGTGGGAACGGCACCCCGTTTCAAATAGCCGACATGACCGTCACCGAAAAGCACATTGACACCGCCGCTGTGGCGGGCTTCCATACATTTCTGATCTGCGGTTGTAGGCGCATTGTCAAAAGGCGTGGTGGGTGAGACCGTAGGCGTGATGGCATCAACCATGATCATCAGCTGTGAGGGGTGACGCCAGACGGTCCGTTTCCGGAGACGGGGATCCTTGTCGGGACCGGAATACCAACCTATGAAGTAATAGTTCAATCCGTGTGAGATCAACCACTTGTTGGAGGTCCAGTAATAAGAACGGGGAGTCGGCTCAAGGGAGGGACAGGCGTAGGAGTGCAAGTAAGTCTTGCCGTTGTTGATCACAAGACCGCTGTAACGGTGGTTGGAGGTCATACCGATCCAGTAGTGTTCCATGATCTTGCCCGCCCAGTTGGTCAGGTAGGATGTGCCGACATAGTAGGGGATCATATCCTGATGGTCGTTGGCGTAGGTGTTGAAAATCTTGCCCGAGGTGTTGAAGTTGTTGACGCATTGGATACTTTTCGCCCTGTTCCGTGCCTGCTGCAAAGCGGGCAACAGCATGGCGGCGAGAATGGCAATAATGGCGATGACGACCAGCAGTTCGATGAGAGTGAAATGTCTGTGCTTCATTGACTTATTGTTCCTTTTTTATTTCAAACTTACATTTCTGTCTGACAAGTTCCTGACGGAGTTCCGCATAAACGGGGAATCCCATGGCGGCGGCGATACCCGCTGCCTGTCCCGTGGCGATGCAGACCGGCATGAGACGGATGGCGGAAACCGCTTTGGGTTCGATGCCGATACCTCTGCCCCCTGCGGCAAGGTTGGTGATGTTGACGGAACGCAAAGCACCGTAAGGCACTTCACGGGGACCGCCCCCTTTCCAGAACGCCCAGGGCGCCACGAAGGTTTTGACGTAGTGTTCGCCGTAGGTGCGTTTGCCGATGGCGACAGGTTCGGCGACGGGAGTATTTTCACGGAGATCATTTTCTGTGATCTGTTCCACGCCCACGATATTTCTGCCGCCTCTGACACCGATGACGGGGGCGACGGCGACCAGATGACAGTTGGCGAATCCGGGGAGCGTTTTTTTCGCCCATTCAAGGACAACGGGGAGCTGTTCTTTGAGTTCCATATCCATCTTTGTCAGCTCAAAGGGGTCCTGTGCGCAGCCTGAAACGGCGGTGAGGTTGAGAAGAAAATCTTCGCCTTTTTCCCCCACGGGGGTCCCCATGAAACGATCCTGATGGGAATAGGGGAAGTTTCCCTCCTCAAAGGCTTTGACGCAGAGTTCACGATTGTAATTTTCAACGCCTGTCACCCGGAAAAGAAGTGTCTTGGTCATGGTTTCTTCGGCGCTGCCGGTCACGGTTTCCGCCCCTGCCATGTGGGCAAGGACCGCATCTCCGGTGCAGTCAACGAAACTTTTTCCTTTGATGGTGATATGTTTGCCGCATCCGGTGACGGTGACGGAAGTTATGGTGTCGCAACAGTGTTCAACATCGGTCAGCTCCACATAAAAGAGCATATCGACGCCCGCTTGTTTCAGCAGACGGGTCATGATGAGGCTTACGGAAAACTCCGAAGAGTTGAGTTTTACATCGCCCCAGATCATGGAGTTGTTCTGCATGGAGCTGGCAAAAATTCCGGCGGCCCCCCCTGATTCTTCGGGGACGAAAGAGCGTAAGCCTGAAAAAACAGGACATCCGCAATAAGAAGCCACACCTCCGGGACCGGAGTTGCGGTCAAATATGAGGACCTTTTTCCCCATACGGGCAGCCCCCATGGCGGCACCGAATCCTGCGGGACCGGCGCCGGCGATAACGACATCATATTCCATAGTGTTCAAAATCTCCCGGCCTTAATTTCCACTATTTTCTAAAATATACTTCGTGAAATTGAATTTTTCAATCTGTTTTATGTTGATTTTTACGGATTTAAACAAAAAATTTTCTGTCACAGTTTCCGGTTCTGCCATTTGCCGTAGAAAAGAAAGAGGAAACTTAAAACCGCTGTCACCCCCTGGTACATGATTTCCGCCGACCACGCCACCGCAGGAGAGGGGCGACTTTTGATGATGACGAACCAGACGAAAATGGCATAAAGCACCAGATTGAGCGTTTCGATAGCGACCGTCATCTTGATCGCCCCCGTTCCGGAAACGGCGTTGAAAAGAATAAAGGCGATGATCTGAATGAAACTTGCAATGCACATGATGTAGGTCACATTGACCGAATCCCGGATCAGATCGGAGCTGTCGGTGAAAATCCGCACCGAAAGTTCTGGGCAGAGAGCGTAAAAGGCAATGAGGGGCGTGACGCAGAGGAGTCCCGCCAGCAGCAGTTTGTTGATAAGACGCCAGACCTGAGAACTTTTCCCCTCGCCGATAAGGTTGCTCACCAGTGAGTTGGCGGAGGTCGCAATGGCGTGGATGATGATGAAAGGCAGCGCCGACAGGGTGCGCGCCAGATTGATGACCGCAAGGGAACGCTCCCCCAGATGTTCCACGGCGACGAAGAAGAAAAACCACACCCCCACCGCCAGAAAGGGCTGGAGCATCATCCAGAAAGAGACGGAGAAAACATTTTTCAATATCGCCGGATTGAAAGCGGCGGCAGCAGAGATCTTGAATCCGTATTTTTTCAGGTCCACATATTTGAGAGTGTAAAGAAGATAACAGCCGAAAGAGATGGCTTCGGAAATGCTTGAAGCAAGGGCGGCACCGGCGATGCCCATTTGGGGCAGTCCGTATTTGCCGAAAATAAGTCCGTAGTTCAGCACGATGTTGGATAAAACCATGGCAAGTGAGCTGTAAGTGAGGATCTTTGTCTGGGCGATCCCCACAAAAAAGGCTCTGAAAATCGCCGCACCGAAAGCGAAAACAAGTCCGTAGGTCCGGTAGTCAAGATATTCGCAGGTCGCCCGGCAGATATCGGGGGATTGGACCAGATAAGGCATCACCGACGGCGAAAAGGCTTTGATCAGCACCACCAGAAGCAGAGAAAGGAGTATGAGGAAAAAGCCGCTGGCATAAAAGATTTCCCCGATTCTTTCAAAGTTCTTTTCCCCGTTCCGGCGGGCAATGATGATCTGGGCGCCGAAACTGAATCCTGTACCCAGCACGAAAAAGGCAAGAAAATAGACCATTCCCAGTGCCGAAGCCCCCAGTGCCACTTCGCTGACCCTGCCCAGAAACGCCGTGTCGGTCATACCGATCAGGTGTTCCATGAGCATACTCAGAAGAATGGGAAGGGTGACAGCTGTGATTTTTTTATAGGAGTAACATCCTTTTTCATCAAATTCGGCAACGGTATTCATGGTCCAAAACTTTTCTTTCATTGTGTTATCCCCATAATATACACCCGCAAAGGGAATATTGCAAAATAGAACCGCCCCCAAATGTCATGAATCAGGGCTTGGATGAGTATCCCGGGGGGATTCAGACAAGCCAGGGAGAGGAAAAACTTATAGTTTGTGGAAGAATCAGGCTGATTTTTAAGTTTTTATGGAGTAATAATGTTTTTTATGAGGATTTTTCAATTTTTTACTTGCTTTTTCTTTGTTTATACTATAAATTATAGGTGTGGAAAGTGCACGAAGCACTTTCTGTTGAATTAAATTAAGGTAGGATGATAACCAAAATAATAGATCATTGAATAAAAAAATTGGCAAACTGATTGTAAACGTCCAGCTCTGAACTACCACTTCAAATATGGGGCGTGATACAAAAACATTTTTAGAATCGGTGTGTTCAAACCGCAAGGTTTGGCACATTTCGATCATGTGTGTTTTTGTAACGCTGTGGTAGGCGTAGAGCTGGGCACTTCTTCGGAATGTGCCTCTTTTTTTGTTTTGATCTGCAAAGACAAAGGAAGACTGATTATGACAGAGTTTATTTCAAAGTGACCTTATTGCGAGTCTGAACTTCAATTAGAAGAAGACCGAGGAAGGGACGCTGTAGATTGTCCTGTATGCGCAAAGGCATTTTATGCGAGAACTTAAGATGCTGTTATTCAAGAAAATATACTTCATAAATGATGTGCTCCCCAAAATTTGGACGAGTTAAATTATTGGAATGGGTGCGGATAAATTAAGAACAACTGATTGATAGAGGATAGAATACATGAAAACGTATGTTTATATTCTTGCTGTTTTGTGCTTATTTACAGTGGCGCAAGGAGAAGATTTAGTAACTAAATCAGGGAAGGTGTTTCATGATTATAAAATTGATGGAGCCAATGAACATGGGGTGAAAGTGATTCATCGCAAAGGCTTGTCTTGGGTTTTGCTTTCAGACCTGCCTGATGATATACGTTACGCAAACTCTCCCAATGTATTAAAAACATTGTCTGGAAAAATCTATGAAGATTACTCTGTTATAAAAGTTTCCAGAAGCAAAATAAAAATTTCGTATAGAGGCGGAGAAATTTGGATTTCTCATAAAGAGCTTCCTCAAAAGTTATTGGAAAAATATTCTTCTGAAATTCAGCGGCAAAAAGAGATATATGCTCAAAAGCAAAGGAAAAAACAAACAGAATTGGCAGTAGCCCAGGTAGAGCAAACGGAGGAATTAAAACAATTTTTATCGAATTTGCAGAAAATGTCTTGGAAAGAACTTCAATTGTGGAGTAAAAAAAGGGTTGGAATATATCTGTATCAAAAAGAATTTGAAAAGAAATTTCTCTCTGTTTTCAGTGAAGCAAAAGACAAGCACACAGTTCTCAAAGAATTGAAATCCCGCAGAACTGCTCAATTCAATAAATCATTGATGAAGTTGGCTGATAAATTAAGTGAAGTTTCCCCAGAATTAATTGACAGCAAGAGCCAAAATTTACTGGGATTTAAGTATTCTGACAGGAATTTTAGGGAGAAATTAGAAAAAATATTTTATTTTGCAGATAAATTTGATGGTTTTATGGAACGCATTAATAGCCATATTCGATGTGCTCAGGAAAATGAGCTGAAAAACATAAAACATTTATCTGTTGAAAAATTGTATTCATGGTTGGAAGTTCAAAGGATTGATTATTATAATTTGGAAAAAATTAAGGAGAAGTTTGATCGTGCTTCAAATGCAGATGAAACTATTGCTTTAATCAAACAAAAAATTCCTGAATTAGTTAATCTTAAAGAAAAATATCTGATTAGAGAAAGAGAAGAAAGAGAGAAAAGAGAGAAAAAAGAAAGAGAAGTTAGGGCAGAAAGAGAACGAAGGTATATGGCCGCCCAAATGGAAACTGACAGGAAAAATGCCGAAAAGGCAGAACGACTGAGGCAAATGCAATTTAGAAAATGCAATAGTTGTTATGGAATTGGGGTTGTAAATAATGTCGTGATAGATGGTCGCCATAGGAGTTGGCATGCGTGTCCAGCGTGTAACGGAAGAGGGGGGACTGGAGGTCGACAATTGTTTAGATCCGTTCGGTAAAATCCTGCTTCGGTTGAAATTTTTTGGACTTGTTATACGTAAAAAATATAAAAATATTTAATATTTGTTATTATTTTTTTAACATTTGTACAATGTTGACAACAATATATCCTTTATACAATTTATCTTTTCTTGCCAATAGTCCTTCTGACTATGGCATTTTGCAAATCTGATAGGTCTTTCTTGAAATGAAAGGGAAAATATGGTAGGAGAGCAGAAAATTACACTGGCGTCTGACACGGGTAGAGGAAAATATCAAAGAACTCCGGAAGTCTGAGAATATTTCTGCGGGCAATTGATATTACAGACTGAACAGATTTTTCTGCACACAAGTTACTGAACCTCCGTTTGCTGAGCGCATGTGCGGTGGCGTAAGAGGACGGCTGCTTAAATAATGAGCAGTCGCCTGTTCGATCAATTGCTGCGGCATGTTTTGGGAAGAGTGAATTAAATTTCCTGCCAGCTTCTGACTTTCATGCCGCTGCGGGTGTAGGACTCCGATCCCCCGTAAATCAACATGCCGTCTTCACATTGGGACAGGTTCTGCCAGTAACTCAAGCCGGAAAACATGCTGCTTGCCACAGTTTGTCCGGATTTTATCTCTATGGGCAGCAGTTTTTCGCCGTTTTCAATGAGCAGATCAACTTCATGCCCCTGCGAATCCCGCCAGAAATAGAGGGGAGGCTCTACTCCGGCGTTGAAACTTGATTTCATTAGTTCCGAGATGATGTAGGTCTCAAAGATTGCCCCACGCTGACTGTGAAGTTCCAAATCTCCGGCGGAACGTATGTTGAGCAGATAACAGAGTAAGCCGGTGTCGTAGAAATACAGCTTCGGCGTTTTTATCAGGCGCTTGTTGAAGTTTTTTGAGTGGGGCTTCAACATGAATATAATGTAACTTGCTGTCAGCAGAGAAAGCCAGCGCTTGGCAGTCACGGGGGAAACACCGGCATCGGAAGCCAGAGAGTCCATGTTGAGGATTTGTCCGCTTCTGCCGGCAGTCAGGCGCAGAAATCGTTCAAACGTTTCAAGGTCACCTACATTGACCAGACTTCTGACATCCCGTTCAAGATAACTCTGGGTATATTGTGCGTACCAGTTGACCGGTTTTATATTGCGGTCATAAATCGGAGGATATCCTCCCCGGAATATCTGTTCAAAAGCAGAAATTGCATTACCGGTTGTAACTTCTTCGTTTCCCAATTGAAAAATATCGTGATTGGGTTTTTCATTGATCTCACGATGAGAAAGGGGCAGCAGTTTCAAAGTGGAGCATCGTCCGGCAAGGGATTGACTGATTGCCTCTTGCAAATGAAAATTCTGAGAACCTGAAAGAATGAACTCTCCCATTTTCTGGCGTTCATCCACCAATGGCATGATGTAGCTGAAAAGTTCAGGGACCCGCTGCACCTCGTCAAGGATCACCGGATGTGTAAATTGAGCCAGAAATCCGTTGGGGTCTTCCTTCGCAAATTGCCGGGTGTCGGGCTTTTCAAGGTTCACATATATATATTCTGGGAACAATTTGCGGCACAAAGTTGTTTTTCCTGATTGTCTCGGTCCTGTGACTGCAACAACGGGATACTGGGTAGCTGCTTCCAAGATGAGTTGGCTCATTTGTCTTGTAATCATAAAAATCTCCTGTCTTTTTGTAAATATAATATCTGAAATCAGAATTACAAGGAAAATTATGAAAAAAACAATAAAAACCTTGTAATTCTAACTTTTTATGTCATAATTGCAAGATTAAGGAGGACTGTTTTTACTGAGTTCTTTGCGGTTGGCGGGAAGCTTTGAAATGCAGTTGGCAGCACAACTTCCTTCAGTGATAAGCCATTCCGCTTCGATGCCAGTTCCGGTGAGCCGGGGGCAGAAGCTCTCTCCGCAGTTGTAACGATCACAGGCGTAGATGATGAAAAGTCCTCTGCCTCCTGAACGGCATTGAGATAACTGACTTTGTCATGCAGGGCAAGGAGGAATTTTTTGTTCAGGAGTCAGCAGTCATCTTCTGAAAGGAAGGCTTCACGGTTCGGGCGTCTGTATGGTCGTTGACCAGTGCCGACAGATTTCTCGAAACAAGTCAGCCCATGAATTCCCGGGCAGATGTTCCGGGGAAAGGGGGGGGCAGGGAAGAGAAAAAATCGTGTTTTTTTACAGTTTTACCTTGAATTTTGTTCAAAGAAATTTTATATTAAACGCCGTTCATTATATTTTGCAAATCAATTACAGGAACGGTATTTATGAAAAATTCAAATCTTTTTGCAACTTTGGCTCTGCTCCTTGTGGCTGTGATCTGGGGATTGTCCTATTCCGCAGCTTCTGAAGCGATGAAAACCATGCAGCCCCTTGTTTTTGTTTTTCTGCGCTATCTTCTGGCAAGCTTCATTCTGCTGCCTTTCATCCTTTTCAGAGGCGGTAAGCCCGACAAAAAACTCATTGCCGGGGGCGCCGCCTGCGGTGTCTGTCTCGCCGGAGGGGAAATATTGCAGCAGTTCGGACTGCTTTACACCACCGCAGGCAAAGCCGGATTCCTCACAGCTCTTTATGTGATCATGATTCCCGTCATCGGTATTTTCATCCGGAAAAAATCCAACTGGAAAATCTGGACCGCCTCACTTCTTTCTGTTGCGGGCAGTTTTCTTCTCTGTTCTGACGGCACCTTGAACCACTTCGGGAACGTGGGGGACGGACTTATGGTCCTTTGCGCTTTGTTCTTCGCCTTTCAGTTCATCGCCATTGCCAAATTTGCTCCCGATGCGGACGCCTTGCAGCTGGCGGCGGTCCAGTTTTTCACCGTGGCGGTGATTTCAGGGATTGCCGCTTTGCTGGCGGGCGAAACCTTTTCGTGGAGTTCCATCGCCGCCACGGCGAAACCTCTCTTTTTCTGCGGTGTCATCGCCATCGGATTTGCCTGCACAGTGCAGGTGGCGGCGCAGAAATATGTGCATCCGGCACTTTGCGCCATCGTCCTGAGTACCGCCTCGGTCTTTGCGGTCCTCTGGGGCTGGATGCTCCTCGGTGAACACTATTCACCTGCCAATCTCACAGGATGCGCTCTCCTTTTCGCGGCGGTCGTCCTTGTCCAGCTGCCCGCAAAAAAAGTCAATGCCCAATGTTGAGTTGAGCATTGACCTGAAAAAAACTTTTGAAGCACTTCAATCGAGAGAATCTTTGATATTCTTCATGATTTTGGAAGTGCTTTTTTCCACACTTTCGACGGAGCGTTCAAATTTCCGCTCCAACTTGTCTTCGTGTTCCTCAAAGAAGTACCATGCGGCAGCGGCGGCGGCGATGAGGACGAAAATATAGATCAGTCTTCTGACAAGCCGTGCGGAGTCGGTCTTGGCTTTTTCTGCAAGGACATCCCGGGCGCGCTCCGTTGTGGCAGCGGCTTTCTCTTTGCACTCTGCGGAACAGAAGGTGCTGTTGTTTTCCCGGATGACACACTCTTCACAAAGACTTTTGCCGCACACGGCGCAGCGGGCGGCAGCTTCACGATCACCATGATTGAAACAGTTTGACATTTGCTCCTCCGTTGTTATCACTTGATTTAACCGATGCACTCCTTGAGACCTGTAATGATCATCTGAACTGCCACGGCGGCAATAATGAGTCCCGTCAGGCGGATCAGAGGTCCGAGAGCGTGCATACGACCCAGAAAACTGTTGATGGCAGGTGAGAAAAGCATGATGATAAAGTTGATGCCGATGGCGAGGGTCAAAGCAAGAGAGGTGCTGAGCAGTCCGAACTCCGCCGTTCCTGAAATAGCGGCGGCAATGGTTCCCGGACCGGCGATGAGGGGGGCGGCAAGGGGGACCAGAGAGAGGTCGGTAAAGTTTTCGGGCATCCCCGGAGACTCCGTTTTGGGGTGGAACCTGCCTTCACGGACAGCACTCCAGCCGATCATAAAGACGATCAATCCGCCGGTCATACGCAGAGAGTACATTTCCACTCTGAAAATGCGGGTCAGGAGCAGATCACCCGCCCCCGCAAGAATGATCAGGATCAGCAGCGCTGCCACCGAGGATTTCCACGCCAGTTCAAAGATGTGGCGGCGGCTCAACGGGGGATCGTAGGAAGAAAGAAACATGACCTTGCTCACCGGATTGAGCAGAGCCAGAAGATAAAGGGAGTTTTCGACCATGCGGGTGATGAACTCGATTTCGCCCGCAGCGAGACAGGGGGAGGCGATCATAAAAAATTCCTTGAGTTAAAGTTGAGATATTTCCACAATTGATTCTTTCAGCAGCGTAAGCATTTGGGGAATTGCTTTCTGGGCTGTATTATTGATATCCTCCACCGAAAGCGGAATCTCTGAAATACCCGCCGCCATATTGGAAATGCAGGAGATCCCCGCAACTTCCATACCGCAGTGGACCGCGGCGATGGCTTCAGGAACGGTGGACATCCCCACCGCATCGGCGCCCATCGCCCTCAGAAAACGGATCTCGGCAGGGGTTTCAAACTGGGGACCTGCGGTCTGGACGTAGATCCCTTTTTCAAGGGGGATCCCGGCTTTTGCCGCCCCTTTGAAAATGGCTTCTCTGAAACGCTTGGAGTAAACACAGCTCATGTCAGGGAAGCGGGGACCCAGAAAATCAGGATTTGTTCCCCGGAGCGGGGAGGGGACGGCAAAGCTGATATGATCCTCGATGACCATGAAACTGCCCGGAGCAAAGGCGGGATTGATCCCCCCTGAAGCGTTGGTGAGAAGCAGCTTCTTTGTCCCCAGCATCCGCAGCAGCCGCAGAGGCATGACAACGCCTTCGGGGTCGATGCCCTCGTAGTAGTGCAATCTTCCTGCGGAAACGACTTTGACCCCTGCAATGGTTCCGAAAACAAACATGCCTTTGTGAAAGGTCGCCTGCGGAAGAAAAGGCAGAGCGGAATACGCAACTTCCTGCGGATCTTCGATAAGGTCGATGACTTTATCCCATCCTGAACCGGGGATAAAGGCGATCTCCGGACAAAATCCGCAGATTTTCTCTTGCAGGACCTTAAAGGCTTCTTGCAGTTTTTTTTCCATAACAGACAACAGTTCCTTGAATTTATAACGCTTCATAATGTAACACCCGAAACTCTTTTTTTCAAGGGGCGACTTGCAAAAAAAGCAGAACAGGTGTATCTTATCTGAAAGAGGTGATTTCAAAAACTTTTGGAATGACCTGCAGAAAGTTTTTACAACATTTCAAGGAAGGATTTTCTTATGAGCATACCTGTGACCTTATCCTACATCGACGGTTGCGGCAGACAGCACCTTGCCCCCGGCGTTTCCGCTGCATCCGGGGGAGCGTTGGACATCATCGACCAGACCCTGCTTCCCGGAGAACAGAAACGGCTGCGCCTTGAAACTCCTGAAGCCGTTTACGAAGCGATCAAGCAGCTGCGGGTGCGGGGAGCCCCCGCCATCGGATGCGCCGCCGCCATCGGACTTGCCGTCTGCGCCCGGCGTTTCAAAAGTGCTTCTGCCGCAGAACATCTGGAACAGATCAAAAAGTGTGCCGCTTTTCTGGATTCTTCACGGCCCACGGCGGTCAATCTTTCCTGGGCGCTCAAACGCTGCGTGGCGGCGGTCACAGGGCCCACGGCGGAAGAGATGGATCAGCAGCTTCTGGATGAGGCACTCCGCATCACCGCAGAAGATATTGAACTTTGCCGTGCCATCGGCAAAGCAGGAGCCCCGCTGCTCAAAGAGGGCATGGGCGTCCTGACCCACTGCAACGCCGGAGCCCTTGCCACGGCAGGCATGGGGACCGCACTTGCCCCCATTTACGCCGCCATGGAAGAGGGACGGCGGGTCAAAGTTTACTCGGACGAGACCCGGCCTCTGCTTCAGGGCGCCCGGCTCACCGCCTGGGAACTTGCGGTTTCAGGTGTGGATGTGACCACCATCTGCGACTCCATGGCTTCTCAGGTCATGCGTGAGGGGAAAGTCGGCATCGTCATTGTAGGTGCCGACCGTGTTGCCGCCAACGGCGACACCGCCAACAAGATCGGGACCTACCAGCTTGCCATTGTCGCCGCCTATCACAAAGTTCCTTTTTATGTGGCACTGCCCTTTTCCACCATCGACCGGACTTTGAAAAGCGGGGCTGAAATTCCCATTGAGCAGCGCAAAAGTGAAGAAATTTTCCATTGCGACGGCGCAAAGGTCTACAATCCCGCCTTTGATGTGACTCCCCGTGAACTCATTACCGGATTCATCACCGAAAGGGGCATCCTTACGGAAATCTGACCCTGAACGCCGGATGAGGAAGTGAAAATTCCACCGGCCCGGCATCCGCAGGAAAAAAGATGATGAAATCCTTTGGTTTCCCTCACTTGAAAGATAGGGGAATCCGTGCTATATTATATAAACTGTACGTCATTTGCAAATTAAGGAGTTTTGGTAAAATGGCAAATATGAACATCCTCCATGACAACGACGCTGATCTCAGCGTGTTGAACGGCAAAACTATTGCTGTTATCGGTTACGGCAGCCAGGGCCGCGCTCAGGCTCTCTGTATGCGTGACTCCGGTCTCAATGTGATCATCGGTATCCGTCCCGGCAAATCTTTTGATGCCGCTGTTCAGGATGGTTTCAAGGTCCTCAGCGTGACCGATGCCGCCCGTGAAGCTGACATCATCCACATCCTGCTGCCCGATGAAATGCACGGCCCTGTCTACCGTGAAGAGATCGCCCCTGTGGTGACTGCCGGAAAGACCCTTTCTTTCTCCCACGGTTTCAGCATCGTTTTCAAAGAGATCATCCCCCCTGCCGGTGTTGACGTGATCATGGTCGCCCCCAAGAGCCCCGGAACCGAAGAGCGCAAGCGCTTTGTTGAGGGATTCGGTGTGCCCGGTCTGATTTCCGCCAAGGTCGATGCTTCCGGCAAGGCCCGTGAAGTCGCCCTCGCCATCGCCAAAGCCGAAGGTCTCACCCGTGCCGGTGTGCTGGAATGTACCATGGAACAGGAAACCTACGAAGATCTTTTCGGCGAACAGAACGTCATCTGCGGCGGTGTGGTCGATCTGATGAAATACGGCTTTGAAGTCCTTATCGAAGCCGGATATCCCCCGGAAATGGCTTACTTTGAGTGCGTCCACGAGATGAAGCTCATCGTCGATCTGATCTACGAAGGCGGTATCCAGAAGATGAACGCCGTTATTTCCAACACCGCCGAATGGGGCGAATATGTCACCGGCGCCTATGTCATCACGCCCGATGTCAAACAGCGCATGAAAGAGGCTCTCGAAAAAATCGAAAACGGGACCTTTGCCCGTGAGTGGATCGCCGAAGCCCGTGCCGGTGCCCCCAACCTCAAAGCCAAACGCGAAGCCCTGGGCAGCCATCCCGTGGAAATCACCGGCGCCCGGATCCGTTCTCTCTTTGAGCGCAAGTAATTGCTGTTTATGCAGTAAAAAATACCAAAAGGAGATCCCGTTTCTGACAGGATCTCCTTTTTTGCAACCGCTTTTTGCATCTGTCGGTTTGTGAGGCAGCAAGGGGAGTTTTTTCAATTCCGGCTGCGGTTTTCAAATGATCTCTTATTTCAAGGAAAAATAATCATGAGCAACAGTTCCGCTTCTTTTTTTGTTACGGGGGACCTTGTTCCTCTCCACGAAACCATTGATAAACTCGCCGCCGGAAAATGTGGAGAGCTTTTTGAAAATGCGCTCCTTGAGGTGATCCGCACCTCTGATCTTGCCATCACCAATCTTGAATGTGCCGTCACCGACGGCGGCGAACCCATCCGCAAATGCGGTCCCAACCTCAAGTGTCCCCCCGCCGTCATGCCCGGGATCGTCGATGCGGGATTCCGGCTTTTTGCCCTTGCCAACAATCACTCACGGGATTTCGGCGATGAAGCCTTCCTTGAGACCATGGAAAATGTGAAGAAAGCCGGGGGCGAATATGTGGGCGGCGGCAAAGATATGGAGGATTCCTGCAAGCCTTACCGCACGGTGGTCAACGGACTGAAAATCACTGTTTTCAACAGTTCCATGCACAACTGGTGTTCGGCGACTCTTGACGATGGGGGGGCTGCCCCTCTGAGACCTGCTTTTCTTGCCGCTCAGATCGCCAATGAGAAAAAGAGTGCCGACTTCATTCTGGTCATCATCCACGACGGCAAGGAGCATGTGCCGTTCCCCTCTGCCCGTATCAGGGACAACTACCGCTCCTTTATTGATGCGGGTGCCAACGCCGTTATCGGACATCATCCCCATATTTCCCAGGGGTACGAAGTTTACAACAAAGGTTTCATCGCCTATTCACTGGGGAATTTCCTCTTTCCCCCCAGAGTCAAAAACTCTGCCCCCTCTTTCTGGTACAAAAGTTACAGTGTCAAGCTCAATATTTCCGCCAACAAGGTGGAGTCCTTTGAGATCGTTCCCCACTTTTACGATGAGGAAAGCGCCACGCTCAGGATGATGGAGGGCGCAATGAAAGAGGAGTTCATGGAGCGGCTCTGCAAGCTCAATCAGATCCTCAAAGATGACCGTCTCTGCGACGACTGCTACACCATCGAAGCCCGCAAATATATGCCCACCTACGAAAGAAATATGCCCGTCAATCCCTTTTATTATTACTGTGTCATGGGAACGGAAGAGCATGTTGATGTGCTTCAGTATGTCGGCAGGGAACGGGCTGTTGAAGGAAATACCCAAGTCCCCATGGATTTGGAACAGTTTATGAAATAATTTTTTCGGAACGGATTATGAAACATTTTATTCTGCTGATAACAACGTTGTGTTCCCTGAGTCTGCTCAATGGGGCAGATTATTATCTTGCCGTTTCAGGCAATGACAGTGCAAAGGGAAGCAAAGAAGCCCCCTTCGCCACCTTCAAAAAGGGACTTTCCGTGCTGAAAGCCGGGGATACCCTCAACATCGCTCCCGGTGATTATGCCGGAGCCGGGAGTATGGATATCACCGGGACCCGTGAAAAACCGGTCATCATCCGGGCGCAGATCCCCGGTACTGTGGTCATCCGGGGCGACAAGGTCGTTAAGGGCTTCAAACAGGTTCCCGGAGAGAAGTTCGCCTACGAAGTGTTCCGTAATGAGCCTGTGGGCGGCGTCAAGGAACGGGACACCCTGAGCTATTATTACCCTGTCAGCAGTTTTGAAGAGCTGAAAAACAGCCGGGCCGTCTGGTTCCATGACACGAAAAAGAAAAAACTCTATGTCGTGACCAGCGACGGACGCGCCCCTGATGCGCACCTTGTCACCGTCTGCGGCGGAGACCCCAAAGAGGGACACGGTTTGCAGCTGCTGCGCAAAAGTCAGTATGTCCACATCGACGGTCTCAACTTCACCGGATTTGACTCCTACATCATCAAATGGGGCAATAATTATTACACGATCAAGTCCCTCTATCTGAATCACTCTTCCAACATCAAAGTCACCAACTGCCGCGTTTTTCTCAACGGCAGCGGTCTGACCTTTTGGGAAGGCAGGGATTCTCTGGTCGAAAATTGTGTCTCTTACGCCAACTGGTCCCTGGCAGTGGGATCGGCGGCAAACATTTATTTTCAGGGTCCGAGCCGCAATTGTACCGTCAGAAACTGCATGACTTTCAAGTCCCCCTTGAGCGGAATACGCTTTTACAGCGGCACTTTTCCCGGTTCGGTCATTGAGAAGTGTGTTTCATGGGGACACGGCATGAGTGATATCGAGTTCAAAGCTCCCGACAAAAGGGCCGTCATCCGTGAAAGCATCGGACTCAAAAATGCTACAAACACCACAGTCCGCAACAACATCACCAACGCCAACTCCTACCGTCTGACCCCTGAGGATGATCCCACGACCATCTACTGGCGCAAACAGCACCTTGAAAGTCATCTGGCAAATTACCTTGCCGACTTTGACAACTTTGACGGCCGTCCCATGTCCGACAGCAAGATCAAGAGGGGACTTCCCTTTGATAAAAGCGTCTACTTCCTTTCTCCTGCGGGCGCAGACACCAATCACGGAAACTCCATCCGTGCGCCCCGCAAAACTCTGAAAAACATCCCCGACGGCGCCACCGTCTACCTGATGCCCGGCAGTTACGGAAAACTTGAAGTCACTCAGAAAAACATCACCATCGCCGGAAGAGGCCGTTACACCAAAGCTCTGGTTTCCGCTTTTGCGGTCAAAGGCGCAGATGTGACTGTGCGTAAGATCAACTTCATGGGCAAGGTTTCCGCTTCAGGCAAAAACGTGAAGTTTGAAAACTGCTCTTTTGCAGGGGATCTTGATTTCAGCTATGCAAAAGATTTTGCAGTGACCCATTGCGCCTTTGTCAAGGGAACTGTAAAAAGTGTCAACAGCACCGGCGCAGTATTTTCCAACATCCTCGCCGCACCTGCTGCCGGTAAAAATGTTTACAGCGACAACAACGCCTACCCCGCAAATGTTCCTGCCGGTGAAAAACGCTCCATCGTGTGCAAGGCCCTTTTCAAGGATCCTGCAAAGGGTAATTTCACTCTGAAAAATGCCGGAGCGTTTGCCGGTCACGCCCTTGATGCCCTGCCCATCGGACCTTATAACCGTGTGCCCGGCGTTCCGGGCAAGGGGATTCAGTTTGCCAAAGTCCACCGGGTGACGCCTGAGAGCGCTGAACTCCAGTGGTATCTGCCCACGGGAAGAGAAAAGTGCGTTCTTTCCTGGAAGACCGGAAAAGAAAAGACGGCCTATGCCACCGTCACTGGTGAAGTGTTCCGGACTATGACCATTACCGGTTTGAAGCCCGGCAAGAGTTATACCTGTACCATTACCGGAACGTCCGCTCCTGATGAAAGATTCCTCAACGTCGACAACTCCAAAGAGAACAAGATCTCTGCGTCAACAGTTCAATTGACCTTCAAGACGCCTCTGGAAAAGGCTCCGGCGAAGGAGTTCTTTGTTTCCGTGAAAGGTTCCGACACCGCTTCTGGAACCAAAGAGGCGCCTTTCAGGACCATCGCCCACGCTTTGCAGACGGCCTCCCCCGGGGACACTGTCACCGTCAGAGGGGGCAGTTACACGGAAAATCTTGTGATCCCGGTCTCTGACCTGACACTGCGGGGAATGCCCGGAGAAAAGGTGTGGCTTGACGGAAAACGCAAACTGCTGAACGTCATCACCTTTCACAACAAGCGCAACATCACCATCGACAACTTGAGGATGAAAGGTGTCATCACCACCAAGAAAGAGTACATCCGTGCGGTCAACTCCACCAACGTCAAACTCAGCAGACTCTTCTTTGACGGACGCTGGGCCAATGGATACGCCCCCACGCCCCTTTACGCTCTGGCCTGCAAGAATTTTCTGGTGGAAAACTGCGTGACCATGAGTTCTTTCAGAGGATTGCACTTCATCGCCACCACAGGAATCACTGTGCGGAACTGCGTGCTGAGCATGAACTCCCTCAATCAGATCCATTTCAACGATTTCCCCGAAAATTTCAACGCCGTGATCGAAAACAATATCATCTGTGATATGATCACCATGAAACTTCCCAACGCCATGGTCCACGCTCCTCACACCCATCCCAATCTGAAGATTGCCAACAACTGTTTCTACACCCGCCTGCCTGCGGAAAAAAGAAACTTTGTCGGGACCTGGTACGGACCTCATTCGGGGAACCACCCTATCGCCCACTACCGTAAGGCGCATCCCGGCAAAGAGACCAATATCTTCAAAGATCCCCTCATGCCCGGATTGAAACTGCACAAGCCTCCTTTCGCTCCCGGAGTGAGCAAAAAAGAGTACCGTGCCACCCCGGACGGCAAAAGCTGGGAAATCCTTGATTTCAAGGACTTCTTCCCCGCCGACCCTGAAGTCCGCCGCCGCGGCATGGGATTGCAGGAAAACAAAGTGCGGTAAGATGGAGCGATATCAGTCCATTGCGCCAGGCAGAGGCCGCAGCGTTAAAGTTATAAGTCGCCTGTACAAAGGGGGCGCCGGTGTGCATGAGTACCCGGTGCGGCATGCACCGCATGTACAGGAAGCAAAACATAAGGTTTTGCAACATCCCACTTTTTTGGGGAAATGACTTGTTTTAACAGGAACAGGTGATATATTAAAAGCAATGAATATTGAGGCAATTTCAAAACTCAAAGTTTTGAAATTACCTCTATTACAAAAACAGGTGAAACTATGACTGAATTGCGCTTTGAAGAAAAAATCATTCCCAGTGTGGATCTTTCAGGGGAATCCCCCCTTCCCGCCATGCGGAACGCTCTGAATTTCAATCTCGATTACGACACCGGCGATGAAGCCGGACTCTATATCGGCTACGGTCTCAGGACCAATGCGCTCCCCTCAAAACTTCAGGACCGCTACAACAGTGAACTGCGTCCGCAGGTTTGGAAAACCGCTGTCCTTGAAAATGAATTTCTCAAAGCCACCTTTATCCCCGAGCTGGGGGGCAGACTCTGGTCACTCTACGACAAAGAGAAAAAGCGTGACCTCATCACCGAAAACCCTGTGGTCAAACCCGGAAATCTCGCCATCTGCAACGCCTGGTGTTCCGGCGGTGTGGAGTGGAACATCGGTACCCGCGGTCATCATGTCCGCACCTGCCGTTCCATGTTCGTCGCCCGCGCCCGTTCCTACAAAGGGGCTCCCGTGCTGCGCATGTATGAATTCAGCCGTGAAAACGGCGTGGCATATCAGATGGAGTTCTTTCTGCCTGAAAACTCCCGTTTCCTTTTCATGCGCTGCCGGATCCACAACCACCACAAAAAGATGATCCCCATGTACTGGTGGTCCAATATCGCCGTGGATGAAGGGGATGATCTGCGGGTCGTGACACCTGCGAAACACTCCTTTGCCAACACCTATATCAGCAACTTTGAACATATCCTGAAGCGGGTCGAACTGCCGGAACCTGACGGTTACGACTGCACCTATCCCAAAAACTATCCCGTTTCCAAGGATCACTTTTTCCAGATCCCTCCCCGGGAACGCAAATTTGAAGCCGCCCTTTACGGCGACGGCTGGGGGCTTTGCCAGTGTTCCACCGATATCCTCAAAGGACGCAAACTTTTCGTCTGGGGACGCTCTTCCGGAGGCTTGAACTGGCAGAAACGCCTCACCTCTCCCGAAGGTCTGCCCTATGTGGAAATTCAGGCGGGACTTGCCAATACCCAGCTTGAGTGTATGCCCATGCCTCCCCGCACCGCCTGGGAGTGGGTGGAAGCCTACGGTGCCTTGCAGACCGATCCTGAAAAGATCCACGGCAGCTGGGATGAGGCAAAAGCCGAAACCGCCGCCCGGCTGGAAGAAGCTCTGCCCCGGCAGGTTCTTGACGATCTTCTCGCCGACACCAAAGAGGCTTTCGCCATGCAGGAAGCCGAAGAGATCATTTCCCGGGGTTCCGGCTGGGGCGCTCTCGAAAAGGCCCGCTGCGGCAAAAACAGTGATTTTGCCCCCCAGCTCGACTTTGACTCCGATGACAATGAGCCTGCCATCTGGCACGAACTCCTTGAAACAGGGAAAATGCCCGAGTGGGATATGGCGGTTACGCCCCCCTCCTGCATGGTTCAGGACGAATTTTATGAACTGCTGAAAAAAGCCCCTGCCTCTCCCCTGCGGGAGTTCCAGATGGGACTCAACTGCTATTTCAGAAATGAATTGGAAAAAGCCGAAGCCTTTTTTGCCGGTGCAGGCGATCCCAAAACCAACCCTCTCATCGCTTACGCCATTGCCAATACCAAACGGTGTCAGCAGGATTTTGCAGGTGCGGCGGAACTCTTCCGCAAAGGTATGGCAAGTGCCGACCCGACACTGGTCCGCGAGGGACTGCAAACCATGTGTGAAGGGGAATTTTATGAGTCGGTCCTTGAGTGTTACGCCGCCCTTTCAGATGAACTCAAAGCCATCGCCATGAACAAGATCTTTTACATTACCGCTCTGCTCAAACTGGGGCGTCCTGAAGAAGCGGAAACACTTCTTATGGAAAATGGCGGCTTGGAAGTCCCCCAGCTCCGCGAGGGGGAAGGATCTCTTTCAAATCTCTACATCGAGATCCAGATGGCAAAGGCGGCAAAAAAAGGCGAAACGCTTGATCCTGAAAAAATCGAAGTCCCCGGAACTCTGGATTTCAGAATGAATCACATCAGTTCTGAGCTTGGGCGATTCGGAGAACGCCACGCAAAGTAAAATCGACCGGTGCCGCAGGCAGGTCAAGGGCGAGAGCAAAAAATTCAGCATCGCCCCCTGTTACGATCTTATTGAATTTGCCGTAACACTTTTCGCAAGCCTCAATAAGTTCCCTTGCGGCACCCGCCGCCCCCCGGTCGATGCCGAAACGCAGGGCTTCGACCGTATTGGGACCGGGAAAAACCGGCAGACGGCTCGAAAGAGGTATCTCAGGGAGCTGTGCCGTGTTGGTGTGCAATGCACGGCGGAGCATCTTTCTGCCGGGGGCAATGGCGCCCCCCAGAAAACGCAAATTTTCATCCACAAGTTCAATGGTCACGGCACTGCCGCAGTCAAGGACCAGCGCAGGTGTTCCGTAATCCAGTGCCGCCACCGCATTGGCAAGGCGGTCGGCACCGATGGTGGAGCTGTCAACACTTGAAAAGTCCAATATCTTCCCCGCCTGTGCCGCATTGATGAAGTTGACATTGTGCAGCTTCGCCGCAACCGCAGGAAAGACGGATGCCCCCCAGATACCTTCGGGGTCCGGGGGGATATCTTCACAAGACAAATCACTGCTGCGCACTGTACGCAGTATGGTGATCTTATCATCAACAGCAGAGGCAATACGGGTGTGTGTATTGCCGATATCAAGCAGGATCATTTTTTTATTTCCTGAAAGGACTGGGACCGAAAATACCGTCCTGACGTTTTTTGCGTTTGAGTTCCCCCTCACGGTAAACACGGTCGATTTCCAATCTTGTGACGTCATTTTCGGGGCTCAGGGCATTTTGCAAAGCCGCCTTTTCGGCATCGCTCAAATTGGAGTTCTTTGACCAGTCCTCACTTTTCCGGGGATCGGAAAACAAAAGCGCATCCAACGGATCTCTGGAGTAGCGGCGGCTTTTGAACTCAGAATTTTTCTGAGTTTTCTTCCTGCTGCTCTGAGCAGAACTCCTGCCCCCCAGAGATTCATCGGAAAAGAATTTTCTGAATGAGGTGCAGCCGCTGCATTGGATAAGCAGCAGCACAAGCACCACCGGGAAAAAAATGTTTTTGCTGATTTTCATTCTGACCGGGTCTCAGCGGCGTTTCAGCCATGCTTCGATGAACATATCCAGATCGCCGTCCAGCACACCTGCGGTATCGCTGGTCTGGACCTCGGTACGCAGATCCTTCACCATCTGATAGGGCTGCAGCACATAGCTGCGGATCTGGCTGCCCCAGCCGTTGTCTTCACGCTCATCGCGTTTGGCATCAGCTTCGGCACGGCGTGCAGCCTCTTCACGTTCATAAAGTTTGGCTTTCAGCATTTTCATAGCCGTGGCACGGTTTTTGTGCTGTGAACGCTCGTTCTGGCAGTTGACCACGATACCCGTGGGGATATGGGTGATCCGGACCGCAGAGTCGGTGGTGTTGACGTGCTGACCGCCTGCACCGCTGGAACGGTAGGTATCCACCCGCAGATCGCTTTCGTTGATCTCGATGTCGATATCGTCGTCGATCTCGGGGAAGATTTCAACAGAACAGAAACTCGTATGGCGTCTGGCATTGCTGTCAAAGGGTGAAATACGCACCAGACGGTGAACGCCGTTTTCGCCTTTGCAGTAACCGTAGGCAAATTCGCCGGTCACATGGAGCGTCACGCTCTTGACACCGGCTTCATCACCGGGCTGGAAGTCGATGACCTCATCTTTCCAGTTCCGTCTTTCGATAAAGCGGCGGAACATGCGCAGAAGCATGGAACACCAGTCGCAGGATTCAGTACCGCCCGCACCGGCATGGATGGTGAGGTACATGTTCTTGCGGTCGAACTTGCCGGAAAGGAAACTCAAGATCTCATATTTGTCAAGCTCTTTGCTGATTCTCAGGGCATCGCTTTCGGCATCGGGGAGAAACTCCGGTTCCTCTGCCGCCATTTCAACAGCTTCGGCAAGTCCTGCGATGGACTGTTCAAGCTGAATAAAAGGATCAAGGACGTTGCGGGTGGCGGAAAATTTCCCCACCGTTTCCTGAGCCGCTTCTTTGTGGTCCCAGAAGTCGGGAGCCGCCATCTTGGCTTCAAGTTCTCTGAACTCCTCCTGCAATGCCTCAATACCCAGAAATTCGTGCAAATGGGCAATACGGTTTGACATATCGGCGCTCATCTGGCGCAATTCTTCAATGCTCAACATTTCTTCAATCCCTCCAAAAGCCACATATCATCAATAATGCGCTGGATCTCACCCAGACAGCTGCCGCAGGCGCCCCCTGCTTTGCAGTAGTTGGTCACTTCAGAAGCCTGACGCAGACGGTTTTCCTTGGCGACCTTGAGGATCTTCACATCGGTAATGCCGAAACATTTGCACACCAGTTTCCCTTCGTGTTCATGGTCAGCGGCAAAGGGATTGGGTTCGCCCCGGTAGGCGGCGATGGCGGCCTGGAGCGCCTCCATCCCCATAACGGAGCAGTGCATTTTTGCTTCGGGCAGACCACCCAGGACTTTGGCGATATCCTGATTGGTCACTTTTTCCGCCTCTTCAAGGCTCATACCCTTGACGATCTCGGTCAGTGCGGAGCTTGAAGCGATGGCACTGGCGCAGCCGAAAGTTTTGAACTTGACTTCGGCGATCTTGCCCTCTTCATCAAGTTTGAACGTCAGTTTCAAGGCATCACCGCAAGCGGCGTTGCCCACTTCGCCCACGCCGTCGGGATTTTCGATTTCCCCCACGTTGCGGGGATTCATAAAGTGGTCCATGACCTCTTTGGTATAATTCCACATAATCAAACACTCCTTCCGGATCAGTTGTCAAGTTCAGCCATAGCTTTGGCGACTTCGTCAGAGATCCTGTCAGCGATCTCATCGATCTTGATCCGCACGCTGTCACGGCAGTTGCGGAACCGGAATTCGACTTCACCGTCAGCCAGGGTCTTGGGAGAGATGACCACACGCAGAGGAATACCCAGCAGATCGGCGTCGTTGAACATGAATCCGGGCTTTTCGCCACGGTCGTCGTAAAGGACATCAACGCCCCGTTTACGCAGTTCGGCATAGAGTTTTTCAGCCGCAACGCCCACGGAACCGTCTCCGCGGTTGGGGTCGATGGCGCAGATCTGCGCCTGCCAGGGGGCGATGGACATGGGCCAGATGGGACCGTAGTCATCTCTGGAATATTCAATGACCGATGCCATGGCGCGTCCGACACCGATGCCGTAGCAGCCCATGATCATGGGTTTGGATTTGCCGTTGACATCAAGGAAGGTGCAGTTCATGGATTCGGAGTATTTGGTTCCCAGCTGGAAGATGTTACCCACCTCGATACCCCGCAGTTCACGCAAAGGCTCGCCCGTCACAGGACAGGGATCACCGGCACGGACCGTGGCGATATCGCCCACGATGCAGTTGAGTCCGGGGCAGTCACGGTCAAAGTTGAAGTTCTTGAAGTGCCACTCCTCTTCGTTGGCGCCAACCACAAGATTGGAGCTGTTGACGATACTGTTGTCCAGAACGATGGTCACTTTGGCGGATTTCAGGTCCATGGGACCGGCATATCCGGGGACGCATCCCACTTCTTCGATGGCGGCATCGTCGGCAAACTTGATCTCAGAAGTCTTGGTCAGGTTGCAGAGTTTGGTTTCATTGACTTCAAAGTCGCCCCGGATCATGGCGTAGATCAGTTCGCCGGTCAGGGCGTTCTGATAGAAAACCGCTTTACCGGTGTTTTCGGGTTTGAGACCGAGGAAGTTCGCCACCTCTTCGATGCTCTTGGCACCGGGGGTGTGGACCTTTTCCAGTTCTCTGGCTTCTTCTTTTTCATATTTCCATGCGGCAACGGCGATTTCACGGTTGGCACGGTAGCTGTTGTCGGGGGAAGCAAAAATGGTATCTTCGCCGCAGTCGCAGATCGCCATGAATTCGTGGGAGACCTTGCCCCCCATCATGCCGGAGTTGGACTCGATGGAAAGAACATTTCCCAGTCCGATGCGGCGGAAAATACGTTCATAAGCCTCATGGGCGCACTTGTAGTACCGCTCCAGATCCTCCTGATCGGCGTGGAAACTGTAAGCGTCTTTCATGGTGAACTCACGGGTGCGGATCAATCCGGCACGGGGACGGGCTTCGTCACGGTACTTGGTCTGGATCTGATAAAGCATCACAGGAAGCTGTTTGTAGCTGTTGACCTCGCTGCGGACCAGGGCGGTCACGCACTCTTCGTGGGTCATGGCAAGGAGCATATCCTTGTCGTTGCGGTCTTTGAAGCGGAGCAGCTCTGCACCGACGCTCTCGAAACGGCCGGACTCTTTCCACAGTTCGGCAGGCAGGACCACGGGCATCAGGATCTCCTGACCGTCGATCTTGTTCATTTCCTCACGGATAATGGCTTCGATGCGTTCAACGATCTTTTTCCCGGCAGGCAGGAGTGAATAAATACCTGTTGACACAGGACGGATATATCCGCCGCGGATCAGAAACTGATGACTGGCAGTTTTAGCATCTTTCGGCACTTCTTTCAGGCGGCGCCCCACCATTTGGCTCATCTTCATCTTGGGTAGTCTCCGTATGGTTGTTTTGTTTTTTATATAATATAGCGCATTGAGCCGTTAAAATCAATCCTCTGCGCCCCATTATGTCATTCTTTTTATGTAAATAAAATGATCCGCCTCTTGAATTTTCCCGATTCAGGGTTATATTTTAGCTGTATGGTTATTGAGCAACTCCAAACAAAAGGACAACTGATATTATGAAAACTCTTCTCCATGTCAATTATTTTGAAGGCAAAGGCCGCCTTCAGGAATTTCTTGACCTCGCCATCAGAGCCGGTTACAACGGTGTCGAACTGCGCTGGAAATACCGTTACGATGATATGACCCAGAAAGAGTATCAGGATTTCATCGCCGCATGGAAAAGCGCCCATCCCGAAATGGAAATCGTCTTCGGCGGATGCGTCAAATACTGCCGGGGCAATGCCGATGATGTCAAAGCTGATGAAGCGGCTTACCTTGAGTTCCTCAACTGGGCTTCCAGAGAGTGCGGCTCCAAAGTCATGAACTTTTTCACCGGCGACATCCAGCCCGAAGGCGTGGTCTGGACCGATTACGCCCACAACGGCAGCGCCGCCGCCGATGAAGGGGATTATGAACGCTCCGCCGCCGGCTTGAAAGTCGTCGGCGCAGAAGCTGAGAAACTGGGTATGCTCATCGCCCTTGAGACCCACAACGCCTATCTCCATGACCTTGTCGATCCCTGCCGCAAACTGCTGGATATGACCGGCTGCGATGCAGTGGGGCTCAACTACGACCACGGCAACATTCTGATCAACCCCAACACCGACCCCATTCCCAAAGTCTTTGAGACTGTGGGCGACAAGATCTACTACGCCCATTTGAAAAACATGCTCGTCATCAGCAAGACCGACCGCGCCTACTGCGGATGCCGTCTCTCTGACGGACACATCAACACCACCGAAGTCATGCGCCGTCTCAAAGATTGTCTGCGTTCCGGTATCTTCGCCGTGGAATTCCCCAATACCGGTGACGGCATCTACGCCGCATTCAAGGATATGGAATATCTCAAATTCATCAAAGATTATCTTCAGATATGAAACTCGGAATCGCAAAACGCCTGACCTTGCCGGACCGTCCCTCCATGTTGCGGGGGTACGGGTTCCGCAAGGAGCTTTCGCACAGCATCGAAGACCCCGTCGAACTGGGTGTCATGGCGGTTTCTGACGGGGATGAAAAAGAAACTGTCCTTATTATTACCGCCGATATGGCGGGGATCAATGTGGATGAGTGCAACAGGATCTATCCTCTTCTCAAAGAGAAGTTCGGCATCCCCGCCGAAAGAGTCTGGATCAGCTCATCCCACACCCATTTCGCCCCCGGATTTGAACCCTTTTTCATCAACCACAAAGACGGGACTCTTGCTTACGGCGATCATCCGGAAGACAGCGTCTACCGTTCATTGTGGCACAGCCGTCTTGCCGATGCCGCCGAAGCGGCGCTGAACTCCATGGAAGAGGTCACGCTTGAACATCTTCAAGTCGATGTGCCCGGCATCATGTTCAACCGCCGCACCATCAAAAAGAGCGACGGACTCATCCAGCAGAGCTACGTCTATCCTGATAATGCGGATGAACTGATTTTTCAGGAGTATGACAGCACCCTTTCCGCCTGGCGTTTTGTCACGCCCCATGGTCCCAAAGCCATGCTTATGAGCGTGGGATGCCACCCCGTTACAGGAGGAAAAGACGGCTACGGCGTTTCCGGGGATTATCCCTGGTTCTTCAAGCAGCAGGTGGAGCAGCTTTTCGGCTGCCCCGGCTTTTTCATGCTGGGCGCCGCCGGTGATACTGTTCCCCGTCTGCGTGGGGAAAGCAGCCAGAAAACTCCCGACAAGGTCAGTTCACGGCGGATGATCGGCGATATCCTCGCCATGACATTGCGCCAGAACGAACTCCTTTTCAGGCAGGATAAAAAACAGATTGTTGCCATGAAAGTCGTGGAACTGCCCTTCCGCCGCATTGAGCCGGAGGATTCTTTCAAAGAGGAAATCGATCCTGTGACGCTCATGCTCCATGAACGCAGTTATCCCGAAAAAGAGTTCACCATGCCCCTGCGTTTTCTCCGTCTGGGGGATAAGGTCCTCTGCGGTATGCCCTTTGAGGTGCTGAGTGCCATTTCTCTGGAACTCAAAAAGGAAAACCCCGAAGCTGTACTGATCTCCATCACAGGGGGCTACAACGGCTATCTGCCTTTGCAGAAGGAGTTCCCCCGTCAGGGATACGAAGCATCTTTCGGCGCCACTCATGTCGCCCCCGGCAGCGGGGATGCCGCTCTGGCATGTGCCGTCAGAGAAAGTCTTACTATGTGAGGTCCTGTCATGGCTGAATCAGACAGAAAAAATACAGTTCAGGAGTTTTCTGAAGAAAGCTGCGGCAACGGCGTGCAGTTCGATTTTGAGCTTCTGGATCTCCAGTGGATCCAGACTCAGGAAAAACCCACCTATCACGGCTGGCCCACCGTCGCCAACGTGGGGGAGGACAAACTTGTCATCGTCTGTTCCGGAGACCGGGAAGCCCATGTGGATCCTTTCGGCAAGGTGCTGATGTACGAAAGCTGCGACAAAGGCGCAAGCTGGAGCGTCCCCCGCATCCTCGCCGACGGTCCTCTGGATGACCGGGATGCCGGTATCACCGTCACTTCCAAAGGCACATGGCTTGTGAACTATTTTACAAGTATTTACTTTTCCTGCTATAAACCCATGGAACCGACCCGTCCCCATTGGAAAGAAAAAGAGGATAAGATCACCATTTCCCTTTTGAAAGAGGAACACGGCTTTTTCATGCTGCGTTCCACCGATCAGGGGAAAACATGGAGTCCCAAATACCGTATCGGGGTCAACAATGTCCACGGTGCCATCGTGCTGAATGACGGTTCCCTTTTCTACTGCGGCAGGGGATATTTCCCCGGTTGTCTCGCAACTTCGACCCATGGGAACGATATCGTTTCCATGCGTTCCACCGATGACGGCGTGACCTGGGAGGAGATCTCTCACTACTACGGAGAGATCGACGGATATCGTCTGGGCGCATGGCATGAAATGCACAGTGTCCAAGCCGATGACGGAACGATCATCACTCAGATCCGCTGCCACAACAACACGCCGCTGCGCACTTTGCAGATGGAGTCAAAGGACGGGGGAAACACATGGGAAAATCTGCATGAGGTCTGCGGCGGATTTCCCTCCCATCTGCTGAAACTTTCTGACGGCAAACTGCTTATGAGTTACGGTTACCGCAAAGAAAATTACGGCAACCGCTGCCGTGTCAGTACAGACAACGGCAAAAGCTGGTCCGAACCCATCATCCTTTCGGGGAACGCCCCCTCGCATGATTTGGGATACCCCTCCACAGCGGAACTCTCTGACGGGACACTTGTGACCGTCTGGTACGAATACAAGCCCGACGTCAACGTCGCTCTGCTCCGCTGCGCCCGCTGGAAACTCAAATAACAGTTATCGCAGCCAACAAAAAGGGGGCAAAACATAAGGTTTTGCCGCTCCCTCTTTTTTTGCACACATGGCGCCCCGCCTGAGTCCGTAAAGAACTGTTTTTGTCCGTTTAAGTCCGCAAAAAAGCGCCGCACCCGACACTCATGCAAAATCAGAGCGTTTTCCAGTACTGAGGGGTTTGGTTATCGGTCATACTTTGGGGTGTGAGAGATCCCACCGCAAACAAACGCTTGGGGCGATAACTTGGC
>JAZONY010000110.1:0-16243 GCA_045654705.1 Victivallaceae bacterium
GCGTTGTTCTGGAAACGGGGAGTGCCGGGGATCGCCTGGGGGATGATGGAGACTTCACGGCTGCCGCCGTTGCCGCCGACAGGCATGGGGATCATCTGAGCCGCAGGGGCGTCGCCCTGATTCTGGCATCCGCAGAAAAGGAAACCTGCTGCCGCAGCTGCGGAAATAAGGATTTTTTTGCTGTTCATTATTAGTTGCCTTTCTTAGCAGATTTCTTTTCAGCTTTTTTCACTTCTTCTTTTTTCTCGAAGAAACTCTTGATGGGGTAATCTTTGCGTCTGTCGATCTTAGTGGTGGCACTGACATGCTTTCTGCTGCCGACGGTGGCATCCACAGGGGTCGCTTCAGCGGTGATGACGATATAGGTGCGCTCCTGGATCTTGGTGGTGGTGCTGAAAAGATATTTGAGAATGGGAATACGGCAGAGAACAGGCAGACCGATGGTCTGTTCGACCCAGTTTTCTTTTTCGTAAACAGCAAGGAGCTTTTCGGTGCCGAAAGAGAGGGTGGAGGAACCGGCGAAACTCACAGCGTTGGAAAGTTCAGAACCGGTGTTGCCGCGCTCAATAACACCTTTCAGGTAAAGCGCATAGTTGAAAATCAGACCGCCTTTGCCGTTTTTGCCGGGCATACAGACGAAAGGATTGATGATCTGAGCTTCAAGCTGGGGAGCGTCAGTCTGTCTGGAACCGTCGGCATTTTCAATGTAGCTCTTGCCGATGAAGGTACGGCCGAGGCTGTTTTTGCCGATGGTCTGGTATTCGGGGGTCATGGAAATGTTGTAGACAAAGGGAGCTTTGCTCATGTCGCTGAGCTGGCTTGCCTGAAGTTTGCGGAAGGCTGCCATGGAGCTGACAGGGGTGCTGATCATACGCAGTTCAGCATGGGCGGCGATGCTGGCATTGCCGGACTGCTGCAAACAGCGGATGAAACTCATATCAAACTGGGGAGCGGTGAAAAATCCGCCTGCCGCCCAGGTGGCGGAAGTGGCAACATTCAGCGCACCGTTGAGGATCTCATCCATAAAGAGATGTCCCACGTTGTAGCCCACATTGAAAAGGTTGACACCGGGGCCGTTTTTCCACGCCAGATAGTCGAAACCCCAGTCCTTGAGGTCGCTGTCACGCAGTTCGTAGTAGTTGAGACGGACATTGACCTGGGGCAGGGGCTGGTCGAGGAATTCCACATATTTGAGGGTTTTCTGAGCGGCATCAGCCTGATCACGCCAGAAAATGGTGTTGGTTTCTTTGTTCACGTAAGCCGCACCCACAGATGAACCGCTGGTTTTGTTGATGATGCTGGCAAACTGGGCGGCAGCACGGTATTTGGGGGTGTAGGCGATACGGGAAATACCGGTACCTTCGATGCCGTTTTTGTTCATTTTGCCGGGACGGTCAAGGGCGGCAACGATCTTGTCAACGTAGGGGAGAAACTCCTGAGCGGTGGAAACCAGCAGAGCTTCGCGTTTGCCGTCAGCAGAGGTCACGCGGCGCACATTGGAGTTGGCGCTGTAACGCTTGATGGCGGAGTTGACAAAGGGAAGAATGGCTTCAGAAGAAACGTTCTTCAACTCATAGACCTTGCTGTCGAAACGCACCTGAGCGTCAGATTGGATCAGGTGGATCGTGCGGACAGCACCATCTTTTTTTCCGTCAGCGGCAACCGCCGGCAGAATTGCCAAAGCGGTGAAAACCGCCAGGGCTGAACAAATCGTTTTGTTCATTTTTGTTTCCTTTCTTTGTACTATTTGGGAAATTAAAGTAAAAACTCAAAAAAAACAGCAAAGACCGTTTTTTTACGGTCCTTGATTGGAAAACATTTAAGAGATCAGAGGAAATTGAATCCCATGATCATCACTTCGCCTCTGGCAGGTCTGCCGGTGATGACCCGGAAGAGAGCTTCGCTGTAAAAATCTTTCTCTTCGCCGCTTTCGGGATCTTTGCCCTGACGCTGGAACTTGACTTTCCAGACGTAGAGTTTGAAGGTGACAAATTCAAGTTCGGTCAGGTAGGTGAATGAGACAGGAGTTCCCAGAGACTTGGAAATTTCAGCGTGGACCTCTTCGACCTTTTTGGCATCGAATTTCTTTTTGTTTTCGGGGGAAAGCTGCTTGCAGACAGCGGCATAATCTTTGTTGATGAAACTTACCAGAAGATCTCTGGAAATCTTGTACTCGGTGGTTTGGGGTTCACCTTTGCGTTCTTCGGGGGCAAGTTCTTTCACCGTGGCACAGCCGGTCAGAATGGCGATGGAACCAACACTCAACAGGAACAGAAAAACTCTTTTCAACATCATTTCATCCTTTGGAAATAAATATTTTTTATAAAAATAGTTTTACTATTTAGATAATATACACCTGAATTCTTATTTTGTCAAGTTGTTTTGCAAAATAATATTTAAGTTTGTTAATCATTTGGTTTGACAACAAAAAAGCCGCATCCCCGTTTTGCAGGGCTTGCGGCTTTATGAACTGCTTTCAACAGCAGTATGGGAACTCAGTAGTTCTGAGCTTCGATCTCGAAGTAGGCTTTGGGATGTTTGCAGGTGGGGCAGACTTCAGGAGCCTTTTCACCGATGTAAACATGACCGCAGTTGCGGCACTCCCAGCGGTTCTCACCGGTGCGGACCCAGACTTCGCCGGATTCGATGTTGGCGAGAAGTTTGCGGTAACGCTCTTCATGGCGCTTTTCGATAGCGGCAACGCGCTCAAGGACGCGGGCGAGTTCGGTGTAGCCTTCCTGTTCGGCTTCGATGGCGAAAGTGCGGTACATTTCGGTCCACTCTTCGTGTTCACCGGCGGCGGCGGCGGCGAGGTTTTCGGTGGTGCTGCCGATGCCGTTCAGCTCTTTGAACCAGAGTTTTGCATGTTCTTTTTCGTTGTTGGCAGTCTGCTCAAAGATAGCGGCGATCTGCTCGTAGCCCTCTTTGCGGGCTTTGGAAGCGAAATAGGTGTACTTGTTGCGGGCCTGGGATTCACCGGCAAAAGCGTACTCAAGATTTTTCCAGGTCTTTGAATTTTTGTCGATAGCCATTTTTAATTTCTCCTTTAAATAATGTGGATAAAAGGGTTCTTCAACAAAAGAGAAACCCCGCGCAGTGCGGAGCTTCTGCTCTTTCTGCTTAATTTAGCAGATGTTTTCAAAAAGTCAAGCCTGATTTTTGCAGAAATCGTCAAAATCTTCGATCCGCTTTTTGCCGAACATGGCGGCATCGGCGGCAAAGACCAGCTGATTGCCGATGACGGAGTCGCAGAGGTCGGTGGAGGAAATGGAGGGCTGCTCACCATTGATCCGGGCAACGAAATCCTCCACCAGACGGAGGTCGCCGCCGCCGTGTCCTGCGGCATCGGTCACTTTGACGTCGATGACCTCTTCGGTGTACTCATTGCCGGGGCGCAGGTCATGTTTGCGCAGCACGAATTTTTCCTGACTCATGATACCTTCGATCTCGCCCTCGGTTCCCACGATGTGGATCCGGCGGTCCCCGCGGCAGGTGTCGGCAATAAGCTGATGGGTGGCGACACAGCCGTTTTCAAAGTCAACGATGACCGTCTGGCGGTCAACCTGATCGTTGTTGCACTTCCAGGCGCAGCAGGAGTGGGGATTGGCAGGCTCCATAAGTTTGGCAAGACGGTTCTCTGGCGTGTTGAGTTCCTTGCGATAGTCGAATTCGGGCCAGACGTAGCTTGCCCAGCGTTCCGGGTGATCGAGGTACATCCGCTTTGAAGAAAAGTCGCACTCATCCGCCAGAGGACAATTCAGCAGACAGTGGGTCCCGGAGTTGGCGGGGGCGTTCTCTTTGCAGAACCAGCGGAGTCCGCCGAAACTGTCCACACGCACAGGCTTGGAGCCGGAGGTCATCCAGGAAACAAGGTCCATATCATGGCAGCACTTTGCCATGAGCATACTGGTGCGGCAATCGACGGAGTTGCCCCATTTGCCACGGACAAAACAGGTGGCGAAATGGTGATAGCTCACATATTCAGCGGTGGAAAGGGTGATCATTTTTCCGATCTCGCCGTCAAGGATACGCTTTTTGATCTCGGCATAGAAAGGCGCATAGCGCAGAACGTGGCAGATCATCACCACTTTGCCCGCCTTTTCCTGAGCCGCGCGGAGACGGTTCAGCTCGTCAAGGCTGATGGCAACAGGTTTTTCCAGAAGGATGTGGTATCCCTTTTCAAGAAGAGGAATAGAGGTGGGAACATGGAGTTCATCCATGGTGCCGTTGATGATGGCATCGGCAAGTTTGGGCTTGGAACACAGCTCTTCAACATCGTGAAAGAGCATGGAATCGTCAAGATCGAACTCCTTCTGGACCGCTGCCCGGCGGTCGGGAAGAGGGTCCACAACGCCTGTGATCTTGAACTGCTCCGGATGCCGGTGAGCATACTGGGCATAACACAAGGAACGATGACCTGCGCCGACAATGATTGCTTCTACCATTTTTTCAACCTTCTGAAAATTTTTCAAAATGAGTGATGTTATGTTACTGATATAGTATAACCGTAATTCTTGTAAAAAGCAATGGATTTTTTTGCTTTGTTGTGGATTTTTTTGCACAAAAAGCAGTTTTATACACTTTTGAGCCTTTTTCGCAGCTTATCCGGGTATGATATTTTATAATATACAGCCGGAAAAGTAAAATTCAACTTTTATAAGTGTTCTCTTGACAACAGGGCGTTGAGATGTTATATTACATCAAGGTTCACTGTGTGTGTTCTTCAGACAAAACTTAAAGGTAGACCATTATGCACAAAATTCTTTTTACCTCTCTCGCCGTCTGCTGTGCGCTGACACTTTCTGCAGCGGAAATCGCCATCAAAAACAACAGCAGAGTCGCTTTTCTCGGTGACTCCATCACCCAGTACGGGCAGCGGCGCGAAGCAGGGTATGTCAATCTGGTCGTGAAAATGCTCCAATACAACAACATTAAAGTCACTCCCATCAAGGCAGGTATCAGCGGCCATAAATCCAACCAGATGCTCGCCCGGCTCGAAAGGGATGTCATTTCCAAAAAGGCGGACTTCCTCTTTCTGAGCTGCGGCGTCAACGATGTCTGGCACGGTGTCAGAGGTGTCCCCCTGGAGCAGTACAAAAAGAATATCACTTCCATTGTGGAAAAAGCTCAGAAAGCCAATATCAAAGTCTGCATCATGACCGCCACCATGATCGGTGAGAACACCAACACCAACAATCAGAAACTTGCCGCTTACAACGAATTTCTGCGTCAGCTCGCCGCTGAGAAAAAGTGCCTCCTTGCCGATACCAACGCCCTCATGCAGAAAACTCTCGCCGCTTTGAAAAAGCAGTATCCCAAAGCCAAAGACTTCCTTTTGACCTCGGACGGTGTCCACATGGCACCCGCCGGGGATATGATGATGGCACGCTGTCTCCTTGAAACTGTTGGAGTCCCCGCCGACAGGATCGACTTTGAAAAACTCAATGTCAGAGCCGAGATCACCCTTGCTGTTCCCATCAAATTCTACAACGAAGTCTACTCCGCCAATCTGAAGCGCGGCGGCAGCACCCGGAACGTGGATCAGCAGATCCCCCTTCAGGTGAAAAAGTGATTTTTTAAGGAATATTGCAAAATTTTACAACTCAGCAGTTGAAAAATCAGCTCCTGTGTGTTAAATTTAGCAACGGTCATTCTTGAATACGGAGAAGTAATAAGATTATGGGTGGTTTTTTCGGTGTTGTTTCACGCGCAGAATGCGTTGAAGATATTTACTACGGTACAGATTATCATTCTCATCTGGGAACCCGGCGCGGCGGTATGGCTATGAGCTGCGGCAACGGTCCCATAAAGAGAAGGATCCACGATATCTCAAACACCCCTTTCCGGACCAAGTTCGGCGCTGAAAGCCTTGCGCTTTTCAAAGGGTGCAACTGCGGTATCGGCGTGATCAGCGACGACGAGGATCAGCCCCTGGTCGTTACCTCAAAGTTCGGAACTTTTGCCATCATCACCGTGGGCAAGATCAATAACATCGACGAGATCATCCAGCAGGAAATCAAAGAGGGACTTTCGCATCTCTGTGAATACGGCTCCGGCGAACCCAACCCCACCGAAGTCGCCGCCATGCTCATCTGCCGGGGCAAATCTCTTGTTGACGGTATCGCCCATGCGCAAAAAATGATCGACGGCTCTCTTTCGCTCCTGATTCTCCACGAAGGTGCCATTTATGCCGCAAGAGACCGTTACGGCAGAACCCCCGTTGTCCTCGGCAGCCGTACCGGTGAAAACGGCGAAGTCCTTGCCAATGCCGTGACTATGGAAAGCTCCGCCTATCCCAACCTCGATATAGAAGTGACCTGCGAACTGGGGCCCGGCGAGATCCGCCGCATCACCCTTGAGGGCGCAGAGGTGATGAAAAAGCCCGGATGCTGCAAAAAGATCTGCACCTTCTTCTGGGTCTATTACGGTTATCCCTCAAGCAGTTACGAGGGCGTCAACACTGAACTTGCCCGTTACCGCAACGGTGCTTCCATGGCGGATCAGGATGAGGAATACAAGGATAAGATCGACACCATCTGCGGTATCCCTGATTCCGGTATCCCCCACGCTATCGGTTACTCCAACCGTTTCGGCCGTCCCTATCAGCGTTCATTTGTGAAATACACCCCCACCTGGGCGCGTTCTTTCATGCCCCCCAATCAGAGTATGCGTGAAAAGGTCGCCAAGATGAAACTTATCCCCGTTGAAAGCCAGATCGCAGGCAAGAAACTGCTTTTCTGTGACGACTCCATCGTCCGGGGGACCCAGCTGGGGGATACGGTGAAGCGTATTTACGAAAAGGGAGCTGTTGAGGTCCACATGCGTTCCTCCTGTCCTCCGCTGCTTTTCGGCTGCCGGTTCCTCAACTTCTCCCGTTCCCGCAACGAACAGGAGCTTGCCGCCCGCAGAGCTATCTCTGAATTGGAAGGCACTGAGGAACTGACTCCTGAGATTCTTGCCAAATACCAGAAATTCGGCTCAAAAGAGTATCTGGCAATGGTCAATGTGATCCGTAAGAAACTTAATTTCACCACCTTGAAGTTCCAGCAGCTTGAGAAACTTCAGGATGCCATCGGTATCCCCAGAGAGGATCTCTGCACCTACTGCTGGAACGGGTGCGACCCCACCGTGGATGAAAAAAACAACAAATAAGGAAATGCAGTTGCTATGAAAAAGACAATCGGTTTTATTGATCTCTTTATTGACGAGTGGCATGCCAATAATTATCCCAAATGGATCAGAGAGTCTGCGCTGAAAGATGAATTTGAAGTGACCATGGCGTGGGAAAAATATACTCCCGAAGGCAAAAAAGATCTGAAACAGTGGTGCGCCGAGCAGAATGTCACCCCCGCAAGCTCTATTGCTGAAGTCGTCGAAAAGTGCGACTGCATCTGTGTCCTTGCCCCCTCCAATCCCGAAGTCCACGAGGAACTTGCCGAACTCCCCCTCAAGAGCGGCAAACCTGTTTATATCGACAAACCTTTCGCCCCCAACGGCGATGCCGCCAGACGGATGTTCGATCTTGCTGCCAAGTACAATACCCCGCTTATGAGCAGTTCTGCGCTGCGTTTTGGCACTGAGCTGATGGAGCTTCAGGCTAAAAATCTGGGTACCCGCTTTGTCAGCACCTGCGGCGGCGGCGGAAATTTCCCTGAATACGCCATCCACCAGATCGAAATGATCGTCTCTCTGCTGGGTGTCGGCGCTCAGGAGCTTCAGGTTTGCGGCAATGATGAGCGTTTGACCGTTGCCATGCGCTATGCTGACGGCCGTCTTGCCAATATGAATTACTCCGCTTTCTGGGGATTCAACCTCAATGCAGCAGGCGTCGGTGAAAATGTCGCCCAGCTCAACACTATGTCCAACATCTTCCAGAACCTGCTCCTGAAGATCCTTGAGTTCTACAAGAGCGGCAAGAACCCGATCCCCGTGGCTGAAACCATTGAGATCGCCTCGATCCTTGACGCCGTTGTCAAGGGCATGGCCAATTACGGCAGCTGGATCAAAATCAACTGATCCTGACCTTTCAACTGCCGGAAAAGGCACTGGAGTTCCTCTTCAGTGCCTTTTTGAGCATAACAACGGGAAAAGAGAATGCCCCCCCACTTCGGTTTTGTATTTGAAAAAGCCCCAAAGATGAGCTTTCAACAGCAGAAAAAGCTGTTGAAGGCGTTTTTGCATTATTATCCCCGCTACCGGAAACTGCTTGTTTTTACACTCCTTGCGGCGGCGCTTTCCCCCGTTGCGGCATCGGTTTCGCCGGTGATCATTCTTGAGGCGTTGAAAAATTATCTGCCTTCCGGCAACGGAACCATGGTCCTTGTGTGCATGGCGGCAGTGGCATTTCTTCTTGTTGCGGGGAGCGTTTGCGACTATATTTCCATGCGCTGGGGCGCAGTACTGGGCTACCGCATTGAAACTGATATGCGGAGCGACCTTTTCCGCCATCTGCTGAAACTGCCTTTTTCTTACTACGACTCCGAGCGCAGCGGGACCATCCTTTCACGGATGACCAACGATTTGACCACGGTCTCATCGCTGGCGCACCGGGCGCCTGAAATCCTCTTTTCTGCAACACTGCGTTTTATTTTCGGACTGGGGATCATGCTCATGATCAACTGGCGTCTTGCCTGTTTTACCATGCTGCCTGCGCCTTTGATCCTTCTCTGGCTCCATTTTTTTCAGGACCGTATGCGCCACTCCTACGGCGAGGTCCGCCGCAATGTGGCAGAACTCAACGCCAGTGTGGACAACAGTATCAAAGGTGTCCGTGAGACCCAGAGTTTCACCCATGAAAAAGAGCAGGTCAAAAAATTTGAGGAAAAGAACCGTTTTCTCCTCAGCCGTCAGGAAATACTGCGCCACCTCATGGCATATTTTCATATCGGTATGCGGCTGCTTCTGCATGGTTACTCCCGTGTTTTTGTGGCGATCGGTGTGGTGCTGGTCTACTTCAAGATGGCGGATGTGGCGGAACTGGTGGTTTTTTTCATGTACTCCCACTCCATTACCTTCCCCCTGATGATGATGGCGGAGCTGGTGGAGCAGTATCAGCAGGGCATGGCGGCGTTTGAAAGGTTCCGCGAGATCATGGAGATCACCCCTGAAATCAAGGATGCTCCCGGCTGTCTGACTGAACTCCCCGCCCCCCTGAAAGGAAAGTTGGAAATACGAAATCTCCATTTCAAATACAACTCCGGGAAAGAAGAGAGTGCCGAGGTCCTCAAGGGAATCGACCTGACAGTCGAACCCGGAACAAAGGTGGCGCTTGTGGGGGAATCCGGCGCCGGCAAGACCACTCTGGGGGCGTTGATCCCCCGGTTTTACGAACCTTGCTCAGGAGAAATACTTCTGGACGGCAGAAATATCAACACCTACTCTCTGGAACTGTTGCGCTCCCGGATCGGAACTGTCAGCCAGATGCCTTACATCTTTGATACCACGATCCGCGAAAACATCGCCATCGGCGCCCCCGGAGCTGATGATGAAAAAATCATGGAAGCGGCAAAGTTTGCAGGAATCCACGACTTTATCCTCACCCTGCCTGAGAAATACGATGCCCGCTGCGGCGAAAACGGTGTCAAACTTTCAGGAGGTCAACGGCAGCGCATTGCCATTGCCCGTGTATTTCTGAAAAATCCCCCTGTTCTCATTCTTGATGAAGCCACCAGCGCCCTCGATAACGAATCCGAAACCCAGGTGCAGGCCGCCTTTGACAAACTGGGCAGGAGCCGCACCACTATCGTCATCGCCCACCGTCTTTCCACCATTCAGGATGCCGACTGTATCTGCTGCATGAAAGAGGGGGAAATCGTCGAAAGAGGAACCCATAACGAGCTTCTCAGCCGCAAAGGGTACTACTATAATTTGCATTCAAAAATAACATCCCGTCAAAATGATTTACAGGAGAGCAGCCTTTGATGAAACTTTCAAATAATGATCATCCCGGAACCGGGGAGAAAAGTGCCGCCTTTGAGTTCCGGAAAGATTGGCGTCTTATATGCAGTAAAATCGCCGACAGTGATATATTCTGGATAACAGCTGTTCTGCTTATTACTTTTCTGGCGTTTTCTCCTGCGCTGAGTTACAGACAGCTGATTCTGGATGATAATTTTTATCTCCTTAATGTGCTTTCTGTCAAAAATTCCTTCTGGCGGATCTTTGATCCGGTGCTGAAACTGAGAACGCCCCTGACCTCTTTCTCGTTGTACCTTGACCACCTCATCTGGGGCGGGAAACATTTTATTTTCGGCGCTCATCTGACCAATATCCTGCTGCACTGCGGAACTGGAGTCCTCTTTTATCTGCTGCTGCGCTCTTTCAAATGGGGAACTCATACCCTCACGCCCTCGTGGGCGGGCATGACTGCGCTCATTTTTACACTTCACCCTCAGCGGGTGGAGTCTGTGGCGTGGCTGTGCGAAAGAAAAGATTGTCTTGCCATGTTTCTCGGAGCCGCTGCCCTGCTGCTTTTCTGGCGGGCTCTGGAAAAAGATAAAATATCATGGGGCAGCGCTTGCTGTCTGCTTCTTTCATTTCTCGCCAAACCCATGTGGCTTTTTTTCTTCGTTCCGGCGGCGGCGTTGATCTGGATGAAAAAACGCACTTTCCCCTTGGGATTTGCGTTGAAACAACTCTTTCCCTCTCTGCTGCTTTTCCTGCTCTTTGCGGCGGCTCTTGTGTGGAATGTTGTCAGCAATCAGGGGGATGCTTCTCTCTTTGACAAGGGAACCTTTTTTCTGAAGATCGAAACGGTCCTTTACAACTACGGAAACTATTTTCTCCGCACCTTTCTGCCGGGAAATCTCTTCCCCCTGTACCCCTATTACGACCCTGCGGTATGCCCCCGCTGGATGGCGTTGATCCCGGTGGCACTGCTTTTCACCCCCTTTCTCATGAAGCAGGAGGAATTCAGACCTGCGATCCTTTTCGGCGTTCTGCCTTTGCTGATATGTTTTGCCGCAGTACTTCTTCCTGTTGTGGGATTCGTCCGTGTGGGCAACACCGACTTTGCCGACCGTTACAGCTATCTGCCTGCCTTCTTTCTTCTTGGAGGAAGTGCCTTTCTGCTCAAGATCAATGTGCCGGTCAAAAGTGCTTTCGGGGCGTGGTTCCCCATTATGGGGGTGCTTTACTGCGGCGGAATGCTGTATAAGACGGAACTCTATCTGCCGGTCTTCCGGACGGGGGGCAACTTTGTGGAGCGTGCCGTCACCCCTGCACAGCCCAATGTTTACGCCGTCATCTGGAAAGCGTGTGAACATTACGGTAAAAGAGAGTATGATCAGGCCTTGAAGCTCTGCCGTGAGAAACTTCAGGAAAAGCCGGGAAAACCGGACCGGATCGCACAGGGATTCAAATTGTCTCTGCAGGGGCTGATTCTTTTCAGGCAGGGAAAGCCTGCTGAAGGGATACGGTATCTCAACACACTCTACATGTCTTCTTTCAGCCATGTCATCAGTGACTTTCCCGTTTTTTTCGGCGAAGAGGTTTTGACCCGGGGGGCTGAATATCATTTGAAGCAGTTCAACGACAGAAAAGCCGCCGCCAATTTGTATATGCGCTGTTCGTTCTTTTTCAGAAACCACGACAAGGTCTACGAACTCTTTTATGCCGGAATGCAGGCATTGATGGAAGAAAATTATGCCGAAGCTGCAAAACAGTTCCGGGCAGCTCATCATCACAATCCGAATTTCCGCCATTGTCTGCAAAATTTGCGCTATGCCGAAGCTAAATTGAAGGAGCAGAAAAAATGAATATGCTGCTTTTGAATAAAGAGGACTTTATCTCTGAAGAACGCTGTTCCGTCAGCGGCCGCCGTTTCAGCCGCCTGAAGGACTTTATCCATATCGAAATGGGCAAGCAGATCAAAGCCGGAGTCCGCAATGAAAGCTGCGGCAGTGCCGAGGTCGCGGGGATCGCCCCCGACCATGCGGAGCTGATCTACCGCCGGGAATCTGACCCGCCTCCGGCACCACCACTGACCCTTGTCATCGCCTTGCAGCGTCCACAGACTTTCAGCAAAGTGATCCACAGTGCCGTGACGCTGGGGATCAAAGAGATCCACTTTATCCACACCTTCAAGGTGGAAAAAAGCTATTGGCAAAGCTCCCGTCTGCAAGCTGAAAGTTTGCAGGAGGAGATCGACCTCGCTCTTGAACAGGCCGCCGACCCTGTTGAACCGCAGCTTTTCTTTCACCGCCGTTTCAAACCTTTTGCCGAAGATGAACTTGACCGTATCGCAGGTTCTTCGCTCCGGCTTTTCGGAGATCCCGCTGGAACTGCTCCCGTGCCCTCTCACGGAACTCCTGTTACACTTGCTCTGGGACCTGAGGGGGGATTTACGGAATATGAGATCAATACCTTCAAAGAACACGGCTTTGCTCCCATGTCTCTCGGGACACGGATCTTACGCACGGAGTTCGCCCTTGCCGCACTTCTGGGTAAACTGCTGTTTTGATTGAGTGTTTTTTGATTCCGGATATATTTCAGGAACTCCTTACGGTATTGTGGATTTCAAAGTAAAAGTAGTGGAAATTTCCTGAAATACAGGTATTTATTGATTTTTTCTGTTTTCTGTCTTGCAATATTGTTTTAATTGTATTATATTAATAAAGGGAAAGATCAAAAAATACTTATCTATACATTTGAATCAACAATTTTTTTTATAAATCCTTACAGGAGGAAGAAATGGCAAATTTTCAGCAGATCCTTAATGACGAGATCCGGCGTCTGGCACGCAAAGAAACCAGCGGTACTTTGAAAGAGTTGAAAGCTCAGCTTGTGGAACTCAGAAGAGTGACCGCCGAACTCAACCGCCGTCTCAAGGCTCTTGAAAATGCTGCTCCGAAAGTTGAAGTGGTTCAGGATGAGTGCGCAGTTCAGGAAGAAAATCCCAAATCCGTCCGGGTCACTGCTGAACGCATCACCAAATGGCGCAGCGCGCTGGGGCTGAATAAATCCCAGTATGCCGAACTTCTGGGAGTGAATCTCCTCTCTGTTCTCCGTTGGGAAAGCGGTAAATCCGTCCCCCGCGAAGAGCAGAAACGCCGCATCGTGGCGGTCCGCGATATGGGCAAAAGGGAACTTGCCAAGTTGATGGCTGAAAAGAATATTTCTCTCAAGAAGAAGTGAGAGCTTCTCTGAAACAAAGAAACTGCTGCCGGACGTTTGCAAAGACGTTGGCAGCAGCTTTTTTTGTACCGGTCCGGAAGCGGTCAACTTGCGGACCCGGAAGTTGTTCATAAAATTCTCCTCTTCACTTTATGAACAGCTTGCGCTGTACAAAAATACAATATAGTGTGTGGAAAAAATTTTTCAATCCCTCCATTGCATCTTTCCGGAAAATAGTGTTAAGCCATTTCTCAAGGGAAGGCAGAAAAAGAGAAATTTCATTTTTTTTGAGCAATTCTTTCAAGAAGTTTCTTTTTGGGGCTTGACAAATCCCTGTATCAGTGGTAATTTTACAAAGCATCTGTTTTCTGAGGCGTTCTCTCCCGTGAAAGGGCGCATTTTCAGTTGCAAGGCTGTGTTGGATCGCATAAAGTAAAGGTTGCGTGCTTGTATGAAAAAAAAGTCCGTTCTTTTGATGTGCTGTCTGGTGGGACTCTCACTGACGGCGGCTGAATTTACCTTGAACTCCGGAGCGGTCAAAGCGGTTTTCGACACCCGGGGAGGGGGGATCAAACAGCTCTCTTTCAAAGGCAGAGAACTGCTCCGCCATAAGGGAACGATTTGGAGCTTTACCGAAAAAGTGCTGCGTTCCGAGGGGAAAAAACAGATCATTGAAGATTTTTCAACTCTTGAGTTCACCCCTGTAACACTTGATAAAAACAGTATTGTATTTTCAGCTCAGGGTGTCAAAAACTTTGACTTTCTGCGTATGACAAAGAGTTTCACCATCGTCCCCCGTGAAAACGCCCTGCTGCTGCGTGTCACACTGACCAACAACAGTGACAAAGCCGCCGATGCCGGTGTCTGGCTCCGCACCATGCTCCGCCGCAACAACTCCATGGGAATGCGGAACACCTTTTTCTTTCCGGTCGAAAACAAATTTGTCGCCAAAACTCACCCCGGAAGCGCAAAATTTGAGGAGTGGTACACCCGTTTGACAGGTGCCGCCGCAGGATTCATGGGCAACGACGATAAGACCGGCGCCGTGCTGCTGCTGCCTCAGGAGCTGCTCTGCGCCATTTACAGCTGGTGTGCCGTTTCTGAGGATGTTTCGACTCTGGAGTTTTTCCTGAAAGAAAAAACGATTCCCCCCAAAGGCGCACTGCTCTATGAGGTGAAACTTCTCCTTTCTGAAAATGTGCCTGCCGTGCTGAAAAAATATGAAAGATTCCCCTTGAAAAAGAGCGCAGGCAAAAAGCCTCCCGTGATCGATTTTCACGCCGCAAATGATAAGGCGGTCCAGCTGGTGGGGGCAGGGCACAATTTGATCAAACGCCCCCTGAAAACTCTGGATATCCGTGGGCGCAGGCAGTACAACGACTCCGTCAGAGGTGTCCGCATCCCCGGAGGAATGGATCCCGGCATGATTTCCGTCTATCACCTCGCCAACAATGCGCCCGAATATGACCGCCCCGTGCCTTTTACTGTTGAAAAACTTCCCTCAGGAGAACAGCGTATTCTGGTCCATGTGCCGGGCGTGAACAAGGATGGATATTATTTTACAGAGTTCAAAGAGGGCTTTGCGTGGAACAGACGGACCAGCCCCCAAGCCTTTCTCGGCGCAGAAGATTTTGCCTACCGCATCTGCTTTGACCGCAAAGCGGAACGATCTTTTGATCCGTCACTTTTCAAAGGCGGTCCCGATCTGGTCTGCAACGGCTCTTTTGAAGAAGCCATGAGCGATGCCCCCTGGGCGAAAGGTTATTTCTGGAGCTGGGCTGTCAGGAACCGCAAACTCTACCAGTGGGTCAATGAGGGAACAGACAACTCCAAATGTATCAAGATCGTCCGTCACAGAGATTCGACTCAGTTCAGCGTGTTTCCAGTGTTTTTCCGTCCCGAACCCGGGGTAAAGTACCACTTTTCCGCCCGGATGCGGGGCGAAAATCCTGAACGGTCCTGGCTGACCTGTATGGCAGAGTTCAACGATGCTGCCAACAAAGATATGCGTAAAGCACGGCTCAACATTTTCAACCGCAGAACAGCTTACCCATGGAGCGATGTGAAGCACAGCTTCTTTGCCCCCCGGGGAGCGGAATACGGCGTTTTGCGCTTCGGCATTTCAACACCCCTTCAGACCCTCTGGGTGGATGATGTGAAACTTGTCCCCGCAGACTTCTCTTATACGGCACGCTCCCCGCAGTCCGTCCTGCGGGATGAGTGCAAAAGCACCTCTTACGGCGCACTCGATATCATTGAAAAGATCTCCCACGACTATGTGACACCTCACACCAAATGGCTTGCTGACCCCGTTGATCCCATGCCTGAGATCCTCTATCTGCCGCTGGGAACCACCCGTTCCGTGCAGCACACCGGCAAACGGCAGATCGTCGAATTTGCCCAGCGCATGAAATTGAAATACCGCTTCATCCCCCTGCTGCAAAAGGTGGACAGCGGCGGGACAAACTGGGATGTGACTTTCGGCAAAAACTTTGAGCCTTATACCATTGCCTGCCTCAAAGCCATTGACAAAGCCCCCAAAGTTGTGATCGTTCAGGATATCGACTTCAACAAGACTCCTGACCGGGATTTTATTGCCATACTGAAAAAGTTCCAGAAAGAGGGCAGCGGCATCATGTTCTACAACTGTGTGGCTGTGCCGCAGGAGCTGCTGGGTAAAAAGATCCCCCGTCCTGCGGAGATTCTGGGCTCAGCTCCGGTCTTCCGCAAGGTTCCGTGGAGCTTCCTTGAGCGGGCGTGTACCGCTTATCAGAACGGCGGCAGCCGTGTCATCTGCTTCTTGCGGAACAAGAGTGAATGGTATATCGAACCTGTCAATTTCCCCTGTGTGCCTCCGGCGTTTGCAAGAGAGATGTGTCCCTCATACCACAGCCGTGATTTCCGTTATTGGGAGTACATCTATCTTTCAGCACTCAAGGCGCTCCGTTACGCCGCCGGGGTCGAACCTGCGGTCAAAGTGGTCGCAAACAAAGAAAAAGGAGTCGTGCTCCACTCCTCCACCCCCCGGGGCGTCCTTGCGAAAATCACTGTTGTGGATATGCACAGGCGGCATGTGGCGGGTTTTGGAAAGCACTTTGAACTGAAACAAGGTCTCAATACACTCCAGTTC
>JAZONY010000111.1:0-14847 GCA_045654705.1 Victivallaceae bacterium
AGCTTTTGTTGGCACAAAAGCGTGAAGAGAAGACTTACGTCTTCGTTCCGCCATTTTTTTGGCTTTTCAAAAATGCTTTTGGAGGATTGCCTTCACTTCATTCAGGCTATCCCGCATTTTTGGCAAAAAAAATGGCGGAGAGAGAGGGATTCGAACCCTCGGACAGTTGCCCGTCGCAGGTTTAGCAAACCTGTGCTTTCGGCCACTCAGCCATCTCTCCGCAGTATTCAGTTGATATCCCTAATATATCATCAAAATAGGAAAAGTCAAGGCGTTGATGCGTTTTTTTTCAATTTTTTTTCTTTTTTTTACTCTTTTTAAGGCAATTCCCGGGAAAACTTGATTTTTTTTTACTCCTATGTTATATTATATAATTGATTTTTTACAGTGCAGCTTTGTGTGGTGAGGAACTTTTGGAGCAATATGGCTGGAGAGTATAACGCAAGTTCAATTCAAACCCTTTCGGGATTGGAACATATCAGAAAAAGACCCGGTATGTATATCGGTCGCCTCGGGGACGGAAGTCATCCCGATGACGGTATCTATGTCCTTTTGAAAGAGGTCGTCGATAACTCTATCGACGAATTTATCATGGGCGCAGGTAAACGCGTCGAAATCTCTATCGCTGATGATGGAACCGTTTCCGTCAGAGACTATGGCAGAGGTATCCCCCTCGAAAGCGTGGTCGCTTGCGTTTCCGTTATGAATACCGGCGGCAAATATGCCGAAGGCGCTTTTGCACGCTCCATCGGTATGAACGGCGTCGGTACCAAAGCCGTCAATGCCCTTTCCACTTACTTTGAAGTCAAATCTGTCCGTGACGGCAAATTCAAGTCCGCTCGCTTCGCTTACGGCGAACTCCAGAGCACCGATGAAGGCACCACCGAGGAACGCAACGGTACTTTCACTTCCTTCCGCCCCGATCCCGAACAGTTCAAAAACTACGCCTTCCGCAACGAATATGTGGAAAAAAGGCTCTGGATGTATGCCTATTTGAACAGCGGGCTTTCGCTGCTTTACAAAAATCAGCGTTACTATTCCGCTAAAGGTCTGGAAGATCTGCTCAATGTGGAAACAGGCGATGACCGCCTTTATGATATCATATATTACCGCTCCGACAATGCTGAATTCGGCATCGAATTTGCCCTCACACACAGCGACAACTACGGAGAAAACTGCTTCTCTTTCGTCAACGGTCAGTACACCAATGACGGCGGAACTCACCTTTCCGCTTTTAAAGAAGGTCTCCTTAAAGCTGTCAATGAGTTTTCAGGTAAAAACTTCAAAGCCGATGCTGTCCGTGACGGTATGGTCGGAGCTGTTTCGATCCGCATTCCCGATCCCATCTTTGAAGCCCAGACCAAAAATAAACTGGGCAATACCGATGTCCGGGGACCTATCGTCAATGCTGTCCGTGAAGCCATCGTTGACTTTCTCCACAAAAATCTTGAGATCGCCGATATCATCCTCGACAAGGTCCAGCGCAACGAATCGGTCCACCGCAAGATGCAGGAGGCGAAGAAACTTTCCAAAGAAAGCGCCGCCAAAAGCCGTCTGCGCATCCCCAAACTCAAGGATTGCAAATACCATGTGGGGGAAAAATGGCCCAGAGGCGAAGAACCCCGGGAAACTATGATCTTTCTGACCGAAGGTGACTCTGCCGCAGGCTCCATCGAACAGTCCCGGCAGACCGAAAATCAGGCGATCTTTGCCCTGCGCGGCAAACCCCTCAACTGTTTCGGCGCCACCCGGGAGGAGCTTTACAAAAATGAGGAGTTCTATTTCCTCACTCAAGCCTTGGGCATCGAAGATGATATCGAAAATCTGCGCTATGACAAAGTCATCATCGCAACCGATGCTGATGTGGATGGTATGCATATCCGCAATCTTCTTATCACCTTTTTCCTCACCTTCTTTGAACAGCTGGTCCTGACGGGACACCTTTATGTCCTTGAAACCCCTCTTTTCCGTGTCAGAGACCCCAAAGCCGCTTCAAAGGAAAAAGCCAAAAGCAAACGCCCCCGCAAAAAAGAGGATGAGTCCGCCCCCAAAGCCAACGAGAATCCGTCGCAGTATTACTGCTACTCCGAAGCTGAAAGGGATGCCGCCGCCGCTAAACTCGGGGCTAAAGCTGAGATCACACGGTTCAAGGGATTGGGTGAGATCTCTCCCAAAGAGTTCGCCCAGTTCATCGGCGATGAGATCAAACTGCTCCCTGTGACCCTTGACAGTATGCGCAATGTCCCTGAGCTGCTCAAATTTTACATGGGCCCCAACTCGCCCCAGCGCAAAGATTACATCATGACGAACCTGACGGTAAGCAAATATGAGTGACGACAATGAAAAAATGATCCCTCCTGCATTGGAATCTGAACTTCCTGAAGGAGATGAGGCGGTCAACCAGAGAGGCAACGATGCTTATTTGCGTGCCATGGTTGACAAAAACTTTCTGGAGTATGCCTCCTACGTCATCAAGGACCGTGCCATCCCCGATGTGGATGACGGTCTGAAACCTGTTCAACGCCGTATTCTCTGGGCGTTGAAAGAGATCGATGACGGCAGGACCCACAAAGCCGCCAATGTTATCGGTAATGTGATGCACTATCATCCCCATGGCGACGCTTCTATCGGGGATGCATTGGTGGTCCTTGCCAACAAGGAGTACTATATCGTCAAACAGGGTAACTACGGCAATCCCATTACCGGAAGTCCCGCAGCTGCATCGCGTTATATCGAGTGCGGACTTTCAAAACTGGGCCGTGAAGTCCTTTTCAACGACGACCTGACCGAGTTTGTGGACTCCTATGACGGCAGAAGCAAAGAGCCGGTGGTCCTGCCGGTGAAGATCCCCAGTCTCCTCATGCTGGGCAGCGACGGTATCGCTGTGGGCATGGCGACCACCATTCTGCCCCACAACTTCTGCGAATTGCTTCAGGCGCAGATCGCTATTCTCAAAGGGGAACCCTTTGCCGTTTATCCCGATTTCCGTCAGGGCGGTCTGATGGATGTTTCTGAATACGACGACGGCAACGGCAAGATCATTCTCAGAGCGAAAATCGAACTTGATGAAAAGCATAAAAAACTTATCATCAGAGAGATACCTGCTGTCTGCACTTCAGAGAGCCTTATTGCTTCCATCGAAAAAGCCGCCGACAAAAACAAGATCAAGATCTCAAGCGTCAAGGATTTTTCCAGCGCCGAGGCGGAAATCGAAATCACCCCCACAAGAGGTTATGATCTCGAAAAGACCCGGCAGGCTCTCTACATGTACACCGACTGCTCCAAGTCGGTGTCGGTGAATCTGACCGTCATCCGGGAGGGACGCCCCTGTGTCATGAGTGTCAGCGAAGTCCTGAAACGGAACACGGAAAAACTGCTCTATTATCTGAAAAGAGAGCTGGAGATCGCCCTTGAACGGCAGGCGGAACTCTTTCACGCCAAGACGCTTGCCCAGATTTTCTTTGAGAACCGCATCTACAAACGCATCGAGGAAAGCGAGACCCACGAACTGGCTGTTGCCGAAGTTCACGCAGGCGTTGCTCCTTTCAGAGAGATGCTGAAACGGGATGTGACCGATGAGGATGTGGAAAAACTCCTTGCGCTCCCTGTCCGCCGCATTGCCCGGTTCGACATCGAGAAAAACCAGCGGGAACTGGCTGAGATCCTGGAAGAGATGAAAAATCTCAGGAAAAAATTAGCCCATCTCACCGATTATGCCATCGACTATCTCACCGCTCTCCTTGAAAAATACGGTCCCGATTTCCCCCGGCACACCGAGATCGAACATCTGGAAAAAATCGACCGCAGCGCCGCCGCTCTCAACAATATCAAGATCGGATGGGATCGCAAAAACGGCTATATCGGTACCGCCGTCAAAAGCGAAGATACGGTGGTCTGCAACGAGTTCGACCGCCTTTTGTGTACCCGTAAAAACGGTATGTACAAGGTGATCGCTCTGCCCGGCGACAAACTTTTTATCGACAAACTTTATGATTTCCGGCGTTACGATGCGGAAACCGTTTTCGGCATCGTCTACCGGGAAACAAAAACAGGGAAATATTACGGCAAACGCACATCCATCGGCGGTTATATCATGGATAAAGAGTACCAGCTCTGTCCCGAAGGGTGCAAACTGGAACTTATGACTCCCCGCTCCGATGCCGTTTACACCCTGACGGAGTGTACCGTCAAGGGCAAAAATACCACCCGTGAGATCAATCTCATGGAGTTCCCCGTCCGTTCCCCCAAGGCAAGAGGCACACTGATCGGCTCCAAGACCTTTGTGAAAATCACGCACAACCGCTATCTGACCGAAGAGGAGATCGCCCGTTTTGCCAATGCGGAACTTTCTGAACAGGAGGAACCTGAACTTCAGGAACAAAGTACCGCCCCTTCCGGAGAGACGGTCCCCGCGCCTGAAACGCCCGCTGTTGAAGGCGCCGGGGAAAAGAGTCCTGAACCCGTAAAGGAAGACAAAGGCGCAGGGAGCAAGAGGGAAGAAAACCTTCCGCCCCCGCCGGCCGTTCATAATACAGGTGACACATTATGGGATGTGCCCCCTGATCCCGTGGAAGAGAAAAACAACGAAAAAAGCTCTTCCAGAAGTGTGAAAAAAGGTGAAACGAAGATTTCAGGGGATGATGATGATCTGGGTATAATCCAACCTGAATTCGGTTTTTGAAGCAATTTCAAGGAGAATCGGCAATTATGGCTGTGATGCAAGTGTTTCTGCGTTCCGCTGTGTTGGGCAAGGGATGCAATGTCAATGTGATCGTTCCGCAAAACTACTGTGAAGACGGCGTGACCCCGGGGGTACGGCGGGAGTACAAGCTCCTTTATCTGCTTCACGGACTTTCTGATGACTACTCCTCATGGATGCGCCGCACTTCCATTGAGCGTTATCTCGACAATCGTGATGTGGTCGCCGTCATGCCCGATGCCGACAGAAGTTTCTATACCGATATGAAACACGGACAGAAGTACTGGAGCTTCATCTCAGAGGAACTTCCCCTTTTGATCCGGCAGCTTTTCCCTGTGAGTTCCCGTCCCGAAGATACCTTTGTGGCAGGCTTTTCCATGGGGGGATACGGTGCTTTGAAGATGGCGCTTTCACATCCTGAAAGATTTGCCGGATGCGGTGCCATGTCTTCCGTGACCGATATTGCCGCCAAGTTCGGTGATCCCCGGTACGCCGGATGGAACTTTGAGGATATTTTCGGTTCTCCCGACCGCCTCGGTGCCGACGGCAATGACCTTTTTGAACTGCTGAAAAAGGCGGCTGAGTCAGGGAAAATGCCCCGCTTTATGCAGATTTGCGGCACCGAAGATTATCTCTGGGAGGATAATCTCAAGCTGAAAAAAGCCTTTGAAGATGCCCGGGTGGAACATTACTGTTTTGAAAGTCATCCCGGTTCCCACAACTGGGGATTCTGGGATCAATACATCCAAACCATACTGAAATATTTCTTTGACTGATGATCGACATCGCAGCACATATTGAAGTTCACAGAGCTTTTCTGGTCGGTATCGCCTCAGGCAATGAGAGCGATGGCGAAGTCATGGATCAGCTCGATGAACTTGCTGAACTGGTGCGGAATGTCGATCTTATCCCCCTTGAACCTGAAGTCGTCCGCCTCAGAGAACATCACGCACAATATATGATGGGCAGCGGCAAAGCCGCCGAGATCGCCCAGCTTATTCAGGAGTGCGAGGCGGACTGCGTGATTTTTGATACCTCTCTCACCCCCTCCCAGCAGCGGAACTGGGAACGTTTGACCGGTGTCCCGGTCACGGATCGTGAAGAGATCATTCTGGATATTTTCGCCCGCCGCGCCCATACCCACGAAGCGGTGCTTCAGGTGGCACTGGCACGGGCGGAGTATTCGCTCCCCCGCCTCACCCGGGCGTGGAGCCACTTTTCCCGGCAGCGGGGCGGCGGCGCCACCAACCGCGGACAGGGCGAAGCGCAGATCGAGACCGACAGACGGCTGCTGAAACACAGGATCCAGCAGCTGACCGAAGAGTTGGAGTCGGTCCGGAAACAGCGCACCACCGGCAGAAAGGCCCGTCTGCGCCGTCCTGTTCCCCAGGGCGCCATCGTGGGCTATACCAATGTGGGGAAATCCTCTCTGCTCTACGCCCTGACCGGGGCGGAAATTCTGGTCAAGGATCAGCTTTTTGCCACGTTGGACCCCACCGCAAGAAAGGTCGATCTGGGCAACAGAACGGAACTGGTCCTCATCGACACCGTGGGATTTGTGAGAAAACTGCCCCATTCCCTCGTTGAGGCTTTCAAATCCACCCTCGAAGAGGCGGTGCTGGCAGATTTTCTGATTTTGATGCTCGACATCTCATCCCCCCAGCTGGAACAGGAGTGGGAAACCACCCTTGAAGTCTTGAAAGAGATCGGTGCTGATGAGAAAAAGATCCAGGTGGTCTTCAACAAGATCGACCTGATCGACCCCGTTGAGGATGCCCTTTTGCTGGCACGGGTCAAAGCTCTTTTCCCCCAGGCGCTTTTTATTTCCACGGCGACGCTGGAGGGCTTTGAGCAGCTGAAACAGCGTCTGGCAGTTCTGGCAGGTATCCAGCAGCAGGTCCTTGAGTTGACGATCCCCCCCGAAAGAGCCGACCTTGTGGCCTTTGCCTATGCCTCAGGCCGGGTCTACGAATGTAATTATTTGGATGACGGCAGTGCCGAAATCGTGTTTTCCATAGATTTGAAATTGCACCACAGATATAAGGAGTTCATCAAAGATGAAGATTAAAGCTGTACTGTTTATTCTGTTGACAGCAGTTATCATTACTGCAAATCCCCAGCGTCCCCGCCTTTCGCCTTGGGACGCATGGCGCATGGCTTACACCAGTTTTGAAAAGGGTGAGGAGTTCCGGGATAAAGGGGAGTACACCAAAGCCAAAGAGTCCTTTGACAGTGCCCTTGAATATTACAACATGGTCCGTGAAAGCCGTCCCGACTGGAACCAGAGAGTCATTTCAGAACGTATCGCCGACTGCCAGAAAGAAAGCCGCCGCATGAGCGCATTTCTGGGTGTTTCCGCAAAAAAGAATCCCGTCCCTGAACCGGAAATCGGGCGCGCCGTCCTTTCAAAGATGGAGGAAAAACTCAGTAAGGAACTTTCCGAGTTCAAAGCCGAAGTCGAAGAACTCCGCCGCCGCAATGAGACACGGAAGAATTACGAAGGCGAAATCACCAACTTGATGCGGGATCTGCGTATCCTCAACGAAAGATACGCCCTCCTTGAAAAACGGTACCGTGCCCAGAATGAAAAACTTTCGCTCCCCGACCAGAATGTCCGCAATCTTGAGTCCCAGCTGGTCGCTTTGAGACTTCAGCTCGATCTGGCACGCAAAGAGAGTGCCGCCGCCAAACAGAGCGCCGCCGCCGCCGCCGCCGAAAGAAATGCACTGCGCAGCGAGAAAAATGCAGCCGACATCGAAAAACGGAAACTGAGTGAGGAGATCAAAGAGCTCAACAGGAAAATCGAAGAGAACGCCAATGCTTTGGCACAGTTCGAAAGAGATAAGGAAAACGGACTCCGTAAAAATGCGGAGTTGGAAAAAGTCCTCGCCGACAACCGCAGCAGCAATGCCCGTCTGAGCCGTGAGCTGGAAGAGCTTCAGGGCAAATACCGTGAAAAACTTGCCGCCGCCGGTGCCGGAAGTGCCGCCAATAAAAAACTGCTGGAAGAAAATAAAAGACTTCAGGAGTCCAATAATACGCTCCGCAAAAAAGAAATGGAGCTTTCTCAGCAGAAAGACAAGTTTCAGCGTGAAAGCGAAAATCTGAAGCGGGATCTTGCCGATGAAAAAAGCAGGAGCGCAAAAAATAACGCCCGGATCAAAGAACAGCTGAGCCGTATTGACTCCCTCAACAGTGAACTTGCCCGTGAAAAGTCCGCAAGTGCCATTATCAACCGTGAACTGGAATCCATCCGCAGTACCAACAGCAGCAACGCCGCTGAACTCAAAAAACTCAGTTCCGAAAATGCCGACTTGAAAAAACGCCTGAAATTCCGCGAAAGTGAGGACTTCAAGAATATGACCGCCGCCCGCAGTACCAGAGACAAACTGCAGGAGGAACTGCGGAAACAGGAGGATGCCATGGTCAAACTGCGCACCGAACTCAAGATGGCAAACGAAAAGATCGCCGCCATGGAGCGTTCTCACAAAGAAATGCAGTCCGAAAACCGCAAGCTCCATGCCAACAGGATCAATTACGAGGACCGGCTGAAAGCCCTTTCAGGTATTTCCACCAACACCCGTGAGCTTGCCCGGAAATATGCGGAACTCCAAGCCAACTTCAAGGCGCTTCAGGCGGAAAACCGCCAGAATAAACTTGCCGCCGATGCCGCCAAGCCCCGGGAGGCGGAACTGGCAAGGATCAAACTCCGTCTGGCGGAGCTGGATGGTCTCAAACAGCAGCTGCGCCGTGAACAGAGCTTCAACGAACAGCTCAACGGTGTCAAAAACCGTCTGGAACAGGAACTCCGGAAACTCCGCCCCATGGGTGAGGAAAATGCCAATCTGAAAGCCCGGCTCAACGATTATGAGAGCTTGAAAAAAGAGGTGGAGCGTTTCAGGAAACTTTCAAAGGAACTTGCTGACGGTCAGAAACTTTCGGTTCAGGTGGCTGAACTCAAGGTCCAAGTGGCAAAACTTGCCCCCGAAGCTGCCGAAGCCGAGAAACTCCGCCGCCAGAACCGTGAACTGATCCAGGGCAAAGTCCTCTGGGAAAACGAGATCGCCAAGATGAAAACCCGTCTGGCTTCTCAGGATCAGCTGGAAAAACAGAATTCCGACATGCAGAAAGAGGCTGAAAAACGTTCTCTTGCCTACCAGAATGCGGGGAAAGAGATCGAACAGCTCAATACCCGGATCCGTGAAATGGAAAAACAGCTCGCCGCCTTTGACAAACTGCGTGCTTCCACCCGTCAGATGGCAGAGGATCAGGCGGGAACTATCGAAAGATTGAGAAAAACTGAAGAGGAACTGCGCCGCTGCAAGGCTGAACTTGCCCTCAGTGCCAAGGGCAGAAATGTGGATACTTCCGGAGTCCCCAAAGAGTTGGAGACCCTGCGCAAGGAGTATGTCCTGCTTAAAAGTGTCAATGAGAAAAATGTCAATCTGGAGCAGAATCTTGCCGATATGCGTATTCTCAACAACCGTATGCGCAACGAGTTGGATCAGCTCCGTCCCCTGCGTTCGGAACTCAAGCGCATCCAGCAGGAGCTTGATAAACGCAGTGCCGAACTGGGCAGGTCCAAAAAAGAGACCGACCGCCTTCTGGTCACTGCCGAAGAGGGCAGAAGGATCGCCGCCGAAAACAGCCGTATCCTCAAGATCAACAAGGAACTTTCCGACCGCAGTCTGAAAGCTGAGTCCGACCTTGCGGCGGCGAAATCCGAACTCGCCGAACTTGACCGGCTCCGCAAAGAGACCGAGCGTTTGAGAAAACTTTCACAGGAACTCGCCGCCGCCAGAGCCCTTGCGCCCCAGCTGGCTCAGGCGAAACTCCGCATCGCCCATCTGGAACAGATGCGTGAGGAACTCACCCGCCAGCGCATCCTCAATGAAGAGCTGACTGAAAAAAACAACAATCTGCAAAAGGAACTTGCTTCCCGTCCCATGCCCGCTTTCGCCCCTGCGGACTATGTTCCCGCCGGTGCTTTGACCAACCCTGTGGGCAAGGCTGAGGACTATATCGCCGCCGCCAAACTCGCCGCCGCCGATGACAAGATGGAACTCGCCATCTGGAACTGCCGTGCCGCGTTGAAACTCGCCCCCGACAACGGTGATGCCGCAGAATATCTGGGCAGACTCCTTGCCCAGCAGGGAGCCTTTGCCGAAGCAGCCCCCCTCCTGAGCCGGGCGCGGAACAGCAAGCCCGACTCCATCGAACTTGCCATTGAAACCGCCAACGCCTATATCGCATTGCGCCGTTTCGGCAACGCCGATGCCATTATCGCTCCTCTGCTGAAACGTAATCAGGAAAATCCCCATCTGCTCACCGCCGCCGCTCTCATCGCCGCCGGAAACAGTGAATATGCCCGGGCAACCGGATTGCTCCGTCTGGCGGCGGCACGGCTGCCCAATGATCCCCGTCCCCGCATGGAACTGGCGCGGCTTCTCCACGCCACGGATTCCCGCCGTGTCTTTGAAGCGGTCAAACTCTACGAGAGCGCCCGCCGTCTGGGGGCGGCTCCCGATCTTGAATTGGAACCCAAACTTGCGCCGCTGCTGAACAAAAGAAGAAATATGAGCGCATTCCTGACCTCCGCCGCCCGTGAAGCTGCCCGCAACAAGGATTGGAACAGTGTGATCTGGTACAACCGCCAGCTCATCGACCTTGACCGTGAACCTGAGAAATACCGTCCCCGTCTGGCATTCGCCCAGTACAAAAAAGGCTCGTCAGGAGCGGCTCTGGAAACCCTTTCCATGGGAAGTTCCACGCCCCTTTCTCTGCTGCTCAAAGCCTATATCCACAAACAGCGCAGAGAGGAGCGTGAAGCACTTCAGGCACTTCAGCAGGCGAAGATCATGAACAACAACAAGATGATCGAGATCCCCGCCGAGTGGAGCGAGTTTGTTGTGGAGTTCCGTCAGAAAGGCAGAGAATTTTCATCTTTTGCCCGGTAATGTTCCAAGAGGCTTGAAAAACAGTGAAATATGTGCTAAATTATTAACAGATAAAATCCAACACAACAAAAAACAGGAAAGAAAAATGAAAAAATCGCTTCTTCTGCTGTTGGCGGCTTTGACATTGAGCGTGTCAGGTGCCGCTGTGCCGGATCCCCCCCATATGCCCAAACGGCTGCCCCGTATCAACAGGAGCGGGGAGAAAACAATTCTGACCCTGACAAAGGAAAATACCGCCATTGTGCTTGCTCCTGAAAACAATGCCGTGACCCGCTATGCGGCGCAGGAAATGGCTGATCTGCTGGGCAAGGTCCTGGGCGGCAAACTCAATGTGTACCGCACTCCCCAGCCGGGTAAGGTCAACATCTATCTCGGCTTCAACAGTTGGACAAGAAAAGCAGGCATCGACCCCGCCGGACACCACCGGGATGCTTTTACGCTGAAAATCACCCGTGACGGTATCTTCATCGCCGGTCGTGATGCCGATAAAATCAATCCCAAACGCAATCTGAAAGGGGGCGTCTGGGGCAACCTTTATGAGCGGGGAACCGTTTTCGGCGTTTACGATTTTCTGGAGCGTTTTGCCGGAGCAAGATTCTATTTCCCCGGCGAACTGGGAACGATCCTGCCCGCAAAGAAATCTCTCGAACTGTCTGAGACCACCATTTTTGATTATCCGGACTTCATCACCCGCAAAGTCTCTTACTATGAAGGCAAATGGCCCGGCAAACCCGAGTCTTACCGCGAAAGAAATGAGAAAAATCTTGCCACACACCGCTACCGTCTTGAGACCGCCTACATCCCCAGCTGTCACGGACTTGCCCGTCTGGGCTATCTCCACCGTTACGCCAAGAGCAACCCCGACTACTTTGCCCTTATGGATAACGGCAGCCGCCACAACAATCCGGCGCTGCCCCATCCCGGCGCCCTCTGCTACTCCTCCGGGATCCGTGAAGAGATCTTTCAGGATGTGAAGTCCCACCTTCTGGGTGAACCCGCTTCCAAACGGGGCATCATGACCCGTGCCGGGGGCAAGGGATGGGACCCCTCCGGATTCCAGCCCGGCTACGCCGATATCATGCCCCAGGACTCCTACTACCGCTGCCGCTGCGAAAAGTGCGCCAACGTTTTCGGCGAAGGTCCCAACTATGCCACTGAATTCATGTGGAACTTTGCCGCTGAGATCGCCAACCGTATCAAGAAAGCCAATGTGCCCGGTTTCGTGACCATGATGGCTTACCGTCCCTACCGTGAGATCCCCAAGGTGAAGATCCCCGACAATCTGCTCGTCATGGTGGCTGAACGGGGTCCCTGGGGACTCCACAATCCCAAAGGTCAGGAGCGTGACCTCAAAGAGATCATCGCCTGGACCAGAAAACTCAACCACAAAGTGTGGCTCTGGACCTATCTCTGCAAATTCGGAAAAACCGGATTCCCCGGCGTTCCTTCTCCCACTCCCGGCGCGCTGATCCCCTACTACAAGCAGGTGACGCCCTATATCACCGGACTTTATCTTGAATCCGAAACCGACCGCTATATCAATAACTATCTGGTCTATTACATCCACGGCAAATATGGATGGAACAACAAAACCGATATCAAAGCCCTGATCGCTGAACACCACAAACTCATGTTCGGCAAAGCCGCCCCCGTTATGGGGAAACTCTTTGAGACCTTTGAACAGATCTGGCTCAAAGAGATCGTGGGCCGTCAGATCGACACCGACCTCGGTCCTGCTGTGGTTCCTCCGTCAGACTACGATCTGTGGCACAAGATCTATAACACCGGGCGTGTCAACGCTGTCAAAGCCGCTTTCGATCAGGCTGAAAAACTTGCCAAAGGGGACAAGGCTTCTCTTGCACGCATCAAATTGTTCCGCTCCGAATGGCTGGATGCCCTCGTGGAATCCCGCAACGCCTACTTTGAAAAGACCGATGCGGTGAAAAAGTTCACCTGTTCCAAGAGCCGTCCGGCTTTCCTGCGGCCTTTCATCCGTCCCGGCAAGGAAAAGGTGACTCAGCCCCCGGTCAGCACCAAAGTTTCCATCGGCGAAGATAAGGATAACTTCATCTTCACCTTTGAGTGCGAAGAACCCATGCGCAAAGAACAGATCGCTGCGAAGCGCCCCTTTGACAACGGAGATATCTGGCGGGATACGGGCATCGAACTTTTCCTCAATCCCACAGGAGACCGGAAGAACTACTATCAGATCATCATCAATATCAAAAACAGCATATTTGATCAGAAACTGGTTCTGCAGGGCAATAAGGGTATGGGAACCAAAAGCTGGAACTCCGGCGCAAAGGCTCTCTTCACCGATACCGCCAAAGGCTACAAGGCTGTGGTGACGATCCCCAAGAAAAATCTCGGCAGTTACGATAAAAAGGGATTCCCCGTGAACTTCTCACGGAACCGTATCCTTTCTTCCGGCAGGGGACATGCCACACTCTATACCTGGAGTCCCTTCCTGAGAGGGTTCCACGACCTTGAAAATTACGGCGTCATGCTTCTGGAAGAGGATGCCAAAAACAGCAATGTGCTGAACAACGGCGACTTTTCCACCCCCGCCAAAGGCCGTTTCTTCGGCTCCTGGTGGGCGCCCAACAATCCCAAACCCTCCCAGAAATGGGCGTTGGACAACACCCGCTTTTTCATGGCGCCTCCCTCTGTGAAGCTCTCCAATGAAAAGGGGACGGCTGATATGACCATCAGTCAGTATCTGCCCAAGCTCAAGCCTGCCACAAGATACCGTCTTTCGGCGTATGTCTACTTTGAGGATGTCAAACCCATCAGAAGGGGTGGCGGCATCGTTTTGAATCTCTTTGACTCCGGCAACAGATGGTATCCTGACAACTATTTGACGGGGGACTCCGGCAAATGGGTGCGCCAGAGTTTTGAATTCACCTCATCTCCCACCACCGGGACCACTGTGACGGGGAAGAAGATCGTTCCCTATCTCAGGCTGAGGATCTTCGGAGCCACCGGTACGGTCTGGTTTGATGATGTCACACTTGAGGAAATCGCTTCCAAATAATCCTTTACAGGCAGAAAAAGCGTAAGGGGGGGCGTTGCCCAAAGGGATGTTCCCCCCCGACTTTTTAAGGAATACTTGAGAAATGAGAAAAAATAAAACAGCTTTCACCTTGATCGAACTTCTGGTTGTGATTGCGATCATCGCCATTCTTGCGGCGATGCTGCTGCCTGCGTTGCAGCAGGCTCGGGAACAGGCGAAACTTTCAAATTGTTTCAACAACTTGAAAACCTGCGCTTCTTTTGCCCAGTACTATGCCTCTGACAACAACGACTATGCTCCCTTTGCCTATACCACAACGGGAACGCCCTATCAGGGCTATGCGCCGGTGGCAGTTGGATCGTGGTTCAATTTGCTTGCTCCTTATGCGGGACTTTATAAATACGGCTATTACCGTGTCAGCAGCAAACAGGGGTCACTGGTTCCTACTTACAAGTGGGGACCCTTTTCCTGCTCATCCAGAAAAAAGGCATACGGGATCAAGACTTTCGGAGCCAGAATCGATTTTCTGATTTCCATCAGTGCCAAAGGACCTTACGCTGCCGGTCCTGCCAAGATCAAGCAGCTGCGCTGGTCAAAGATGCGTAAGCCTTCTCAGCGGGCGTGGAATTTGGATGTTCAGAGAGGCAGCTCTGTCATGACCGTCAACTTGAATCCCGGCGAGAACTTCAACGGAGCGATTTTCAGTCACAAAGGCGGCAAGCTCGCCGCTCTCAACCACATGGACGGACACGTCGCAACTTATGTTCCCGCCCGGCTCAGCCAGATGCATGACTCTGGCAACGGCAGCATTTACAAGCGGGGCATCTTCTATTACTACTATTGAAACCTTGCGTAAACTTCTGCAAAAAAGGGGGGGCAAAACCCGATGTTTTGCCGCCCCCTCTTTTTTTGCACCTGCGGCACACCAATAAAGTCCGACATGTCCGACATGTCCGACATGTCCGACCAAGTGCCGCACCAGACACTCATGCAAAATCAGACGGCTTTCCAGTACTGCGGGGCTGAGTGTGTGAGTGAACCTTTTTGTTTGGTCATACTTGAGGTTGTGCTTGAGTTAAAGAGGTCTGCGGAGTTGGGGTAAAGACAGCGCCAGCGCTTTCTTTCCCCCAAGCCCCCATTCTTTGCGACCTGTGGGGCGTGTCGTTGGGGAGCAACGA
>JAZONY010000112.1:0-10231 GCA_045654705.1 Victivallaceae bacterium
GGCTTACGGATTTTACACCGATGGAAAATTTCAGGCAGAAAGTATCTCCGGCAAGATCAGTGTCAGCGCGGAAGATTTCGCCTGCGGTATTTACAGTAAAGGCGATACCGAATTGGGTGATTTGTCCGGCATGACTTTGCAAGTCACCTCCAAAGAAAGCGATGCGTACGGCATCTTTACCAAAGAATTGAATGACATTTATTCTGACCTTATCATAGGATCAACCGGTTTGGATCTTGGCAAGATCAATGTTACAGCTTATGATTCTGCGGTAGGTGTGTTTATATATGGAGATATTACCGCTGCACCAGTTACCGACCGGCCCATCCTCAGCGGCACTGTGACTGTCAAAGGCTATAGTGCCTACGGTATCGATGCGGACTCCTTTGCCTGCAAGATCGGAGCCAATGTGACCGTAAATGGCCAAAGTTACGCTAGAGGAATTTACGCCTACAAAGGTGATGTGATCTTTGAAGGAGCCAAGATCACCGCTAAAGTTTCCGATAAAACGGGCAAGGTATATTCCGTGTATCATACCGGAAATACGGATGAAAATACCATCGTTCTCAGCGGCAAATCCCAGCTCACCGGCAGCATTTATGCAGACGGCACGGATGATACTGTGGTCATCGAATCCGGTTCCAAATTGACCGGCGGATTGGAAGATGTGGAAAAACTGATCCTCGAACTCAATGACCCGGCGGCTAAAAAATCCCTCTGGGATATCACCGCCGACTTGAACGGCAACACCAATCTTGAAATCGACTTCGAACTCGGTATGACCGGCGACTTCGTTCTTGCCAACAACAAATCCGGCGCAGACTGGGATGATATGTTTGCCAATGATATCACCCTTGATCTCGGTTTGGTCCAAAGAACGCTTGATCTTGCCGGCATGATGAGCGACGGCTCCGTCAGTGAATCTTACAATGATTACAAATTCACTCTCAAAACCAAGGGCAGCCAACTGATTCTGTCGGTCTCCGGCAATTAAAGGATTTTCAAACACAGCCCCCTGTGATATATTGCAAAGATATATCACAGGGGGCTTTTTAAGGTAAATATGCTCAAGAAACTTATTCTTACATTCATTGCCGGAGTGTTTCTGGGCAGCGGGATGACCTGGCTCGTAATTTCCCCAAACAGTACAGAGCCGGAAAGTCCTGATAATACACCGGCGATGGAGTTGAAAATAGCTCCGTTGTTTGCTGAAAATATTGAGAGACTTCAAATATACAGAAGTTTTTATGATTCACTGTTATCCGGAGGAAATTTTGTGTGGCGCCCCGGCGCACCGCCGGGTGATCCACACCTTGCGCAGCTGGAACATTACTGTGGATGAAACCCATTTTCTGGGCGGCATGGATAAAGGCCGAATATTGGAAACCTTGAAGCCCCATATTTTCTTTGATGATCAGCAGCACCCCCATCTGGATGCGGCTCAGAAATTCACGCCGTCGGTCCATATACCTTTCGGCGTGGCGGGCGTCGGGAAATCCGGAGAAAAGTGACCGTTCCGGAGCGGTTCAAGGGCGGGGCGTGAATGGCGGTCAGGAACGGTGGTTGGATTCCAGGCGGATCCGGGGATCGGCTGCGGTGTAGAGCAGGTCCGAAAGAAAGATCCCCGCAAGGGTCAGGGCGCCGCCGATGGCGAAAAGCGCCATTTGCAAAGGATAGTCCCGGCTCGAAAGGGAGGTCAAAGCAAGAGTTCCCATGCCCGGAATGGAGAAAATGTATTCCACAATGACACTGCCGGAAACAAGAGCAGGAAGCATCCCTCCGAAAAGCGTGATGAGCGAAATAACTGCGTTGCGGAAGGCGTGGTGCCACAATATGACCTTTTCGCTTACCCCTTTGGCACGGGCGGTGCGGACGTAATCTCCGCGGAGCGCTTCAAGTATACCGCTGCGGGCGTAACGCGAAAGTCCCGCAAGACCGCCGTAGGAAAGACAGAGGACGGGGAGGGCGTAGCATTTGACAAGTTCCCAGTGGAGCTGCCAGATGTTCAGTCGGGAGGCGTTTTCCGGCGTCAATCCTTTCAAAGGGAATATTTCCCAAAGTCCTCCGGCACAGAAAAGCGCCTGCAAAAGAAGTCCGACCCACATGACGGGGAGGGAGTAAAGTCCGAAAAGCAGAAAACCCGTTATCTGATCCGATTTGGAATCCGCATTACGGGCGGTGCAGACACCTATGGGGATCGCAATAAGATAGGTGAGCAATATGGCAAAGATGTTCAGCTTCAAGGTCACAGGCAGCCTTTCGGCAATGAGGGAGAGGACGGGCCGCCCCGGGTCCACAGCTGCTGATTCGCCCAAATCCCCTTTCAGGACCTGTTTCAGCCAGAGGGCGAAGCCGACCATGACAGGACGGTCAAGATGAAGTTTTTCACGCAAAGCATTGTTGCTGCGCAGACCGCCCTTTTCGGCTGAAACCGCACTTCCGGCTTCACCGCTGTTGAGCATGTTGCTTTTGGTGGGATCTCCCGGCGCCAACCGCAGAAGCACATAGCTTGCAAAGAGGATCACAAGCAAGGTCATGGATGCCAGAAAAAGCCGTTTTATAATGTATTCAAAACTCATTTTTCCATTATTCCGCCTGAGTGAAATCCACCCTGGTCAACAGGAACGCCCCCGCAAGAAAGGGCAGACCGAGAAAGGCGATACCCAGTTCGGCTTTGCCCCAGAGAAGTGTCGCAAGTCCCACAAGAAGAGGTCCGACGATGGTGGTGAATTTTCCGAAAAGATTGTAGAAGCCGAAGAGCTCCGCAGCTTTGGCAGCGGGGACGATCCGGCTGAAAAGAGAGCGGCTCAGAGATTGGATCCCCCCCTGAGAGGTGCCGATAAGAAAGGCGAGGATGATGAAAATCAGCAGCCGGTGATCTTTCAAGGAGGGAAGCGCAAGAAGCAGCGCAAGAAGAGCGATCACAACATATATCCCGATGGCGGCAAGAACAAGGTTCCGTGGATGGAATCTGACCGAAAGTTTGCCGTAAAGAAGGGTGAAAGGAATGGCAAGGAACTGTAAACAGAGAATGACGATCAGAAGTTGAGCCGTGGTGATGCCGATGTCCGTGGCAATGGGGGCCGCCATGGTATAGATGGTTCCCACGCCGTCGATGTAAAGAAAGTAGGCGATCAGGAAGAGAAGAATGTTTTTATTTTTCAGCAGTTCCTTGAAATTGGAAATAAAATTAAGAGAATCGTTTCTTTCATTTTTCTGCTCCTTTTCTTTCACCTTGAAAAGCACAGGCAGCGTAAGTATGCCCCACCAGCACGCGGCTATGATAAAGCTGATGCGTACTGCGGCGATCTTATCAGCCATGACCGCCGAAAGAATGAGGCAGGGAATAAAGGGAATAACGCCGCCTATATAGCCGCAGGCGTAGGCGAGAGAGGAAAGTCTGTCCCGCAGCTCCTTCGGGGCGACCTCCAGAAGCAGGGAATCGTAAAAGGAGTTGGCACTCATATAACAGCCGAGACTTATGAAGCTCAGCAGGAGTACGCCCCAAGCCATCCCTTTTTCCATGAATGCCATGGCGGAAGTGGCAAGGACTCCTGTCAGAACAAAGGCGGCAAGATAAGTTTTTTTACAGTGGAATTTATCCGCCCGGTATCCGAGAGTGATGGAAACAGCTCCGGCAACCATGCCTGCGATACTGCAAATGTATCCCCAGTAAGCTGTGGTATTTTCTTTGCCCCAGACATCGTCGGCGCAATATTTGAAAAGGATCGCTGCAAAAACGGTCCTGACGATCAGGGCGTAGGCGGCGTTGGCCATATCGTAAACGACCCATGATTTTTGAACGGTGTCAAGTTTCATTTGTGTTCCGTGAATAGAGTTTGAGGAGTTTTGAAATGAGCTTCCTTATAATATATATCTGAAAAGGGAGGATTTCAAGATTTTTAAGGCAGACGGAGTTTGAAGGTGCTTTCAAGGAAAATGCCCGTGAGAAGCAGCAAGGCACCCAGAGCTGCGAGGTGAGGGGCGTACTCTTTGTACTCCGTATATTGGGGCTGTTCGATATTGGTTTTTTCGAGGGCGTTTATTTCCTGCATCACCTTTTGCATACCGTTCGCATCTGATGCCCGGAAACTGGTTCCCCCGGTGGTGGCGGCGATGGTGTCAAGGAGTTTACTGTCAAAGTCCGCCTGTGTTTTGCGGAGTCCGAAATTTGTGGGGTAATAGGCGTTGTCACTGCCGACACCCACCGTGTGGACGATACAGTTGAATTCCTTTGCCACTGCGGCACTCTGTTCCGGTGTCAGGCGGTTTTCCACGGTGTTGGCGCCGTCGGTGAAAAGAACGATGACCCGCCGGGGAGCATCGGAGTTTTTCAGACGCCTTGTTCCGGAACTGATGGCAGAGGCGATACCTGTGGCACTGCCCAGCTGCCCCGGTTCGAGGGTTTTGAGCCGTTCAAGGAGCCACCGGTGATCGAGGGTAGGCGGTGAAAAGCTGTAAGCCAGATCGGCGAAACCGATGAGACCGATCCGGTCGTTGGGCCGGGCGAGGATGAATTTGCGTATTTCCTCTTTGGCGGTATCAAGGCGGTTTTTGATCTTGCCCTCACGGATCCCCTGGGCGAGAGCTTCTGAGCTTGTGAGTGTGCCGGGAATATCTATGGCACGCATACTGTCGGACATATCAAGGGCAAGGATGATGTCGATCCCCCTGGAACGGAGTATGACCTTTTCATCTCCGGTCCGGGGGCGCGCCAGAGCGATGATCAACAGCAGAAAGGCGCACAGATAAAGGCAATCGACAAGGGTGATATACTTTCTTCTGCCTGCGGCTTTTCTGAAGCTCCCCGTTGAGGGGACCACGACGGAGGGGGTTTTTTTGATAAAAACAAGGTAATACCAGAGCAAGGGGAGGAGCAGAACTCCTGCAAGACACCAGACCTGAGCAAACTCAAACATCACTTTTCCTCCTCTTTGTCGTCAGAAGTATTTTCCACCAGTTCAACGGCATTTTCAACGGCGGCGGCAACGGCGGAACCGTCGCAGGGCGCCTTGGCGAATTTGATCATGTCAGCGGCATTGAGAAAGTTCCGCAGAAAGATACCGGCTTTGGCAGGGAGCAGGGCGTTGAATTCGATCTCATTGAGAAATTCAGGTGTGGTTTTTCCGGAAGCAGGGAGCGCATAACGCTCTTCCAGATAGTTTCTCAGCAGATCGGAAATCCCTGCGATCCCCTCTCTGGCACTCCGGTTGTGTGAAAGCACCTCTTTTCTCAAAGATTCCAGTGCCGCAAGAGTTCTTGTCCGCAATGAAACAGCTTTTACAGCGCCCTGACCTTTCCGGCGCAACAGCAGGAAAAGCAGAGGGAGCAGCAGCAAGGTCCAGAGCAGATGCCAGTACCGGGAGCGGGGCTGAGGTGCCGCAAGGGCTGAGGCGATTTCAGGAGCAGTTCCGCCGGGCAGGGGGAGGGCTTCGATTTTGAAAGGAGGGATCTTCAAAGTAAAACGCTCAGGGGCTTCATCCTTTCGGGCCGGAGTTACTTCAAGGTGTATCTCACCTGCACCGGATTCCCCCGGGCGCAGGGCGCAGAGACTTGCCTGCACCTGATAAACATTCTCTTCCCAGCCGTGTCTGACTGTGGAAATGACAGGCGCCTGAGAGAGTGCGCTTCCTTTTCCCGGCGTCATTCCGGCAGTGAGAACTTTTCTGTACCGGGGCAATGTGAATTCCGCCCGGAGCGCAATGATCGACCCCACTGTAACAGAGGGGGCTTTTTCAAGTTCAACACTTTGAGGCACGACAGGTGTGCGGACCATTTTTTGCGAAAGAAGATATCCCGCACCATACCACAGCCCGAAGCCTGACAGGAGCGTTCCTGCGGCGGCAAGTATAATCAAAACTGTTTTTTTCACAATATCGTTTCCCGTTCAAATTTTCAATGCCGTTTTCTGCTGCTGCGCAAGGCGAAAAATTTTATCAGAGGCGAAAGAACATCGCTGCCGCTTTCCAGCTCCACCCGATCGACTTTTGCACTGCGGCAAAGGGCGGCGACGGCATCGGAACTCTTTTGCATTTCGTTTTTGAGAGCTTCACTGCGGGAGCCGTCAAAGGTGATGAGTTCCCCTGTTTCGGCATCTTCCACCACCACTGAAACCTTGCTTTGCCAGTTGCGTTCAGAGGGGGCGTAGATCTGGACGGCGATGACATCATGACGGCGGTTGAGCTGTTTCAGCGAAGGGGAAAAATCCTTGTCGTCGATCAGATCGCTGATCAGGAACACCACGCTTGATTTTTTCAGGAGCCGTGAACTTTCACGCAGGGCAAGATCGATATCGGTCCCTTTGTTTTGAACCTCAAATGCCAGCATTTCACGGATCAAACGCAAGATGTGGCGTCTGCCTGACCGGGGAGGAACGAAAAGTTCGATCTTGTCGCTGAACATCATCAATGAGACCTTATCGTGATTGCCCGCCGCGCTGAAAGCGATAAGTGCCGCAAGCTCCGCCGCCGTGCGCCGCTTGGATTTTGCCGCTGAACCGAAAGCGCCGGAGTTGGAAACATCCACAAGGAGCATGACATTGAGTTCCCGTTCCTCCACAAACTTTTTGATGTAGGGGGAGCCCATACGGGCGGAAACGTTCCAGTCGATACTTCTGGCATCATCTTCGGGGGTGTATTCACGGACCTCTTCAAATTCGATACCGGCACCCTTGAAAACGCTGCGGTAGGCACCGCCGGAAATTTCGTTGACCATTCTGGCGGTGCGTATCTCAAGCAGGCGTATCTGTTTTGCTAATTCTTTCGGAATCATATTTCAATTGCAATTTTGCGGGGGAATCAGACTTCAGGGGGTTCTCAGTTCAGCCAGCAGACGGGCGATGACGGCATCGGAATCCACATTTTCAGCTTCCGCCTCGTAAGAAAGGATCACCCTGTGGCGCAGCACATCGGGGGCGAGTTCTTTCACATCCTGAGGCAGCACATAGGCTCTGCCGTTGAGAAGTGCCAGCCCCCGGGCGGCAAGGGAAAGGGCGACCCCGGCACGGGGACTTGCGCCGAAAGTGAGCATTTCGTCGATAAAGTCGAGTTTTGCGCTGTTCTGCCGGGAAGAAAGCTGATCCCGTGACCCCGGACGGGTGGCGATGACGATATCAAGGATATATTCAAGGATCTTTTCATCCATATAGATCTTATCCAGCAGACGGCGTGCCGCCATGATGTCGGCGATAGAAGCCACCGTGACTGCGCTTTCAGGTGTATGGGGATGAGCCATGCGTTCCAGAATGGTCCGTTCCTCTGAGCGTTCAGGGTAGTTGACACGCAGTTTGAACATGAAACGGTCAAGCTGGGCTTCTGGCAATGTATAAGTTCCCTCCTGTTCAATGGGGTTCTGTGTCGCCATGACCATGAAGGGGGAGGGGAGGGGGATCATTTCGCCGCCGATAGTGAGCTGGCGTTCCTGCATGGATTCAAGAAGTGCGCTCTGGACTTTCGCAGGGGCGCGGTTGATCTCATCCGCAAGGATCATATTGGCGCAGACCGGACCGATCTTGACCGAAAACTCGCCTGTTGCGGCGTTGTAAATGCGTGTTCCCATAACATCGGCAGGGAGCAGGTCGGGGGTGAACTGGATCCGTGAAAAGCTGCAATCCAGAGTCTGGGCGATGGTTTTCACCGTCAGGGTTTTGGCAAGGCCGGGGACACCTTCAAGCAGAACATGGCCATCGGCGATCATGGCGAGCAGAATGCGGTCGATAAGTTTTTCCTGACCGGCGATGGTGCGTGAGGCTTCGGCACGGATCAGTTGCAGAGGGGCGCATCCGATACGCACCTCTTCCTGAAGCTGCTGAATATCTTTTTGTTCCATAAATGCAATTCTCCTTTTCGGTCCGGGGGACCTTGTCTTAAAAATATGCGGGAAAAGAAAATTTCAATTCCCGCATTCAAGATAGTCTGCTGTCAGAAAAAAATCAAATTTATTTCGGGAATCCCACACTGTGAGTCAGCAGAACCTTTTCAGAAGCGGTAAGTTTCAGCTCCTTTGCCAGATCTGCGGCCTTGGGAATGGAACCGATGGCACAGGTTCCGAGTTTCATGGCTGCGGCGGCAAGGTAGATATTCTGGCTGACATAGCCCACATCCATGGCGGCATAGTGCAGCGCTCTGGCACTGGCTCCTGAAAGTTTACTGTTGGAAACGATGGCAATGTAAATGGGGGCGGCGAAACGTCCTGCCATGGCGCGCAGATCTTTCTGGCTGACCTGAACCATCTTGTTTTCCTTGGCGGCGTATGCCCATGCACCTTTGGCGGTGAGCATATAAAGGGTGATTTCCTGGCAGTTCCTGGCGGTGGGGGCGGTGCGCTTGAAGCTGCCGTCGGCACGGTTGACGCCGAAAGCACTCCAGAAAAGCTGGGAGATCTGCTGCAAGCTCAGCATATCAGTTTTGTACTGGCGGATCGTTCTGCGGGCGTTGAGTGCTTCATTGAGAGAGATGCCCCCTGTTTTTGCGGGGGCGGGCAGCACCGTATCGGCGCCCTGAAGTGCAAATACTGCGGCGAACATGGCTGAGAACAAGAACATTTTCTTCATAGACAATTACTCCTTTTTTTTGTGATTTTCCCGATTCTGATACGGGAAAAATGCTTTTGCCGGCACATTGCCGACACTCCAGAGAAATAATTTAACACCTCTTTTTGCAAAATTCAACTGAAATTCCCAAAATTTTTTGATGAAGACTCTTGCAATACAGTAAATATGGTATTATATTAAAGAAGTGTATCATCGAATATGATGCCAGCTTAGCTCAGTTGGCCAGAGCAGTTGACTTGTAATCAGCAGGTCGTGGGTTCGACTCCCACAGCTGGCTCCATTTTTTTTGCCTTGGGAAGCAATTTTTCCGGAAAATTGGGGAAAACTGAAGATGAAAACTCTCTTTTTGCTGCTGCTGACTGGTTTTTGTGTTTTTCTTTCCGCTTCAGAACCTCAGAAGATGCCGGAGTTCAAAACGCCCCTGTTGAAAAAGAATCTGAACATCATTGACGGCGTTTCCACATTCAGGATCATTGAAAACAAAGATCAAAAAGGCGTGATCGCCTGGTACAGGACATTTTATCCCAGTGTTGATTTTTCCAAACGCCCCGGGGATGCGGGATTTGTCAACTTTGCCGAGCGCAACAAAACCCGTGAAAGGGTTTTCATTACCGGATTGAACCACGATCTTGTTACCACTGACGGTGTCATCTTTCACAAAATCATCGGTGTCGGTCAGAAAGGTTTGTGGGTGTGGCGCATCGGCACTGAAAATGTGAGTTTCAAATACAGTTACAGCAGAAGAAACAGGACCATGCGCCTGAAAAAATTTACTGTTGACCCCAAAGAAGCTGCCGCCTATTACAGTAAGAAGAGCGGAGCAGACAAAGCCGTAAAATCTTCCGTCATCGCAACCGGCAGAAAGTAACGGTTCCCCGCCGCCCCACAAAAAAACCGGGCGAGTTGCCCGGCGGGGGATTTTAAGCATTACCCTTTGATGACGGTGTATTTCAAGTTGGGAGGATAATCTGGGACAAAAAACCAAAACAAAGAGCCATCGTCTTTTCTGATAGCCGGAGGACTATCGTCCTCCTCGTCTGTCTCGTCGCAATGAAAAACCCAGAATTCTTCATAGTCAAAAATCCTATCTATTCTCGGAAGGATTTTTTCGTCCAATATTTTCTTTTTCGCTTCTTCAAGTGTCATAATATCACCTTGGTTTTGCACATTTATTTACTTTAGCATCAAATTTCAAATTGTCAACCCTTATCAGGCAAGTTTCAGCCGGTTTTATTTGGGAAAAATACCAGGAGACATCTTCTCTCCCGGGTTGAGGGTCGATAAACCTTGTCTGTCCATTTACTTGTTCGGCAATAAAGACGTGCCCACCTCGGGGATCCCAACTGCCACTGTCACTCCTGAAGGCAATGTCATTGACATAAAATAATCCACACACACAAAAAGGGGCTGTTGCAAAACATCAGTTACCGATAATGTCTGGTCCACAGACCGGAACAACCATTCCCCCCGTGTTCAACGCCATGGGGGTTTTTTATACCCCCGAGCCGGTTGCCAGTCTGCGGGCGTTTTCGTTGTTTTGACACAGCCCACTTGTATTGACCAGTGGCAAAAGTGCCCGCTAACTGAAACAAATATAAACAGTGGTCGAAGCAAGCCACCAGCGAAGGTGCTTCGCACCGAGCGCGCAAGGTTGGAGCGGAATAAGCCCCTGCGGTATTC
>JAZONY010000113.1:0-11201 GCA_045654705.1 Victivallaceae bacterium
CGGGGAAAGACAACCGCCAGCGGGTTTCTTCCCCGAACCCCATCTTTTCCGACCTGTGGGGCGTGTTGGTGTGGTGCAATGGTGATACTGGTTTTGGGGAGGTTTGGGGCTTCGGCCACTGTGGTACAAGGCTTCATCTCAATTACAGCGCCCCCCGTCGACAGCCTGCGGCTGATCTCAGGGGGGCTTAGATGCTCAGGTTTCACTCCATTCGCCCCGACATGACTCGGGGCGCCCCCCGCGGAATACCGCACGGGGTTATTCCCCTCCCACCTTGCGCGCTCGGCGCGAAGCGCCTTCGCTGGCTCACGGCTTCGACCACTGTGGTTGGCTGTTTCAGTTAGCGGGCACTTCTGCCACTGGTCAATACAAGTGGGCTGTGTCAAAACAACGAAAACGCCCGCAGACTGTCAACCGGCTCGAGGGTATCCCCCCCATGGCGTTGAACATGGAGTAAGTGGTTGTTCCGGTCTGTGGACCAGACATTATCGGTAACTGATGTTTTGCAACAGTCCCCTTGATTTTTCCTCAAGCAGAATTTTATGATTTCTTGATCTTAGAGAAGTTTATTTCAACACTTGCAGCCGGGAGAGAAACAAGGAGGGGACTACTGAGATAAAACTTGTGTTTTTATTGTTTTTTTTCGGTGTAAATGCTTGTAAAAATGGCTTTTTGTGCTACATTATCCCAAATCGTCCCCGTCCGGTGCTGAAACGCCGGAGAAGTGATAAAACAATGAAGAGCAGGAAGTATACACAATGAAAAATATCATACCCTTGATCGTTTCAGTAATTTTAGGTTTATCTGCAGTTTTCGTGGTCAGTAAGATGATCGTCAATCAGGATATCTCCCAAAGACAATCCACTGTTTCCATTACCGTTGCAGCTCGGGATATCGAGGCAAACAGCGAATTGACTCAGGGGATGCTGACCCATAAATCCATCCCCGTTTCCATCGCCCCAAAGAATGTGCTTCTCTGGGAAAATGTCAATCTGGCTTACGGTCAGAAACTTTCTCACGATGTCGGTGCCGATGAGTTCATCATGCTCAACGATATCCGTGAACAAAGCACCCTGAGCGAAAGCTGCCGCCCGGGCGAATGGACGATCCCTGTCACCTTTTCGGACCCCGCACTGGTGAAAATGCTTATGCCCGGTGATGAGATCGCCATCGTTTCCACACGGACTGTTCCGAAAATCAGCGTCACCCCCGATTCCGGTGCGGCAAGCGCAAAACCTGTCACCATGGTCGATCAGAAAGTCACCTCTGTTCTTCTGCCTTGCGTCCAGGTTCTGGGAATGGGCGGCAGCGACGGATCTTTCAGAGAGCCCAACAGCTCAACTTCAACGATTTTTGTATCTCTGCCGCCTCAGCAGGCGGTGGTGGTGCTGGCGGCTCAGAGAGAGGCTGAACTCTATCCGGTGCTGCGCAAAAAGAATGACGTCTTTGCGCGCAACCGGAAAGACGGAGGCGTTTTCACCTCTGCCATGTTTGATGCACTTCAGAAAAATATCCCGACTGCGGAACTGCCTCTTGTTCCCAACAAGGATCACCGCTGATTTTTGACGGAGGAAAAATGAGAATTCTTTCAGCTTTTTTGTTTGCAGTTACAACAGTGTTTGCAAATGCCTTATCCGCTCAGTCCTTTGAGAAGGTTCTTCTGCCCCCTGAAAAGGTGAGCCTTGAAGTCGGTCAGAAAAAAGTTCTGGAACTTCCTTTTGCCATTCAGGAACATCTTTCTGAAAGCAGCAAATTCAAAGTGGTCAATGTCGAAAACAACCGTCTGACCGTGGAGAGAACCGCCCCCGGCAATGGGACTGTCACTCTGGTGGGCGGAAATGTACAAAAGGTCTTTTCTGTTACGGTGTCCGGCTCTCTCGGGCCTCTTTACAACGCTCTTTCCAGAGAATTGGGAGAAATTCCGGGAGTCGCAGTCACTTTATCTGAAAGAACGATCATTCTTCAGGGAAGGATTTCCACCCCTCACGAATGGGAATATTTCAACAAAGTCCTTGCATCTTACCCCAGCGCCTGTTCCAATTATGTCCGTTTTCAGCCCGGTCCGGAGCTTTTTGAACATTTGAAAAAAGAGTTGTCCAGTGCCGGGTTCCGCACGGTGGACAAGATTTCCCCTGATCGTCCGGGAGAAGTTAAAATCGCTTTTTACGGAGATTCATTAACCGTTTCCGGATTTATGTTCTGCCAGGAAGATATCCAGCGTATTGAAAAGATCCTTGAGGCCCAGAAGTGGCTGGATGCCTCCTGGAATAAAAATGCTTTGCAGCTGAAAAAAGATTTGCGTATTTCCGACTGCCAGTTTGATGTCAACGTGGTTTTTGTCGGCATCAGTAAAAATCAGGTGGAACGTATGGGCAACGGCGAGGCCGACGGAACCATTCTTTCCTGGAACTTCAAAGCGTGGATCCGGAACCTGATCGGAAAAGGAGACGATGCAAGTTCCAGAGCAAGCGGCATCTCCTCTGCTCTGAATATGGATATGAGAGGCTCCCTTGCGTTTTTCGGCGAAAATGGCATCTCCGATTTCCGTGATGCAGGACATCTGACCGTTACCAACAACAGCCCGATCGCAGCCGAATTTGAAAACGGCGGCAGCCTCAATGTCAAGATATCCAATCAGGATACTGCCAATCTCAAACCCATCGATTTCGGCTTGAAAATGAAAATAAAAGGCGGTTTCGTCCGGACAAATGAAGTTCTGCTCGACCTCGATCTTGAGAAAAGCCTGACCCCTGTCAAACAGGACGGTGATTATTTCCAGCGTTCAACCAAGACCAAAGCCCAGATCCGCTGTGCCCTGGGCAAAACCGTCGTGATCGCAGGGCAGAAAGAAAACACTTACACCGGCAACGGTCCCACCGGCTACGCATTTTTGCGTCACGTCCCGGTCCTCAACTGGATCTTTGCCCATGAAGATGAAGTCAATACTGAGATGTATTACCTGATTCTGGTCTCTCCTCAACTGAAAAAAACCGCTCCCCAGATGATAGCTCCCCCGGTTACAGAAACGGGAAAGATCGAAAAGACAGTTTCCGATAGAGTCAAGAAGCGTGAAGAAGCCACCCGGGCAAAAGAAGAAAAAAACTGGTTTCTTAAAATGTTCACCTGGTGAGGGGAGATGTAACCATGCTTCTGAAAATCAAATCACCTCTCAACGGAGAACAGATTTTTGAATGGGATGAGAAAGCCCCCCTCCTGATTGGACGCTCCGAAGGCTCGGCTCTTGTCCTCGCGGATAAAAAAGTTTCGAGAAAACACGCCTTGCTCACCGGCAATAAAGAGTCCTTTTTTATTGAGGATCAAGGCAGCAACTCCGGAACAAAGGTCAACGAAATCCCCGCCGCAGGCAAAACACAGCTCCGCAACGGAGATATCGTCACCCTCGGTGAAACACAGATACAATTTGTTGTTCTGCCTGATAAAAACCCGCAGAAAAATACCGCTCCGGCTTCTGATGCAGGGCGGCACCGGAGTCTTCCCTGTTATCCTATGCAGGAAAATCTTTCTGAAATATACACCGACAAACTTCTGGCTCTTTCTGCAAAACTGCAAAGTTGCGTGCTTGATCTCCTGAATCTGGATGCGGCTGGTTCCAAAGAGATGTTCACCAGCGCCATGCGCCCCAAAGTGGAGCTTCTTGTGGATCAGGTATTGCGTGAGAAACGCCATGAGATCCCGGCAGCGGTCTCCTTGCCCCAATTCCGGCAGATCCTGCTGGATGATCTTACCGGTCTCGGTCCGCTGTCGCCGCTTTTGAGGGATGCGGATATTTCTGAAATCATGATCAACGGACCTGAGAACATCTTCGTTGAAAGCCGCGGTCTCACCTACCGCAGTGCAGCAATATTTCAAAGTGAAACTCATCTGCAATCCATTATCCAGCGGATCGTGGAACCCCTGGGCAGACATATTGATGCCGCCTCGCCCATGGTGGATGCCCGTCTTGAAGACGGCTCCCGTGTCAATGCCGTCATTCCCCCTCTGGCTTTGGATGGCTCTCTGGTGACGATCCGTAAATTCCCTGACAAGAAACTCACCGATGAAGATTTGATCAAATTCGGCAGTTTGAACCGTCCTATGGCACTCTTTCTGCGTGAAGCCGTCCGTGCGGGCAGAAATATTCTTGTCGCCGGTGGTACCGGTTCGGGAAAAACGACTCTGCTCAATATCCTTTCACAGTTCATTCCTGAAAAAGAACGGGTCATTACTGTGGAAGACTCGGCAGAACTTAAACTCTCCCACGAAAACCTCTGCCGTCTGGAAGCCCGCCCCGCCAATATTGAAGGACAGGGACGGGTCAGTATCCGCGATCTGGTCATCAACACCTTGCGTATGCGTCCTGACCGCATCATCGTGGGCGAATGCCGCGGCCCGGAAGCGTTGGATATGCTTCAGGCGATGAATACCGGACACGATGGCTCCATGACCACCTGCCACGCCAACACGCCCCGTGATGCCCTTTCACGACTGGAAAATATGGTGATGATGGCGGGTTTTGAACTTCCCTCATCGGCTATCCGTGATCAGATTGCGTCAGCGATCCATTTGATCGTTCAGCAGTTGCGTCTGGCGGATGGCTCAAGAAAGATCGTCAAGATATCAGAAGTCACCGGCAAAGAGGGCAACACCATATTGCTTCAGGATATTTTCACTTTTGAACAGGAAGGCTTTGACGAAAACTTCCGTATCAAAGGATTCCATACGGCGACCGGAAATATTCCGAAGTTCATCGACGAACTCCGGCTTTCCGGTGATCTGGAGCTTGATATGTCGGTATTTGTGCCTGAAAGGTAAATGAATATGGAACCATTATCTCTCTTTCAGCGTTACTCCGTATACATTCTTGTGTTTGCTGCAATTGTGCTGATCGCCTATATCATTATCAATATGGTACAGTCTTTCCACAAAGAGCATACCGAACGGAAAATTAAAAACGACCGCAGCGAGTCAATGGTCAACAATATCTATTATTTTGTTAACCGGACGACCTTTTCACAGCTTCAGCTTTCCTGGGGGATATTGCTTTCTGCAACAGTTGCCGCAGTCCTGATTTTTGCCCGTGTACAGTATCTTGCAGTCATACTGGGCAGCTGCGCCCTGATGTTTCTTTTGGGAGCGCTCATACCTTATTTGTACTACTCCATAAAGGTCAAAAAGCGCGCCGCACTTTTCGAAGCGGGGATGCTTGATTTTTCCATGGGCTTGACCAATGCGCTCCGTGCCGGTCAAGCTCTGCCCCAGGCTGTTGAAGTCTTTACCCGCAGGTGTGAGCCGGGCCCCCTCAAAGAGGAGCTTCTCATCGTCCAGCGGGAGTACCGCCTGGGCGTCGATCTTGCGACAGCCATGGAACACATGCACAACCGTATTCCCTGCGAAGATCTTTTGCTGCTGGTCATCTCCATCCGGCTCACCGCTCAATCCGGTGGAAGTATGGCAGATGTCCTTGAAAGAATGACAGGCATGATCCGCAGCCGGACGGACTTTATCAGAAAACTCAACGCCCTGACCGCTCAGGGGCGTTTTGAAGCCATCGCCATGTCTGCCGCACCTTTGATTGCTCTGGTGTTGCTGCTTTGCATCAACAGTGAGCTTATGCTCCCCCTGTTCAAGACGACCATCGGCTGGTGCGCTATCGGCGTGATGCTCACGCTGGAAGTCATCGGCTATTTCGTGATACGCCATATTGTCAATATCGAGGTATGATTATGGATAACATTTTTCTTTACATGATCATCGTGCTTGCCTTTGTTCTGCCGCCGATACTTCTGATGAATCTCAGGACAAAAGATAATAACGCAGAAACTGCGCCTGTACAAACGTTTTCATTCTTTCCCCTTTTCAAACCGGCGGCGGCGTTTTTAGATTTGTCGGGAGCCGGCAGAGTGCTGAAAAAATTGTTTCCCGGTAAAAAACTGCAGGAGGATATCAGTTTTATGAAAATTCCCCTGACCGTTTCGCTGTTTTACTCTTATGTCGTGTTGTTTATGTTTCTCGGCGGTATTTTTGCCGCCGGTATCACCTGGATGATCGTCGGAGAAGAAGAACAAATTTACATTCCCCTTGCCGCACTTCTCGGCGCCTGGGTCTGTTCTTCACTACCGGGGGTCAAGCTGGGCAATATGGTCCAGGAACGCAAGCAGAAGATCTTGAAAGCCCTCCCCTTTTCCATAGATCTCATCACCTCTGCCATGCGGGGCGGGTTGGATTTTTCCGCCGCCATCAGGTTTTATGTAAAGTTGGGTTTTACCTCGCCCCTTGTGGATGAATATACACAGATGCTGCGAGAAATGGAACTGGGTGTCGTCCGCAGTACAGCTTTGGAAAATATGGCTGAACGCGTAAAAATCAAAGAGTTTTCCGATTTTGTTGCGGCTGTTGTTATCGGCATGGAACTGGGTTCATCCCTCTCAGAAACATTGGAAATTCAGGGCGAAGAGATGCGTAAAGCGAGATTTGCTTTGGCAGAGTGTAAAGCGCAAAAGGCTCCTTCGCTGATGCTTATTCCCATGGCACTTTTTATTATGCCTGCTGTATTTATCGTCATTTTAACCCCGGTCTTTCTGAAAATGAAAGAATCCGGCCTGCCATTCTGAGGTGATTGACACATGAATGAACAAACCAGATATTACAAGCTGAAATTCATTTCCGGCGAGCTTGCCGGAAGAGTTTTTGCGTTGGATAATTTTGTCCTTATCGGCAGATCCCGTGATGCCCATATCCGTCCGGGCGCTTCAGATATCGCCCCTGAACACATTTCACTTGCCGTCGAAGAGGACGGCAGCGTGATGATGCATGTTTTTTCCGATGCACTTACTGCGGTGAATAACTTTGAACTTGCCGGAGATACGGATTTGAATCTGCCGGTCAATTCCGATGTCCGGCTGGGGAAAGAGCTGGTCTTTGTGCTGGAAGAATCTGAAGCTGTCATCATTCCGGCTCTCCCTGAAACCCGAAAGGAAGATGAGGAGGAACTCCCCACTGAGGATATCACAGAGAATATCAGTGAGGAAAAAAGCTCCGAAACGCCCTCCGAAAGTGACAATGAGGCGGCCCCCCCCTCCCCTCTCAGCCTGACACCGCGGAAAATGTGACCCGCTATGCCTCTGAAGCCGAACTTCAGGCTTTGAGAAGAATCAACCGCAATGTGAAGCTCAAAAGAAAAGCTCTGCTTGTTTTCGGCGGGATCATCAGTTTAGCCATTATCGCAGGGGCGTATCTTTACTCCAATTTCCGGAACGAAACCGTCCTTTCCTGGCCCGGCCTTGCAGATAACAAAGTCAATGACAGCGAATTTTATGTGGATATGGGCAAAGGGGCAAAGTGTATGATCTATTATCCCAACGCCCCCTGGATGAAGGTCAACAAAGAGAAATATTTCTGCGAAGTCATGACCGCCATCGGCAGGAACCTTGATGTTCCCTTTCACCTTGTCTTGAAAGTCAGTGATTTGAAAAACGGCTTTTTCCTTTCCTCAGAAAAAAGTTTCGCTCTCTGGCACAAAGAGATGGCAGAAGAAAAAGGGTTCTCGTTTCAGGGCGAAAAAGAAAGGACATTCTTCCGTCCCACGGGGCACGGATTCCCCGCTTACAAACAGAAATATCTCCGGACCTTCGGCAAGCTCCGCTGGCAGGGGATCGCAATCTATATGCGCTGGCAGGATAAGGAGATCGTACTGCTGAAGGAAGTCCCCATGAATCACTACCGGCGCGCCAGCGAGCTGCTGGACTCTTTCGACTGTTTCGTCGTGTCAGGGGCGTGGAGCAACACCCATTGGGAGGTCCCTGAAAAGTTCTTCCCCGGAAAAAGCTCCACTCTTCTGCTCCGGGCCCACAACGAACTGGCAAAAGACATGGACTTCATTTCATGGCGTGATCTGAGTTTGATCCTGCGCACACTTCTTTCCTCTTCGGCAGCGGCAAAAGATCGTAAGGTGTATGACTCTGCCCTGCCCCTCTGGCTGGAATTCAGGGAAAGGCAGAACATCTGGTACTCCCAGCAGTGTCTGGCATACATCGCTTACCGGAACGCGGGAAATCAGGAGGGGATGCGTAAAATCGTCAACTCCTGTCTCCGGCACTTCAACACCCCCGATGACCATCGGCATATGAGAATCTTGAAAAATATTTGGGAAATAACAAATGATTGACCTGTTTCGTAAAAAAACTACTCAGAAAATAGAGCAGGACATCTCTTCTCTTTCTGCAAAGAATAAAAACGCTGAACGCGAATATTCATTTCTTCTTGAGTTCCGCTGCCGGGGGCAGCTTTTCGCAACTCTGGAAAGCGGAACCATCAGCAACGGCCTTTTCAGAGTCGGCAAAAGTTCTCAAAGTGATCTTGTCATTCCCGAAAATGACCGGATTTGTGCAGAACATCATCTGGAACTGCATTTTTCATCAAATACGCTCCGCCTGCAGGCTGTTTCCGGAAATTATTTCTACTGCAACAGCCGTAAAAATACCTCTGTCACGCTGAAACTTGACGACCGTATCTCTTTCGGCGACTGCGAACTCAACATCAGAGCAGGTGAAACTGACGGGGAAAATGCCGCAAGAAGCCACCGTCTGGAATTCACCAACGGTAACAACAAAGGTGAAATGTTCCCTCTGGACAAAGAGTTGATCAAAATCGGCTCCGATCCTGAAAATGATATCGTCCTGAAAGAGGATGTGGTCTCACGCTTCCACGCCCGTATCCGGATCACAGAAAACGGGGAATGCTGGCTCAAAGATCTCCAGAGTATCAACGGAACCACGGTCAATGATGTCAAGCTCGACACCCAGGAGCGTATGCTTATGGATTCAGATGAGATATCATTTGCCTCTGTGACCATGTTGTTTCTGGACAAAAGAGTTGCTCATACCCGTTCTCAAATCGGCAAAAAGATCCTGATCATGGGCGTGACCATTGCCGTCGTTGCCCTGATTTTCGGACTCTTTTATGCCGTAACGCCCGAAGCCGCCCAGCTCCTTACGGCGGCGGAGTATTACACTGCCCGTGAAAATTTTGATGCCGCTCAGAGAATGCTTAACAAGATGCCCCAAGCCAAGAACTACAACAACTTCAAAGAGCATCATCAGCTTTTCAATGAAAAACTTACAAGTTACCGCAATACATTCGGCGTCTGGAAGGAATTCAAGAAAAATCTTGAAAACTCCCGGTGGGCTCTCGCTATCGGCAACTGCGGTATGCTTGAAGAAAACAACCGTTCCCTCTGGAATTGGAATGAGGAGTCCGCAGACAGAAAAATGCGTGAATTGAAATATGCGAAAATGCTGCTCAGTCTTCACTCCGATATCCAGAGTCTGCTGCACTCCACCGCATTGACTCTGGAAGAGAAAAAGCACAAAGTTGCTGAATTGCGGAAAAAACAGCTTCCTCCTCTCAAAGATGAGCCCGGCTACCTCCAGCCCCTGCGGAAAGCGATCGCAGCCAAAACGCAGGATCTTTACAAAAGTGTGGAGGTCTGGTTCAAGGCCGAGAAACTGCTGGAACAATTCGGCGCACCCAACAGCGATATCGCCTTTGTCATTGCTGAAATGGAAAAATTGAACGAGGTCGCCGTCGGCAGTATCAGAACGCGTATCTTCGGTATAATCAACACTTTGAAGCATCTTCAAGCCAATGATTCCGCCATACGGAACAACCGCGAGGCAATTCAGGGAATGCGCTTGAGTGCTGTCAAGAAAAACATAACTTTCGTTTCTCAGGATGAGTGTCTGATCAACCGGCAGCTTCTCCACAAGCGCAGTGAGCTGATCGCAGCGCACAGAAGATTGCTTGAGATCGCAACCAATATCCAATTCCAGTATCAGAAACTTGGCGCCCTGGGGGTGATCAATGGCAAACTGCCCGCTGCTATTGAGAAAATGCCCGGCGAAAATGATCTTGCGGCAATGATGGCAAACCCTGAAATTTCAGTTGATGGCGTAAATCTTTATGATCATTTCTTCGGCGCCAGATACTTTTATCAGGTGATGCAGGAAAGTGCAGAATACAAAGAAAACATCTATTCCGACGAGCTGCTTTCCAGTTTGAAAAGAGTTCCTTTGTGTGTTCAGCTCAACAATATTTTCAACGCCGCCGAGACCACACATCTCTATATTCAGACCCTGAAAAAAGAACTTCAAATCAAGGATGGTATCGGGGCATTTGATAAAACATGTTCAGATATTCTGCAGAAGCGGAAGAAACTGATTGCGTTTTTCCGTTTGAAATCTTTGCAGAGCAAGGACAACAGAAGTTCTCTCATTGCCCGGACCGCCGTTTTCTATTTCACCACCCCCGGCAAGGCGGATCAAGGGGAGTTGGCGGCTTTCTCTGAAAAATGGAAAACATATCAAAGAGAAATGCAGCGGCTTTTGAACGCATACGATCCTCTTGATCTCAAAAAGACAGAGCAGCTCCGGCAAAAGCTCAAAGCCAATGGTGTTCCCGGTGATCCCCGTTCTGCATTGTTCCGGAGCATGAAATGAAAAAGTGCCGCATCAAGCGCAAACACAGTGTCCTTATGGAATACACCTTGCTGTTGTGTTCCATACTGCCCCTTGTCTGGGGCGTTTCGGCTTCGGTTTACGCCTTCAGCTTGTGGGGCGGTTCCTTCGGTCCTCTCGGGAAAGAGGTGGTGGCGTTTTACCAGCGGATCATAACAGTCATTTCTCTGCCGATACCATGAACCATATTGAAAAAATCATTGCCGGGGCAGAATCGGCTTCTCCGGAAGAACAAATCAAGATACTTGATGAGCTGGATTCACTGGGAATCTTTATGTGTCACCATGAAAATTGGGAGACATTTGTAAAAAGAGTGTCACTTCTTTTGCAGGCACTCCGGGAATTCGACAAGGGAAATATTCCGGAGCCTTTGCCCCAAATCATCAACTTCAGTCATAAAATTTCAGAACAACTCCTTGACGGAGCCAATGAGCTGATCCGGGAAAAATACAAGTTCATGCTCCCCTGGACGCCCTGCTTCTTTTCACGGAAAGCGACGGGCTGTTTTTCCGCCGGGGTCCAGTTTCAGGTGGATGAGTTTCTGCCTCTTATATTTCTCCAGGATGCTTTTGCCCATAAAGAAAATCATCTGGGTTATAAACGCCGTGAGGTCCTTGCCCATGAGCTGACCCATGCAGCAAGGATGTTCTTCCCCGACTCACGGTATGAAGAATATTTCGCCTGTCTCTT
>JAZONY010000114.1:0-18303 GCA_045654705.1 Victivallaceae bacterium
AAAATTCGATTCCATCCAGAACCGTTCCCCCCGGCATCCCCTGCTGGTGCTTCACGCCGTCGCACTCCACCGTGCCTGCGGCGCAAAGGCTGAAGTTCTGCTCAAAAAAGCCGCCTTTCTCCTTGAATCAACTCCTGCAAAGCTGACGGCAACGGCCTCATGGGACCCCGGATGCACCAGTACACTTTATCACTATGCCGCTCAGGCGATGATAGAAACAGGCAATTATGAAAAGCTGCCCGCACTTTTCAAAAAGTGGGAAAACGCCCCCTATCCTCACAAGGTCGCCGTCCACCTCGCCTTTGCCGAACCCTGTTTCGTCGCTGCCGCAAGAGCTTATGCCCTTAATAAAACCGCCCTTGCCAAAGACCTGGAAAAGTGTTTTCAACAGGCGCTCACCACCTTTGAAGTTGCCCAAAAGCTCACTCCCGACCGGAAAAGAGATGCTGGCATATTGTTTTTTTACACAAAATTCAAACCTCTTTTCCCCGGTAAAGCCATTGAGTTCGCAAGGAATTACGATACCCGTGTCAACAGTGCGGAGTCCAACTACTGGCTCATGAACACCGCCTGGAAATGCGGCAGTATCAAAGATCTGGATAAAGCCGTCGCCGGCATCAATGAAATGAATCCCCGTTTCAATGCCGCCGATCTGCGTGTCAAATGCTTCATCAACGCAAAAAATTTCGCCGAAGCCGCCAAAGAGTTGAAGAAGGTCCCCGAAAAAAAACGTCTGGAACTGCAAATCCTGCTTTACTCCGCAAAAAAAGATTGGAAAGGATTGTACGCATTTCTTTCTGAAAGACTCAGCAAAGGTACTGCTCCCGATCTCCATACCGGAGTCCTGCTGCTTTCCATCGCAGAACATCTCGGCGACAAAAATATTTTCTATCAGGGGCTGAAGATCATTGCCCCCCAGCTCCATGTGCCGGAACTCGCCAATGCCGCAGGTTACATTTCAGCCGTTCTCGGCATTGAATTGCCCCGGGCAAGACAGCTCCTTGCCGGAGCGTTAAAACAACAGCCCCGCAACGCCGCCTTTCTTGACAGTATGGCGTGGATCGCTTTCAAAGAAAAACGCTTTGCCGAAGCCGAAAAGTGGATCAATAAGGCGTTCCATCACATGCTCCCCAACGAAGGCGTGGCTGTTATTTTTGAACACGCAGGCGACATTGCCGCCGCACAAGGAAAATCCCCCCTCCCCTATTACCGTCTCAGTCTCAAATACGCTGCTTTTGACAATGAATTTGAGAAAGAAACGGTCTTAAAAAAGATGAAGGCTTTCAAGTGAAAAAGTTTCTCATATCCCAAAGTGTCGAAGAGTTGTCCCAATGGTGCAAAGATGCCGGACTCCCCGGGTTCCGGGCAAAACAGATCCGGCAGTGGATCACGGAAAAAATGGTTTTCGATCCCGACAGGATGCTCAATCTGCCCGCCATGCTGCGCCAGAAGATCAGGGAGGATTTCTTTGCCCCTTCCATGAAGATCGCAGAGGTCGCCGCCTCACCTGACGGTGTTTCAAAGCTGCTCCTCGAACTCCACGACAAAGAGCATATCGAAATGGCGATCATCCCCGCCGGTGACGGCAGGATCACCTTTTGCCTGAGTACTCAGGTGGGATGCCCTGTGGGATGCCGTTTCTGCGCCTCGGGTAAAAACGGTCTCAAAAGAAATCTGACCACCGGCGAGATCCTCGAAGAGTTCATCCTCGGATGCACGCATCTGGGCCAGAGATGCGACAACATCGTTTTCATGGGCATCGGCGAAGGTCTTCTCAACTGCAATGAACTTTTCCCCGCCCTTGAAATGCTCACTTCTCCGGAAGGGTTCCGCATGGCGCCCCGCCGCATCACGGTTTCCACCAGCGGTTATATTCCGGGGATGGTGAAGTTTGCCGGATTGAAAAAGGAGTTCAACCTTGCCGTAAGTCTCCACGCCCCTGACGAAGAGACCCGTGCCAAAATCATTCCCGATCCTCTGCGGTTCCCCATAAGCGACATCCTCAGTGCCGTGGACCGCTACCGTGAAGAAGCCGGGCGCATCGTCACCCTTGAATACACGCTCCTTGCGAACATCAACGACTCCGATGCCCAGGGGACAGCCCTCGGGAAACTTGCTTACGCTCACCATGCCAAGGTCAATCTGATCCCCTACAACGCCACGGGGAGCGCATTCCGCCGTCCCTCAAGGGAGCGCATCGAAAGTTTTGAACGCGCAGTCGCCGCAGAGGGGGCAATGGTCACACGCCGCATTGAGCGGGGCAGCAACAAAAATGCCGCCTGCGGTCAGCTGCGTATCAAAGCTGAAAGTAAAGAGTGAAAATGGGAAAATTTCTCAGAGGCGTATCTTTTGCCTTCAAAGGCATAAGTTGTTTTTACAGCGACAAACTCCTCTGGAAATATGTTGCCGCTCCCTGGGGATTGCTGCTGCTCTTTTACGGAGTTTGTTTCTATCTGACAATTCTTCTTTCAAATTATCTTGCAGCGCATCTTGCGCCGCAGACAGAGCAGCTCCCGGCATTTCTGAAAACGCTCCTTGAGGGGGGCATCACCCTTTTTCTGCTTCTTCTCACCGGTGTTGCAGCCATCACCTTTCTGAGTACCTTTTTTGAGATTTTCGGAGCGCTCTTCTTTGACAAACTCATTGAAAGATTTGAAGAAAAATATTACGGGAGCTCTTTTCCCTCTCTTCCTCTGAAAACTCAAATCCGTTTCACCCTTGAAGGCGCGTGGTACGGCATAAAAACCACTTTGGTCTTCGCCGTTCTGCTTGTTGCGGGAATTTTTCTTCCCCTGCTCCTGCCGGTGCTTCTTGCCCTTGTCATGGGATACCGCATGGCAAATGCCCTGCTCTTTGCGCCGGGATTCCTCAGAGGCAAAGGGATCCGTGAAACGCAGAGGCTTTTCAGACAGCGTTTTTCGGAGGTGGCAGGATTCGGGATCGCCGTCTACTGTTTGCAGCTTCTGCCCTTGCTTTTCCCCCTGCTTCTGCCGGGGATGATCCTGGGGGCTTCCATGCTCTACAACGGTACTGATCCGGAAAATCAGGAACTCATGCGGTTGAAATAACGGCGGCAAACGCCCCAGATGACTCCCGGAACGGCTCCCCCGAGGTGGGCGGCATAAGCGACACCTCCCACCTTAGAGTCGGCAACAATGACAGCCATAATGATCTGAAATATGCACCATATAACGAAAAGCAGACACGCAGGAAGCGTGAGCCAGCACAATTCGTGAGAAAATCTTCTCCAGTAACAGAAACCGAGTCTGCGCCAGGGAAAGGTCACGGCATAAAAAGCGATAAATCCTGAAATGAATCCGCTTGCCCCGACACATGGCAGGGTGCTTGAACTTCCGGCGATGCTGTGGAAAAGCAATGCTGAAAATCCGGAAAGAAAAAGAAGCCAGAACATCTTGATCCTGCCAAGTTCCAGTTCCACATCATCTCCGAAAGTCAGGAGAAAGTAGAGATTCCCCACCAGATGCCACAAAGAAGCGTGAAGAAACATGGAACTGAAAAGCGTTGCCCCGTTTTCCCGGAATGGCTGACTTGGAATAAATCCGTATTTCTGGACCGCCTCAGAAAGATTTCCCGCAGTCAGCACAAAGAGGAGCAGACAAAGGAGTGCCGCCCCCAAAGTCACATAAGGGATGCTCCGCCAGACACTTTCCTCTTCCATTTCAACCGGCAGCCCCAGAAGCCCCGGAAGAGATTTCCACCAATGATCCGGAGCATCCCCCCCAAATTCGTAACCGATGGTGCGTCCATCCGCCGCAGCAGCGAGATTTTTCACCTGATATTCAGCCATGATCTCTCTGGCACGGGGCGGAAGTTTTTCCAGTTGTTCTTCAGAAAGTTTCACATGGGCAAGTTCTCCCGGATCGAACCAAACCATCTGACAGGAACGGCAAACATCAAGTTCAAGGGCAAAAGAATCTGTTTTGCCGGAAACAAAAGTTCTTCTCATAGCCTGATTGCAGCAGGGGCACTTTTTATCCGGGGAAAGCACCGCTGTGAAAGAATCTTTCCACAACTGATTGACAAACTCCTTATCCCGGCACAAAGCACGCAGTACCCCGACAGCGGTCAGCGAACCGCCGCATTGGGGACATTTGAAAGAGATCCTGTCTTTGATGGACGCACGTTTCAATGTTGCGCCGCATCCGGGACACTTCATCAAAAGGGACATAAGCTGATTTCCTTAAAATATTGTCGGTTGTTTTGAATAATATACTTCACAAACAAATTTTTTGCAAATTTCAGGAAACTGTATTGCTTTTTTCCTTTTTATGCAGTACATTAATGACAACAACTAAAAAAATTCACATGGAGAAAATAAGGACTATGAGCAGAAAAACCTTCCGGGGTATCAGACCCGATGATCTTTACGGCCGCATGGGATTGCGGAATCCTGAACGGGGACTTCGTACAGAGATGTATTTCAGTTCCATTCCCGGCGAGATCGCAGGTCTCTGCTCCTGCCACTCCAAGGCGATGAAGCTGGACGGCAGACCTCTCAAACCCGTTTTTCAGAATATCGAGATCCCCGGCGTTCCCCACCTCATCCGGGGCAACCGCCTTGACGGCGTGGAGTTCGCTCACCACCAGTGGATGGATGAACTGGATCATCTTGCTTACGACGGCGTGACCGTCATGCAGAGTTACTGCTTTCTCATGAAATACGATGACGGCAGAGATCTGCCTCAGGAAAAACTTGACGATATCGAAAATTTCTTCCTGAAACTGCGGCAGCGCAAAGTCAAAGCCCTTTTGCGTTTCGCCTACGAACTTTCCCCCACTTTGAGCGGGCCTTCCGGAGAAACGGTGCTGAAACATCTGAGCCAGCTGGCGCCGCTCATCCGCAAATATATCGACGTGATCTACGTTCTGCAATGCGGATTTGTGGGTAAATTCGGGGAATGGCACAACAGTTACTACAAACTCCAGCTGGATTTGCAGTTCCGCCGTGAACTCATGGCTGCGGTCCTTGAGGTGCTGCCGCCCACCCGCATGACCATGATGCGCTACCCCATGCTCAAGATGGAGCTTTTCGGATTTTCGCCCCTCAGCGAAAATGAAGCCTTCACCAGTCTGCCCCAAGCCCGTATCGGTCACTTCAACGACGGTTTCATGGCAGGGGAATCCAACGGCGGAACCTTCGGCAGAGGGGGCGATAAGGTCTCCGTCGAACAGGAAATGCTCTATCTGGCAGAGGAAAGCCGTTTTCTCCCCATGGACGGCGAACTTTTCTGGCGTGACCTGGGGGGAGCCGTTCTCCCCGCTGCCGCCTTGAAAAACCTTTCACGCTGGCACTATGACACCTTGGGCATGGTCCACGCCCACTCTCTTTTTGAAGGTGACAACTACTCCATCGACATCTGGAAAGCTGTCCCTGTTGACCCCATGGCGTTGATTGACGGGGGAATCAACTTCTCCCATGATTACTTCACTGACGAAAGGGGCAAACATGTGTGGCGCAGCTATTATGAGTATATCCGGGATCATCTGGGCTACCGTCTGGAACTCCTTGAAGCGGAGCTTTCTGATGAGATCGCCCCCGGTAAGGAACTCCGCGCTGAAATCAAACTGGTCAACCGGGGATTTTCCGCCCCGGTGAACCCCCGTCCGGTGAAATTGATTCTTTTCGACGGCAAAAAAAGTTACAAATTCCCCTTCAAAACCGATGTGCGCCGCTGGGCGGGAGCGGGAACGGAGCAGACCCTCACCCTCTCGCTGCCGGTGCCTGAAGATATGGCTCCCGGAACCTATAAAGCGGGCTTCGCCCTGCCTGACGGCTCCGAAATATTGCGCCAGATCCCCGAATACGCCATCAAAACCGCCAATCCCCTTGAGTTCAAAGATGGTGTCAACTGGCTCGAAATGGAGTGTATCTGCCGCTGAAAAAAAAATTGGAATTTTTCACAAAAAAATTGAAAAAGTGCTTGACTTTTGAGTTTTCATGCAGTAACTTATCAGAGGTCGCAAAAAAACTGCAAATCACGAGATAACGAATTGTTTTATGAGTAAGAAATCATTATTAAGTTCCGTTGACTCTTTCGCCGCCTGTTCTGCAATGCCGCAGAAAAAAAGCAAGGCAGTAAAAAAATGCCTTCTGATGCTTGCAAAGCAAGCGCTTCATATTTGCCGCAGACAAATGCTTCATACGGCAAAGCCGAGCTTCATTCAATCAGCGTTCACGCTGATTGAACTTCTGGTCGTTATTGCCATTATCGCTATTCTGGCGGCGATGCTTCTGTCCGCTTTGCAGCAGGCACGGGAAAAGGCTCGGCAAAGCACCTGTATCAACAACTTCAAACAGCTTTCCCACGGCTGGAGCTTATACGTTGCTGACAATTTTGACATCGTTCCCACTCTTTATAACGGGGGTTCATGGGATCCCTCTTCACGGGTCTGGTATCTTGCCAATGCCCGCAAAGACAATATCCGCACCTCCAAAGGCGGCATGATCGCCCCCTATCTCGGAACGACCAACGAAGAACGCACCTCCGCAGGCGAAGCTCTGGGCAGTGCCGCCCGTTCCCATACGGGGCGCATCTATGTCCATTTTCTTGCCTGCCCGACCCGCTCAGGCACTTTGATGTCCAAGTTCGCCGAAACTGCGCCCAACACCAATGTCACTATCGTAGGCGGCATGGCAAACAATGCCCGCCTCAAGGCTGAAAAGATCACCAAAGCCAGGATCCCCTCCCGCAACATGGGAGCCGGTGAAGGTGTCTGGGGGTCAGCCCACATAATCGACACCTCCACCAGCCAGAACGGCACACCTGTTTTTGTCCACAACAATCCCCAGATCGCTCTTGACCAGAGTGCCCAGACACAGAATCCCACCCTGCCGGGGAAAGGAACTTTCATGTTCCTTGACGGACACGTTGAAATGCTTTCAAGGCAAAAGGTTCCCACCCGCAAAAACACGACGGAAAACAAATCCTGGTACGGAAGTTTCTGGAACGCTTACGATAAAAGCCCTTATGCGGCAAGAGAATCAGATTACAATACATGGTAATTCAGGAGTAAAATACAATGAAAAGATTCACCTTGATCGAACTGCTTGTTGTTATTGCTATTATCGCCATTCTTGCTTCCATGCTGCTTCCTGCTTTGCAGCAGGCGCGGGAACGGGGAAGACAGACGACCTGCATCAATAATTTCGGACAGCTGGGGAAAGCGTGGACTTTTTATGTGGCGGACAATAACGGCGTTTCACCTGCACTCCGTGACGGCGGCGGCTCCTCCACCTCAAAGCGGGTCTGGACCTCTGCCGCCAATAATGTGGACGGCACAGGCGGCATGTATTCCCGGTATCTGGGATTCCCCATCGGCACCAACAATGAAAATGGGGGCGGTCTCGGCGGATTTTACCGTTCCTATAACATGAGACTCATCAAAAATGTCCTCTTCTGTCCCTCCCGTGAAGGTGTCATGCGTGCGATCATTGCAACAAAACCCACCGGTAACTGGAATGGTGCGGGTATTCTGCCCAACTGCTGGAACAGAGCCGTCAAGGCTTCCATTATGAAATACCCCTCACGCAGTATGAATGGCGGCGAAGGACCTTTCGGTGCAGCCTACATCGACAGAGCTGTCAGCCGTACCCAGCCTCTCCCGGTGTTTCCCCATGACAATCCCAATCCCGGACTTGATGAGCTCCAGCTTGCCGATCCCCAGAATTATGTTGGAAAGGGCAAGGCTTCGTTCCTTTTCTTCGATGCCCATGTCCAGATGCTTGACCGCTACAAAGTTCCCATCAAAGAACGTATCGGCGACGGAACCTCTTCCGGGGCTTTCTACTCCACATTCTGGAAATCCCACGGTCCGGATCAGCGGCACAATCTCTGGTAAAAAGTTTTTCACAGAAAAAATCCATCTGAAACCCAAGTTTTCAGGTGGATTTTTTTTGCTCAGGCAGTATATTATACTTATAACCCAATAAGGACATGGAAATCAAAATGGAACTCCTGAAAGAAACAACTCTTACCGACGGACGTCCCTTGAGGATCTACCGTCAGATCACCCCCGATACCGCCCCCATCCCCGAAAAGCTCATTCGCTACATGATCTCTTCCATCGGCTTTGACAGTTACAGAAAATTTGTCCACGACCAGAACTACTGGCGGCTCTATTACCGTGCCGCCTTTGACGGCGAAGGGGCGGTCGACCACCTTTATCTGGCAGAAGTCGAGGGGACCTTTGCCGCCCGGGTCTGGTTCGCCTACTCCCCGACTTCGGGATTCGGCAACTTCGGCAACGTTTACACCGAACCGGAATTCCGCCGGCTGGGGCTGATGAATGAGCTGCTTCATTTCTGTATCAGGGACTTCATGGACTCCCCTGCAAAGCTCCTCTGCTGCGCCACAGGCAACAAATTCGCCGCCGCCTCTTACCGCAAAGCCGGATTCCAGATGACCTACGGCGGTGAAACCGGCATGATGCACCTGATCGCCCCCCGATACGGTTCCCACTTTGCCGATCTTGAAAAGAGGTGTTTCGACGGTTCTGCCGTGAGCCGTATCCGTCCGGGGACGCCGGGGGATCAGTTTGACTGCGACAAATTCCTCGTCCACACCGCCGCCATGCGGGGGAAAGTCAGAAACAGCGCAGGTCCCGATGCCTACATCTCAGAATACCGTGTTGCATGGCAGGATCAGAAAAACGGCAACGCCGTCACCGCCGTGGCTGAAAACGGAAACGGCACGGTCTGCGCCTATGCCTATGCGGTGAAAGCCTTCGGCAGGAATTGTCTGAACTTCAAAGTTTATCCTGACAACACCGGGGAAATCAGAGAACTGCTGGAGTTCACCGCCGCAGAGTTCCGCAAACTTTTCCCCGATGACCCCATTCTCATCTATCTTGACTCCAACTGCACGCTCCAGCTTGAAGCCCTCGCCCGGGCAGGCATGGAGCCTGTGGCGCAGATCCCCGGATCAACAGCTGAAGCCGCCCTGATGATCTTTGAGATCTGAAAAAAACGCCATAAAAAACCGCCCTCAATTTTTTTGAGCGGCGGTTTTGTTGTTCAAAGGTTCATCAAGCCAGAATGGGAGCCATGATCCCGGCAAGTCCCTCTGCGTAGATCGCCATGCCTTTGTCGTTGGGGTGGGTCCCGTCAACGAAGAAAGCCGGATCGGCAGGATAGAAATCGGCTCCTTCGATCAAGGTGACTTTGGGGAAATTTTTGTGTTCTTCACGGATGATGCTGCAAATGGTTGCCCGTCCTTCGGGATTGACATTCATACTGGGGATAGGCACGACGATAAAGGCTTTGCCTGAAAATCCGTCGAGAAGCTCCAGCACTTTCCGGGTGCGTTCACGGAAAAGGTCGTAAGGCGTTTCGTGAAAGACATCGTTGATCCCCAAACAGACCAAAACAGCATCCCCTCCCAGGGCGAGGGTGTATTCCACAGCTTCAAAGCGCATATCGGCACCGCCCACAGAGGTGTTGTGAAACGCCATGCCCAGCTTTTCAGCAAGGAGCGTTCCCACAGCTTTGGTGGGGGTGGTGCAGGTCATGCCCTGCAAAATGGAGTCACCGCAGATCAGCAGTTTTTTCTGCGTTTCAGGGATGGCACGGCAGAAAGCACCGTCGCTGAGAGAAAGCTCCAGCTTATCAAGGACGATCAGGTGGGGCAGATGGATGATGACCTCTTTTTCACCGGGAGCCATGGTAAAGGTGTGAGGACCTTCGCCCTCAACAACGCTCTTTTCGCCGTTGATGATGAGATCGGTGGTGAAAATCTTGCGGGCGCATCCGCCGCAGACAAAGCCGTAGCGCATCTCAACGGCATCGGTGATGAAAGCGATCCGGACGCCGGAAGCGCTTTTGGCACGGATGACACGGGCATCACTGTCGTTATAAAAATTCAAAAGATCTTCGCTCATGCGCACGCCGGATGTGACACATCCCCTGAAAAGTTCAGGTCTTGACTCAAGTTCGATTTTCTGCATTTTTTGATTCCTCAGGTTTCTTGTTTGAAAACTTTCCGGGTAATGTAACACCGCAAAAAGAAAAATGCAAATAATTCTGTAAAAAAAAACGATTATTCACGATCTTTTTTTTGAAAAATCTTTCTTTGTGCTGTATATTATCTGCCATGAAAAAAAACTTTTTGAGGTCTATCATGTCACAGAGAGAAACTTTAAGTTCCCGTTTGGGATTCATCATGCTTTCCGTCGGATGCGCCGTCGGTCTCGGCAATGTCTGGCGATTTCCCTACATCACCGGACAATACGGCGGCGGAATGTTTGTGCTGCTTTATCTTGTCTGTCTGCTTCTTCTGGGGCTTCCGCTGCTCCTTGCTGAATTGAGCGTCGGCAGAGGCGGCGGCGCCAATCTGGTGGGCAGCGTGCGCAACCTTGCCGCGACCCGCAAAAATCTGTGGGTTTTGCCCTTCAAAGCGGTTTTCACGGGGAACTTTATTCTCATGACCTATTACACCGTGGTCTCGGGCTGGCTTCTTGCCTACACGGTCTATTACCTGACGGACTCCATCGGCAAGTGCCGGACTCCCGGAGAGTTCGGAACACTTTTTTCACAACTCACAGCCTCTCCCGTTGAAAGCGGACTTTACATGGCTTTCACCGTTTTGATTTCTGCGCTGATTTGCAGTCTCGGATTGCAGAAAGGAGTGGAAAAGTGCGTAAAAAACCTGATGTTCACACTGTTTGTTCTTCTCATCGTCCTTGCCGGTTACGCCCTGACACTGCCGGGGGCAAAGGAAGGGTTGAGCTTCTATCTGAAACCTGACTGGGCAAAGTTTTCCCAGAATATCGGTCAGACCATCTTTGCCGCCATGGGACAGGCTTTCTTCACCCTCAGTATCGGCGTGGGCAGCATCGCCATTTTCGGCAGCTACATCAACAAGGAGCGTTCTCTTCCCGGCGAAGGTGTCACCATTGTTTCCATTGACACCATGATCGCCCTGCTTGCAGGTGTCATCATCTTCCCCTGCTGCTTTTCATTCGGAGTCAATCCCGGTGCCGGTCCGGGACTGATTTTTGTCTCTCTGCCCAACACCTTTGCCCAGATGACCGGCGGCCGCTGGTGGGGCGTGCTCTTTTTCATCTTTCTCTCGGTTGCGGCACTGACCACGGTGGTCGCCGTCTTTGAAAACCTCATCGCCTATTTCATGGATGAATGGCGTTTTTCCCGCCGCAAAGCCTCATGGATCGTGGGAGGAGCTGTGGCACTGTGTTCCCTGCCCTGTGTGCTGGGATTCAATGTGTGGTCAAAGTTCCATCCCCTGGGCAAAGAGAGCACCATTCTCGATCTTGAAGACTTCATCGTCAGTCAGAACCTGCTTCCTCTGGGGGCGGTCTGCCTCGCCATATTCTGTTCAGCCCGCTACGGCTGGGGTTGGCAGAACTTTATCACCGAAGCCAATACGGGCAAAGGTTTGAAATTCCCCGGTGCTTTGCGCTGGTATTTCCGCTACCTGCTGCCGCTGCTGGTGCTTTCGGTCATGATCGTCGGTTACAAACAGTTATTCAGTTGATTTTCAAATCCATTAATTTATAAGGAATATCAAAAAATGAGCAAATTTGAATTCGGATACGCCCAGGAGGATATCACGCCCCGTTGCGGTCTGGGACTTTGCGGTTACTTCAACCTGCGTCCCAATCGTGGTTTCTACGACCGTCTGGCTGTGAAAACCGCCGTTTTCCGCAATGACACCGAGTGCTGCGCTGTTGTCTCTTTCGACCTCTGCCTTTTCCCCGCAAGTTTCGTCAAGAGACTTGAAGCGATCCTCGTTGAGAAAAAATCCCCTCTGGCGGACAAAGTCCTTTTCTGCGCCACCCACACCCACACCGGTCCCTTTGTCTGCGGTATTTTCGGTGACGAAAAAGCTGTCGATCCCGCCTACGTTGACGATGTGGTCGCCAAGACCATCGCCTCACTGGAAAAAGCCTACGCCTCTCTTGCCGAAGCTGAACTTTACACCGCTGAAACTGAGTGTTCCACTCTGGCTTTCAACCGCCGTTACATCATGAAAAACGGCAAAACCCTCACCAATCCCGGCAAACTCAACCCCGAAATCGACCACCCCGAAGGCGGTATCGATCCCAGGATCATCATGGCGGAAGTCCGTCAGAATGGCCGCAGCGTTATGCTCATGGCAAATATTTCCAACCACACCGACACCATCGGCGGCGACATCGTTTCCGCCGACTGGCCCGGCCGTATGGAGTTTGAGATCCAGAGTGCCATGGGATATGCCATCCCTGTCATGACCATTATCGCCCCCCAGGGCAACATCAACCACTTTGACACCACCACCCCCGGCAGCCAGACCGGTTACGAAGAAGCCAAACGCATCGGCAAGGGCTACGCCAATGTGATCCTCAGCGCACTCTACCGCATGAAAAAGATGGAAGACACCACCATCACTTTCGGCAGAAGAGAGTTCGACGCTCCCTATCTGCAGCTCACCGATGAGGAGTACGCCGAAGCCAAGCGCGTCTATGAAGAAAACAAAGATGCTGTCATGGAAGCCGGAAGAGACCTGACCAGCGAAGATATCGCAAGAGGCGTTCCCGCCGTGAAAAAGATGTTCGCCGAGCGCGCCATCGGATGCCGTGAAAATCCCATCAAAGAAAAACGCACCGAAACTCAGGTCGCCATCACCATCGGCAGCCGGTTCGCTATCGTTTCTCTGCCTGCTGAACCCTTTGTGGAAATCGGTTACGGGATCCGCGAAGGCTCCAAATATCCCCAGACCATGCTTGCCGCTCTGGGTATGGGTGAGATCGGCTACGTCGGTCTTGCCCGCCACTACGGCAACGGCGGCTATGAAACCAGTCCCTCACGGGGTCTTGCCGACCGCACCGTGGGCGATGCCATGATCCAGGGTGCGCTGGAACTGCTGAAGTAAGCTCCGGACAGCACGAAAAAAAGCGGCTATTGCCGCTTTTTTTGTACCTGCGGCACACCAATAAAGTCCGACTTGTCCGACATGTCCGACATGTCCGACAAAGTGCCGCACCAGACACTCATGCAAAATCAGAGCGTTTACCAGTACTGAGAGGCTGAGTGCGTGACTAAACCTTTTTGTTTAGTCATACTTTGGGGTGTGAGAGATCCCACCGCAAACAAACGCTTGGGGCGATAACCCGGCGCTCGCTTTGCCATGGGTAACTGGTTATAGGTCTTATAAGTCTTATAAGTCTTATAGACATTGGCGACTGATTACTTTACTTCCGTGGCGTCTGCCCGGCGTGGTGGGCTGACGGCGCGCCTGCCAAACATGCAACAGTCCGTTTTTTCATGTATAATAAGGAAAGGTACGATATGTTGAAGAAGTTTTTGTTATGTTTGTTGGGAAGCTCTCTGCTTCTCAGTGCCGCAGCTTCTGAAGGACGCTTTGAACCCCGTCCCCAAATGGAACGCTCAGTCAGGATCGACAGAACCAAAACCACTGTTTTCTTTGACAAGGGCAAACCCTGTTTTGAGATCGTCGTCGGCAAATCCCGCTGGGCTCTGCTGGCTGGTGAGGAGCTTTCAAGAGTGCTTCACAAATCTCTCGGCGTGAAGCTCTGGCCCCACTACAAGCGCACCAAACCCCACCTCCCCGCCATCATCATCGGCGATGCGGAGCTTTGCAAAAAGGCTGGTTTCGACCCCGGACAACTGGAGTGGGGCGGGTTCCGCATCAAAACTTACGGCAAAGATATCCTCATTGCGGGCAGGGATGAAGATGACCACTCCGAAGGTTCTCTGTACGCTGTCTACGACTTCCTTGAACGCTTTGCCGGAGTCCGCTTCTACTTCCCCGGCGACATCGGCACCATCACCCCCAAAATCACCCGCTGGGAGCTGCCCTCTTTCATCGACATTGCGGACCGTCCTGACATGCAGACCCGCACCATGTACACCTATGACCCTTTCCCCAACAACTTCAACGGCACAGGTCCCCGCCGCTGGTATGACAAGGAAACCGAAAAGTTCGGCAACTCTACTGCGCTCCGCCGTTACCGTATCCAGCGCCGTTCCCCTTTCCAGTCCTCTCACGGACTGGCTCATCTTGCGCTGCGGGAAAGATTTGCCAAGACCCGGTCCGACTTCTTCGCCCTGAACCAGCGGGGGACCCGGGAAATCGGGGGACACCAGAAAAATTCCGCCAAATACGGCCATGTCTGTTTCAGTTCGGAAGACTTGAAAAAGGAGCTGGTCCTCGATGCCAAAGCCATTATTGCCGGTCTTGACGGCAGCTCCCGCAACGCCTTCCGCAACGGCAAACCCGCCTGGCCCAACGGCAACCAGCGCAAGGGATTTTTCAACGTCATGCCCAATGACTCCGCCCACTACTGCCAGTGCGAAAAGTGCAAACCCGCCTTTGCCGCTCTCAAATGGAATCAGAAAAACTCCCTCGAAGCTTCTGATCTCACCTGGAAATTCATGACCGATATCGCCCGCACCCTCAAGCAGGATAAGGTCCCCGGCTATGTCCTCACCATGTCTTACGCCCATTACGCCCCTGTCCCTCATGTGGATGTCCCCGACAATATGCTGGTGATGCTGGCTCTCACCGGTCCCTGGAGCGACTTCACACCCCACGCCAAAAAGGAACAGAAAGATCGTCTGCTGGCTTGGAAAAAGAAACTGGGCGCCCGTCCCTACATCTGGAACTACGCCTCCAAATTCGTTGCCCGGATCCAGCTTATCCCCAACTGCACCCCCCGTGCTTTCGGCCGTTACTATTCTGAAATGGGGGACCACATTTTCGGAGCTTTCCTCGAATGTGAGACCGACTACTGGATCTTCGGATTTATGAACTACTACATGTTCGGCAAACTCATGTGGGATAAAAAAGCCGATGCCGATGCCATCCTTTCTGAACACTACCGCCTCATGTACGGCGCAGCTGCCCCTGAAATGACCCGTTTCTTCGATCTTCTTGAAGACAAATGGATGCGCCACATCGTGGGCAAGGTGGTTGAATCCGACGTGGGCCCTGTTTCCATCCGTCCCTCTGAATTCATGCTCTGGAACGAGATCTACTCCCCCGCATTCCGCAAGGAACTGGATCAGCTTCTCAAGAAAGCCGCCGCCAAATGCGTTCAGGATCCCGACGCCCTCAAGAGGATCGCTTTCATGCGCCGTGAGTTCTATGACCGCATCCTTGAAGGTGCCGCAAACTACCTCAAAACCACCGCCGACGTGGAGGCGTGGAAAGGGTATATGCCCGCACTTGCTCCCGGTGAAAAAATCACCATCGACGGCAAACCCGGCGAAAAGGCATGGAGCAAAGCCCCCGCACACTATCTGCTCCCCAACAGCAGTATCAAGTCCGAATCTGTTGAGGTCCGCACCTTTTTCAAGGCTCTGCGTGACAATGAGAACTTCTACTTCTACGTGGAAGCCGAAGAACCTGAAACTGCAAAGATGACCGCTCTCAAGCGTAATTTCGACGACTTCAACATCTGGGAGGACAACACCCTTGAGCTCTTCCTCAACCCCTCCGGCGACCGCAAGACCGGTTATCAGCTCCTTTTCAACTCTGCGGGGAGCCTTTCGGACAACCGTTTCCAGCTCAAGAACATGAACTTGAAGTGGAACTCCAACGCCGAACACAAACTTTTCATCACTCCCGGCAAAAAGTGGGCGGTGGAGGTCAGGATCCCCCGCAAAAATATGGAACTCTGCAAAGACCGCCTCATCGCCAACGTCATGCGTTCACGGGTCATTGCTGAAAAGCGTTCCCCCTTTGACACCTGGAGTCCCAAGCTCAACAACTCCCAGTTCGTTGACAACTACGGCATCCTTGAGTTTGAGCCTGCCAAAGGGGTTTCGGTCCTGCCGGGGGGCGACTTCGCTGAACCCATCGCCGGAAAACGTTTCATCGGCAGATACAATCCCGCCCGCTGGTATGCTTCAAAACTCCTCAAAAAGGATTATAAGATTTTCCGCACCGCCGGGATGTCGATCCGGATGGATGACGAAACCGAAGGCATCACCTTCTACGACCTGAAAAACTTTATGAAGCCCGATACCCGCTACCGCCTGAGCTTCTACATCAAAACGCAGGATGTGACCAGCCTCTTTGAATGGGGCGGCGGTGTCTACTTCATTCTGGACTGCGGTCTGAAACCCCGCAAAACCATCAGGTTCCCCCTGAACAACGGCAAATTCGTGGGAACAATGCCCTGGACACGCCAGACCTTTGAATTCACCACCCCCAAAGAGTTCGGCAGGGACCAGCGAACCTATCTGAGCTTCTCGCGCCACAAACGCTACAACGCTCCCAAAGGCATCGCCTGGATCGATCAGGTGGAACTTATCGAACTCCCCCAAAAATAACTGTTAAAGCCGACAAAAAAGGGCTGCCGCAATTTTTCTGCGGCAGCCCTTTTGATTGAGGGGCGATTATTTGTTGTAGATAAAGATGTTTCTGAATTCAGCCTTGCCGGTGATGTTGCGGAAAATCACATAAACGTTGGCGTCTTTTATGGGTTTGGCAAGTTTGATGGTGGTGCTTTTCTTTTCCCAGTCGTGGGTCCCGCCGGTAAAGACAGCGGTCTGACCGTAAAGTTTGGTTCCGTCGGCATTGGTGATGTCGAGGTAAACACAGTAGTTGTGGGGGGTGTTGCCTTTCACATCAGTTGCCTTGCTTTCGCCGCCGAAGGTGAGGGAGCCGGTCAGAGGTTTGTCAAATTTCACTGAGGAAACAAGTCCGGTGTAGGATTTGCCGGGCTGCTTGATGAAACTTGAAGCCACACCCTCTTTGCTGAGAGTGGTTCCGCTGATTTCACTGTTTTTTCCGTAAATGGCCCATGTGGCAGGGGCGAGGTTCTTTTCCGCAGCGCCCAGAATGGCGGCGGCACAGATGAGGGTCAGAGCGATGATTTTTTTCATTTTGCATTTTCCTTATGAGTTTTTCAGGGAAATGACCTTCAGTTCCCTGTCGTCTATAACATAGCATGGAAAACTTGAAAAGTCAAGGGAATGCCTTGAAAAGTTATTTTACGGGGAGTATATTATTGATGAAGTCAACCTCACAATCAATCTGAAAGGGTTTTTATGAAAGCTGTACTCATTTCCCCTGAAAAGGAGCTTGTTCTTTCGGAACTTCCCGATCCCGAGATCCGGAAAGGATATGTTGTTATAGATGTTCGCGCCGCAGGTGTCAACCGTGCCGATCTGCTTCAGGTGGATGGCTGCTATCCGCCCCCTGAGGGTTGGCCCGACTGGCCGGGTCTGGAGTGTTCCGGAACGGTTTACGCCGCTCCCGGCAGCAGCCGATTCCGTCCCGGCGACAAGGTGTGCGCGCTGCTGGGGGGCGGAGGTTACGCCGAAAAGGTGGCGGTCCCCGAAGAACTGGTGATGGCAATGCCTGAAAACTGTTCCTTTGAAGAGGCGGCGGCACTCCCCGAAGTCTTTGCCACAGCTTTTCTCAATCTGGTCCGCATCGGCAACCTGAAAAAGGGGGAAACCCTCTTTATGCAGGCGGGCGCAAGCGGTCTGGGACTTGCGGTGATCCAGCTCGCCAAATTTCTGGGTGCCAAAGTTGTGACCACGGTCAGTTCCGAAGCCAAAGCGCAGGCGGTCAAAGCAGCCGGTGCCGATGTGGTCATCAACCGCAAGACCATGAATGTCCCTGAAGAGCTGAAAAAACATCCCATCGACGTCGCCGTCGACTGCGCCGCAGGAGAAATTCTGGGCGAGTGCCTGGAAGCCATGAACCGGGGCGGCAAGTGGATCGTTATCGCCACACTGGGCGGCACGGAATCCCGTGTCTCTCTGAAAACCTTTATGGCGAAACACATCTCACTCATCGGCAGCACACTCCGCAGCCGGAGCAATGCCGAAAAGGGAGAAATACTCCGCCAGCTTGAAGAAACGCTCTGGCAGGAGATCGCCCGGGGCACTCTCAAACCTGTCATTGACCGGGTATTCCCCGCCTCCCAAGCTGCAGAAGCCCACAAGCTCCTGCGTGATCAGGTCAACGTCGGCAAAGTCATCCTGACCTTCCCCGCCGGAAACTGACATCTCTCTTACGCTGAAAAAAACCCGCTGAGAAAGCATTGAGCTTTTTCAGCGGGTTTCATCATTTTAACGGTGGTACCGGGGCGGAGGTCCTGCGGGACGGCCGTGGTGCCGCGGCGGGGGCATCACACGGGGCGGAGGCGCCGGACGGTGATGATGATACCGGGGCGGCGGAGGTGCCGGACGGTGATGGATATGACGGGGACGGGGCGGCGGAGGCGGCAGGGGCCGTCTGCGGAAATCAGGCGCCCAGCGGGGCGGCACGGGGCGGGGTCCTCTGCCTCCCCAGACCCATGTTCCGTGAT
>JAZONY010000115.1:0-82614 GCA_045654705.1 Victivallaceae bacterium
ATGCAGAGGTCAAGCGTTTCTACGAACTTCTGGGTGAAGGCGACAAGATCCAGCTCTTTGTCGGTCCCACCAATCACGGCTATCACCGTGAAAACCGTGATGCCATGTATGAGTTCTTCACCCGTCAGCTGAATATGGGAACTCCCAAAGTCGAGCAGGATGATGTGAAACTTTTCACCGATGCCGAACTGCAGGTCACACCCACCGGTCAGACCGCCCATCTGGACGGCGAACTCATCACCATCGATTTCGCCAGAAATCTGGCAGATGATTTCAAAGCCAACCGCCCCAAACTGAGCAAAGCCGAACTTCAGGAAAAGGTCCGTGAGATGCTCCGTTTGGATGAGAAAGAGATCCCCGTTCCTTTCCACCGCAATTTGAAATACCGTATGCAGGGAACGCGCATGTTCTCCCGTTTCGGTTTGGAAACAGAAGAAAATATGCTTGCGATCCTCCATTATATGAGTCCCCTCAATGCGTGGCGCAACTATCTCCATTTCCCCAGAGAGTTTGAACACTCCACCATCTACGTTCCCCATGTTGACTCCATCGACGAAATGCTGGAAATCGACTTCAAGGATTGCGGAGATGTTTTCGGTCTTGACGTCCGCGGTGTCGGTGAGACCATGCCCCTGAGCTGCAACTACAACTCTGCACATGCTCAACCCTACTCGCTGCATCCCTTCCGTACCGATTCACTTTACAGCTGCTTCGACAACCTCAACCGCCAATTTTTCAGCTCCTACTGCTGCGACTATGACTACTCCGCCATCGGTCTCATGCTCAATGAGCCTTATCTGGGCGGCAGGGTCCGCGACATTCTCAGCACCGTCAAGCTGATGAAGCACAACGGTCACAAGAAAATCGACATCGTTGCCAAAGGTCAGGGAACGATCCCTGCGATCTTTGCGGCACTGCTCTCTGATGATGTGGCAGATGTGACTTTGATCCAGGCTCCGGAATCCTTTGATTCCATGCTCCGCACCCGGATCACCTACGTTCCCCAGTCCGTCATGCCCTGGGGCGTGCTGAAATTTACCGATATGCCTGAACTGATCGAAGCTGTGGGCGCCAAAGTCGTCAAGTGACAAAAACGAGGTGAAGTCATGTATGATAAGAATTATCTGAGAGAACGTATCGGTTCCATGCGGCAGGTCGCCGGGATCCGCCGTGCCGAACTTGAAGACGGTAAAGGCCGCGGTATGCGGATCCTGGATGTCAACAACGGCAGCGGACTTTCTTTCACCGTCTATCCCGACCGGGGCATGGACATCGGTGAAGCCTCTTTCAAGGGGATCCCCGTGGCGTGGATCACCCCCAACGGTCCTGTGGCACCCCAGTTTTACGATGCGGGCGGTCTCAACTGGCTTCGCTCCTGGGGCGGCGGTCTGTTGACCGGTTGCGGACTGATGAACGTGGGCGGTCCCAACGCTTCAGGCGGCGAGGAACACGGACTTCACGGCAGACTTTCCCACACCCCCGCCGGTCAGGTCAACGCCAAAGCCGCATGGGATGACGAAGGTGTCTACCGCATCGAGCTTGACGGCGAGATCCGTGTCAGCCGTGTTTTCGGAAAAAATATCTTCATGACCCGGAAAATTTCCACTGCCCTCGGCGAAAATGCCATCACCATTGAGGATGAAGTGGAAAATCAGGGATTCCGTCCCACGCCTTTCATGCTGCTTTATCACATGAATTTCGGATGGCCTCTGGTGGATGAATGCACGACCCTTTCCATGGCTGAGCATAAAGTTGTCCCCCAGAACGATATCGCCATTACCGGCCTCGGGGAATGGAACCGTATGAGCGAACCTGATCCCAATTGGATCGAACAGGTCTTCTATCATCAGCTGCCCGCAGATGAAAACGGCCTTGCAAAAGTCGTTATGACCAATCCCAAACTGAAACTTCAGGTCACTGTCGAATACCGTGTTGCGGAACTCCCCTATCTGGTGGAGTGGAAACAGCTCGGTCAGGGGGAATATGTCTGCGGCCTTGAACCTGCCAACTGTTTCCCCGAAGGACAGGCGGCAATGATGAAACGGGGACTGCTCAAGAAACTCCAGCCCGGTGAGATCTCACGCTCTTACGTCAAGGTGTCCTTTCAGGAGTTATGAGTTCCCCCTGCAACAATTGCCCCCGGCATTGCCCGGCGCGCCCGGGATATTGCGGTGCGGGAGATGAGGTTTTTCTCTCCCGTGCCGGACTCCATTTCTGGGAGGAACCCTGTATCAGCGGCAAAAACGGCGCAGGGACCGTCTTCTTTTCAGGATGCAATCTGCGCTGTGTCTATTGCCAGAACTACGAAATCAGCAGTTGTATGCAGGGTAAAGCCGTTTCCGTTGAAAGACTCCGAGAGATCTATTTTGAACTTATCGCCCAAGGGGCTCACAATATCGACCTTGTGACCCCCATGCATTACAGCGATCAGGTTTTGAAATCTCTCGAAGAACCTTTGCCGGTGCCGGTGGTCTGCAATACCAACGGCTATGAAGAACTCAGGAACTTGCGCCGCTGGGAAGGCAAAGCTCAGGTCTATCTGCCGGACTTCAAATATTCAGACAACGCCGCCGCTGCCCGTTACAGCGGTGCGCCTGATTACTTTGAAAGAGCCGCTGAAGCCGTAAAAGAGATGTTCCGCCAGACGGGTAAGCCTGTGTATGATGAGAACGGTATGATGACTTCCGGTGTCATCATCCGCCATCTGATGCTGCCCGGCATGTGGCGCAATACGCAGGGGGTCATTGATTTCATCGCCTCCAACTTTGAGCCGGGTGAGGTAATTTTCTGTCTCATGCGGCAATACATCCCCCACGGCAGAGCAGGGGAGTTCCCGGAGCTTTGCAGCAGGATCTCTGATTCTGAATACGAAAGAGCGGTCAATTATATGACCGACTCCGGGATCGAAGACGGATTTATTCAGGATAAAGAGTCGGCAGACAGTGTCTATATCCCCGATTTTGACGGTTCCGGTGTCTGAAAGACCGGACCTGTCTGAAAATTTGAAACTTATGTAAACATATTCTAAGGAGTATTGAGAAATGAAAAAGTTGTGTGCCGCAGTTGTTTCCGCCGCAATGGTCGGAAGTGTCTTTGCCGCAGAAGCGCTCAATCCTGCCAAAGTTGCAGACTTTACCGGTTGGACCGCATCCGCAAAGGATATTGAAAACGGTGTCCGGATCACCAGCACTAAATATCCCTCCGTTACTTTGAAAAGTATCAAAAGCATCAATGTCGATCTCAAGAAAAAATACCGTATTTCCTGCGAATACCGTATCGCCCCCGGCAGCAAATCCACGGCAATGCTTTACTTTGCCCCTGTCTGCTACGATAAGAGCGGCAAAGAGATCGCCTCAAGCACCCAGTATTGCTGTGACGGAACTCAGACTGTTCTTGCCGCACCTGCCAAAAAAGGTGACAAAAAGATCCTGATCAAGGATGGCAAAAAATGGTTCGTCCAGTGGGGCTATGCGGCGTTCAACGCCAAGGCGGATCTCTCCGATCTGCCCAACTATGATTTGGTGGGTATCGCTGCCGTCAAACAGAATGGCGATGTGTGGGAAATCGCACTCAAAACGCCCCTTGTCCAAGATTATCCCGCCGGAACAAGTGTCCGTGAACAGCGTGCCGGAGCAACTTACCGTTACATGTTCTACGCCGCCCCCAAGACGGAGTGGACCAAATTTACCCGTGTCCTTCAGGGCGCGATGAGGGAAAATGTCAACGGTTACACCAACACCTGGCGTCTCGGAACTGTTAAAGGCGGCATTATTTTCTTCACCAACGGCAAACCTGCTGATATTGAGTTCCGCAACATCAGCCTTGTTGAGGAAAAATGAGACTTTTTGAGTCTGAACGTTCCGGCAAGCTCTTCCAGAAAGTTCTGGAACTTGCCGGAATTTTTTATAATGCCGGGGGCAGGGCGCTTCTGGTCGGCGGGGCTGTCAGAGATTCCCTTTCAGGACGGCGTGTGAAAGATTTTGATCTTGAGATCCATGACCTTGCGCCGGAGCGTGTCCTTGAACTGCTCCGGGAGGTCTGCGAAGTGGATACCGTGGGCATGAGCTTCGGCGTGATTAAGGTGAAACATCTTGAGCTGGATATCTCTCTGCCGCGCAAAGAAAACAAAATCGGCAAAGGCCACCGGGGATTTCTGGTGGAAGTCGATCCGGAGTTGAGTGTCGCCGATGCCGCCGCTCGCCGGGACTTTACCGTCAACGCCATTATGTATGACCCTCTGACGGAGGAACTTCTCGATCCCCACGGAGGCGTGGAAGATCTTGAAAAAGGCATCCTGCGCCATGTGAGCTGCCATTTTTCTGAAGATCCCCTGCGGGTTTTGCGGGGAATGCAGTTCGCTTCACGGCTGGAGTTCACTTTTGCCCCCGAAACCGTCGCACTCTGCCGTCAGATCTCTCAGGAGGAACTGGCTCAGGAACGTATCGGCACGGAGTGGGAGAAACTCTTTCTGCAAAGCAAAAAGCCTTCGGCGGGATTGAAGTTCCTGAAAGATTGTTCGTGGATAAAGTTCTATCCCGAACTTGAGGCACTTCCTCAGGAGAAGTGGCAGAAAACTCTGTGCCTCATGGATTCCTGCGCAGCTTCACGCTCTGGCGAAAGACGCTCCGATCTGCTTTTTATGTGTGGTGCAGCAGTGAACGCTCTTACCCCTGCCGGAGCTGAATGTTTCTGCCGCAGATTGTGGAACAGAAATGAACTTATTGCAGATATTGTGGAACTTGCCGCAGCTTTTCAGGAGGAAATCGGGGCATCGGCGCGGAGTGTTCCGGAGATCCGGCGTTTGGCTCTGCGGCTCAAAGGGGTAAAGCTCCTGTGTGCGCTTCTTGAATGTGCCGGGGAAAAAGATAAGGCATACGCCATCGCCGGAGCTGCAAAGGAGTGCGGCGTGTGGGAGAACGCTCCGAAAGCACTTCTGACAGGACGCCACTGTATCGAAGCTGGAGTTTCCCCCGGTGAAAAAATGGGGGAGCTGCTGAAAAAATGTTTTGAAGCACAGCTTGACGGCATTTTTGACACCGTGGATGAGGGGAAGCTCTATCTGCAAAAACTCCTGAAAAGTTGAAAAAACAGCAAAAAATCGAAAAATAATGAGGGGTGGATAAAAAAATATCTGAACACGCCTTGACTTTTTTTCAAAATGGCTGTATATTATGTATAAAGTTTAACAGGTGGAAGATTTTTCCGCCCTACAATCAACAAACCTAAATATAAGAAGGTGCAACAATGATCAAAGTTGGTATCAACGGATTCGGTCGTATCGGTCGCATGGTTTTCCGTGCTGCTGTCGAAAATTTCGCCAATGACATCGAGGTCGTCGGAATCAATGACCTCCTGGAGCCCGATTATCTGGCTTACATGCTGAAGTATGACTCAGTTCATGGCATCTTCAAGCACGATATCCAGGTCAAGGACGGCAACCTGGTCGTCGATGGCAAAGTCATCCGCCTGACCGCCGAAATGGACCCCGCCAACCTGAAGTGGAACGAAGTCGCTGCTGACGTCGTCGTCGAATCCACCGGTCTCTTCCTCGAAGATGCCAAGGCCCGCAAGCACATCGAAGCCGGCGCCAAGAAAGTCATCATGTCCGCTCCCTCCAAAGACGCCACCCCCATGTTCGTCTACGGTGTGAACGACAAGACCTATGCCGGTCAGGATATCATCTCCAACGCCAGCTGCACCACCAACTGCCTGGCTCCCATCAGCAAAGTTCTGAACGACAAGTTCGGTATCAAACGCGGTCTGATGACCACCATCCACGCTGCTACCGCTACCCAGAAGACTGTTGACGGTCCCTCCAAGAAGGACTGGCGCGGCGGCCGCGGTATCCTCGAGAACATGATCCCCTCCAGCACCGGCGCTGCCAAGGCTGTGGGCAAAGTTCTTCCTGAACTGAACGGCAAACTTACCGGTATGTCCGTCCGCGTTCCCACCAGCGACGTTTCTTTCGTCGACCTCACCGTTGAACTCAACACCGAGTGCACCTATGACCAGATCTGCGCTGCCATGAAGGAAGCTGCTGAAGGCGAACTCAAAGGTATCCTCGGCTACACCGACGAAGCTGTCGTTTCCACCGACTTCGTTGACGATGCCCGTACCTCCATCTTCGACGCCAAGGCTGGTATCCAGCTCGACGGCACCTTTGTCAAAGTCTGCTCCTGGTATGACAACGAATGGGGCTACTCCAACAAAGTTCTCGAAATGGCCCGTGTCATCTGCAAGTAATGACTCTCAGGGTTATCCCTCAAAAAAGGCGGGCAGAAATGTTCCGCCTTTTTTGTTAGATTGCACTTTTTACTGAAAATATAAAGGTAACATTATGAACAAACTTACTCTCCGTGACATCGATCTCAAGGGCAAGAAAGTTGTTATGCGCGTTGACTTCAACGTGCCTATCAAAGAAGGCGTCATCAAAGATGATACCCGTGTTCAGGGCGCTCTTCCCTCCATCAAATACGTTCTGGAACAGGGCGGCAGCCTCGTTCTGATGAGCCACCTCGGCCGTCCCGACGAAAAAGGCATCACCGCTGATACCACTCTGAAACCCGTTGCCGCTTATCTGGAAAAACTTCTCGGCAAGCCCGTTGTCTTCGTCGAAGACTGCGCCGCTGCTGATGCCGCTGTCGCCGCTATGAAAGCCGGTGATATCGTCATGCTTGAGAATACCCGCTACTACAAAGAAGAGCAGGCCAAATGCAAGCAGAAAGAGGGCGAAGATGACGCCGCTTTCAAGGCTCGCAAGGCTGAACTCAAAGAAAAACAGCAGGTCCTTGCCAAGAAACTTGCCTCCTACGGCGATATCTTCTGCAACGACGCTTTCGGAACCGCTCACCGCGCCCATGCTTCCACCGCTGTCATCGCCAAATACATGCCCACCTCTGTTGCCGGATTCCTCATGGAAAAGGAAATCGCTTTCCTCGGCAACGCTGTGAACAACCCTGTCCGTCCTTTCGTCGCCATTCTGGGCGGTGCCAAAGTTTCTGACAAACTGGCTGTTGTCCGCAACCTGCTGACCAAGGTCGATACCCTGATCATCGGCGGCGGTATGGCTTACACCTTCCTCAAAGCCAAGGGCGTTGAGATCGGTAAGTCCCTCTGCGAAGAAGATCAGATCGACTACGCCAAAGAGATGATCGCCGATGCCGAAAAGCGCGGTGTCAAACTTCTCCTGCCTGTTGACAACATCGCTGCTGACAAGTTCGACCCCGAAGCCAACACCCAGACCGTTGCAGCTGTTCCCGCTGACTGGATGGGCCTCGATATCGGTCCCGAAACCGTCAAAGTTTATGCCGATGCCATCAAGGGCGCCAAGACTGTCGTCTGGAACGGCCCCATGGGCTGCTTTGAAATGGAAAAATTCGCCAACGGTACCATGGGCGTCTGCGCCGCAGTTGCCGAAGTCAAAGCCAACGGCGGTGTTTCCATCATCGGCGGCGGCGACAGTGTTGCCGCAGTCAACAAGAGCGGCATGGCTGCTCAGATGGGCCACATTTCCACCGGCGGCGGTGCCTCTCTGGAATTCCTGGAAGGCAAAGAACTCCCCGGCGTTGCGGCTCTGACCGACAAATAATTTTTCCTTCGGGAAATTGCAAATGCGGAAAGGAACATCACCTTTCCGCATTTTTTGATTGAATTTTCAGGAGTGTATACGATGCGTGAAGTTTTGCTTGTTACCGGTCCCGGCGGCGATGCCCAGGGATGGGGCAATATGGCTGTGACCGAAGTTCTCAATGATACCATCAACGGTTTGGGTGTCAAATGTTCCATCGCTTATGTCAACAACCGCAAAGAGTTTGATGAGGTCATGGATAAGGCAACATGCGATTTGGTGTGGAGTTCTCTTTACTATCTTTCTGATCGTGAAGATATCGTTGGCGCACCCGACGATGCCGAGTGGATCTCTGATCTGCTGGATGAACGGAAGATCCCTTATATCGGTTCCAGCGCACAGACCATGAAAGATCTTATCTTGAAGTTTGTGACCCATGAGATCATGGAAAAAGCCGGTGTCTGCGTTCCCTTCCATGTGCTGGTCGAACCCGGCGACACGATTCCTGACAATATACCATTCCCCGCCTTTGTGAAACCCAATGGTGAATCCCGCTCTGTCGGCATTTCTGACCGCAGTGTGGTGAAAGATCGTGCTGAACTTGAAGCCCAGGTGGGCTATGTCCACAACGAACTGGGGCAGGGCGCTTTGATCGAAGAATACCTGCCCGGTGACGAATACACCGTTCTCATGTTGGGCAACGGCGCTCATCAGGAAATACTCCCCGGAAAAGTGACGGTGGATGAGACCCATTACGGCAAGTTCCGCATTCTCCGCAGCGACCTGCGGGGTGTGGGGTTGACCAAAGTTTCCATCCCCGACGAACACTTTGACGAAGCCGTGGAACTCTGCCGCAAGGCAACTGAGGCTTTGAAGTGCATGGATCATGTCCGTGCTGATATGCGTGTGGGAGCTGACGGAAAACTCCGCATCATCGAGGTCAACGGCATCCCCGGACTCAAGCCTGTCAAGAGCTGGAGTCCTCAGATCTTCTCTCTCTATCATCCCCAGGGCTCTCCCGAAGCGGATTACAGAGAGATGATCCGCACCATTCTTGTTTCCGCATTTGCCCGTATCGGAAAACCCCTCTGAAATCCCTTTCAGAATCAAAGAGCTGCAAACCTTTTTGAAGCGTTTGCAGCTCTTTTTTTGTTCATAAAAAAAGGCGGCTGTCCTGCAACAGCCGCCGGGGGAAAGTAAAATACTTTACTGCAGAAGTCTATTCAACTTCATGATGTTTTCAGCAATGAGCCAGCGGTAGGCGTCAAAGCTGTCGGCGCCCCAGAGATTCGTATCTTTGTAGCGTTCCTGGATAAACATATTTCTCTTGATAAGTTCCAGATCGGCTTTTGCGGCATCAGCTTCTTTTTTGAATCCCATTTCAACAGCACGTTCAATGAGTTTTTCAAGGGTGAAGATATATTTGCCGTCGTCGATACCTTCACGGTAGGCTTCCCAGATGGGGGTGGGAATGGGGCGGCCGTCGGGATCGGTGCGCACACCGAAGTCTGAGGAGGAGGAGTCAAGGTTGTTCCACTGGTCGTGACGGGAGTTACTGTAGATCCAGGGGATCAGCACCTTGAAGCCGGACTGCCACAGACCGAAACCGTAGGTCATACGGGTACCGATGGAAAGAGTGTGGTCATTTTCTCCGGAAATGTAGTTGGGATAGCTCCAATATTCAAGTCCGGGACGTTTTTTCATATCCTTCTCAGCCTGCGCTTTGGGAATGGAGTAGGGCTGGCAGCTCCAGACATCCGTGTAAGGCATCATTGGAGCGTAGAACTCTGATGCCGGATTGGCGGTGACATAGGTACGGACTCCGGGGACTTTCTTGATCGCTTTGAGGACCTTGACCATGAAGTCAACAGAGTTTTTCTGACTGGAGGGTTCATCAACAGGATAATAAAGCAGTTCAGGCCAGCCCCGTCTGCGGGCTTCATTTTCGATCAGCTGCGTAATGGCAGTCATATCTTCAAAGAACTTTTCGGGGGGCATCTTGACCAGCGTGATATGGCTGCCCATAATGGCGCCATTCATATAGTAGGAGTAAAGGGCACCTGTTCCCATGCCGCAGGGAATGGGGCATTTATCCAAGCCGTATTTGCGCATCAGGTCGATCTGCTTCTGCATACTGTCAAAGGAAATGACAAGTTTTCCAGTCCTCTTCTCACGGGTGAACCAGATGGAACCGGTGATGCCTTCATGACCGGAGTCACGCATGTGGGCGTGTTCGTATTCCGCCTTGTTTTCCCACCAGCGCTTCGAAAAATCGTCGGGCGCTCTCAACGCACTGCGGTAGGGATGATCGTAATACTGGGAATAGATGACTTTGGGGTTTTTCACCAGCATGAAAGGCAGTACCCGCAGAGTCAGGGGAACTTCCACCTTTTTGCCGTCAAGATCAAGGAGCGCCTTGGAACGGTAGATACCGGGGGCGGTGAAAGGCTTGGTGTCAACAGAAAGCCAGATGCGCAGAGGCTCTCTGCTTTTGAGGGCGCGGTCGCTCCAGGGCATCAGCACTTCGGGAACACGGTAGTAAAAGCCGAAAAGGTTGTAGTTGGGGCGCACCCATGCGTATCTGACGTAGCGGGGCGTGACTGCGCTTTCGGGCAGCATGTTGCCCTTTTCGTTGACAAAGGGCTTGATTTGAAGCGTCACCCGGTTGAAATCTTTCAGAGGATAGATGGAAAAGGTCATGGGTTCCGATTCACCGATGGTGGTGAAAGCACGGACAGGACGGTTGATTTCAGATTTCCGGGGGAACTGTTCGGGCCACACCGGTTCAGCCCAGTTGCGGCTGAAAAGAGCAAACCCCTGTTTTTTCTCTTTTGCGCTCCAGCGGGGTTCCGGAATGTCTGACTTGTAAGGAAGTTTCTTCCATTTTTTCAGGATTTCGGGAGGCAGAGAGGCAAGTTCTTCCATTTCGGGATCGAGGATCTCTTTTTTGACCTTGGCATACTCTTTGACGGGAACAACGGCGATAGCGTTGATGACCCACTTGGAACGGGTGGTGACATGGAGCTGCAGTTTCCCGCCACGGGCATAGGCATCCAGTTCAAGGGCGTGGATCTCAGCGGTTCCCGCATAGGTCATCTTTGTCCGATGAGCTCCGGCCCAGACTTTGATATCCCACACCTGAGCGGAGTTGCCGCCGGCTCTTCCAGTAAGGATCCACACCTTATAAGCACCGTCAGGCACAGCAAACGTCAGGGTCGCATCGCCGGTGCTGCTGATGTGATCGCAGGTGAGTTCATTGAAATAAATGGGGGGAACAGCTCTTCCCGAGTTGGGATTGACGCCTGATTGACGGACGATCTTGTTAACGTTGGTGACAAGTTTTGTCTTTGAAGACCATACTTTGCTTTTTGCATCAAGCAGAGTGAAGTTTTTCCGGAGAGGCGATTGGGCAGAACCCAAATCGTAAAGAAGCGGCGCACCATGGAGTGCTGCGGCACTCATTGCCGCAAGAGAAAGAAAAAGTGATGTTGTTTTCATAAGTTTCAAATTCCTGTAAAAGGTGAATCAACCAGGCGGAGATCCCGGATAACGGAGGCGGCTGTTTTGCCGTTACGGCAGAGGCGGAGTTCCAGTTTGTAGCTCCCGGCTTTCATAAAGGACCAGAAGATCCTCAACAGGGCTTTGCCGTCGTTGACGGTGGTCTGTCCGGAAACCATCTCCGTCCCGTTGCTGTCAGCAACACGCCAGATGAGTGCGTATCCCGGTGCGGAAAGGGATGAGAGATTGATCGGTACAGTCACAATGACCGGCTTGTTCCGGGGAATGAAGCGGACCGCATCTCTTTCATTGATAAAAAGCTCCTGAAGCTCCTTTTTCAGTGTGAGGCGGCGCAGAAGTTTTCCTGCGACAGAGATGGTCAGCTCCTGATCACAGAGGGGATTTTTAAGAGCCTGATCCCAGTCAAGGGTGAACGCTGCTGTTGAATTTTTCTCAATGGAACAGATCTTGCGTGAACTTTTGTTGGCAAGGACCGCCTGAAGTTTTGAATCGCTCCAGTTTTTCAACGTGACTGTTGCTCTGTTGGTTCCGTAGCGGGCTTCCCCCATGTCATACTCTGTGACCGTGAGTTTGAGAGAGGGGATCCGGACCTGAGGAAGGTTGAAAAAGCGGGAAAAGTTGTGAAAGGAGTCAATGCCCTGGACACAGGAATAAAGTTCGCTGCAGCACGCCCGGTTGCGGGCGATATGGAATTTCCAATCCGCAACAGGCGCATCCACAGGAAGATTTTCCAGGGGGATCTTCGCCTCAAGGCTCCAGTAGTCTTTCCCTTTGAAAGTCCGGGTGACAGTTCCGGAGTTCCATGATCTGTCCGGAGCTTCTCTTTTGTCTCCCCGTGAGCAAAGGTCAAATACAATACCGTCAGCGTTGATGACGATCTGAGTGTAGATACCTTTTTTGGGGGAGGGGACGAAGAAAAACTCCACCGAGTCATCTTTCCAGACCGGATCATCGGTTTTTTTGCCGCTGAGAGAAAGTGATTTCATAAGAGGCTCTTCACAGCGGACTGCCACATAAATGTATTTTCCCCCGTCAAAAGCCAGATAAGCACGGGTCGATACGGGAGCGAAGTTTTTCGAAACAGCTCCGTAAGGATAAAATTTCTCAACGTCGGGCTTGCGCTGCCAGATTTTTTCGTCAAGTTTGCCGTCAAGAGTGATCTTGCCGCTCAGAGGTGTAAGTTTCACCGTCTGCGCCGCACAGAGTCCGGAAACAAACAGCGTAAGAAGAAAGAGTTTCAGTTTCATTTCTTCACCTTGTAGGGGGAGGAAAGAAGATCAAAAGAAACGGCTTTGCATTTTTCTTTATTGCCGGGGAAGAGCGTCAGGGTGTATCTTCCGGGAAGAAGTTTCAAATCATCGATCACAACTTCCAGCTCCTTCTCGCCCCGCTGCACAGGAAGAGTTTCCCGGCGCAGCACCTTTTTGCCGGGGCCCCCTGAAAGTTCAAAAGGCACGCCCCGTGCCACATCATTGGCAGGTCCTGAAACATGAAGTTTCAGCTTGACCGCTGTATCCGCCGCCGTGAGGGCAGGGGTGAGAAGTTTGACTTGCTGAACGGTACATTCCGCAGAGCGGGAAAGATGAAAATTCCCTGCCTGCACGGTCAATTTTGCGCCGTGTTTGTAATTGGATTCGGCAATGGAAAAGCCGAAACGGACGACTTTTGCCGGATTGGTGATGCGGTCAACAGGAATACGGATACGGTGAAGTTTCCCGTCGTGGAGTTTTTTCAAAGAGTAATTAAAGGTCGGAGCATTGCTTGCAATAATGAAAGTGATGGGGCAATTTTTATTGGCTGAGTCATTTTCCAGCTTGATTTTGACATCGAATTCCATAAAATCCCAATTGCTCCAATTGGAAATAAGCCGGGGCTTGGGCGTGTAGAATCTCGTAAAATACATGCGGGGCCACCCCATGGGATACTTTTTTTCACCGGCAAAGTGATCAATAGGCGCGACCCATTTCAATACGGGGCGACCGCTGAATTTGACCGAATCAAGCTGCACAGTACTTTCAGCAGGGCTCCAGCGTTCAGGCTGAGCAACAGGATCCAGAAAGAATCTTTCGATTTTTTCAGCGGCAAAGGCAGAAGAACCTATAAAAGCCGCTGCCAGCAAGAGGGGGGGAAGTTTGTAATTCATGCACAATCTCCTGTTTTTAAGGTTATGCAGATACAATACACCCGGAAAGCGTTTTTTGCAAGTGAAAAAAAATTTTTGACAGAGGGGAAAGAGAAAAAATAAAAAAAGGCAAAAAAAATGGCATCTCCAAGGGGAGTCGAACCCCTGTTGACGGGATGAGAACCCGTTGTCCTAGGCCTCTAGACGATGGAGACGCGTTTGAGTATGGATAAAATATACACCACCTTTTTAAAAAAGTCAAATCATTATTGCAAATTTCTTGAAAAAAAGTTGAAGAAAGGGTATATTATAGGTGTGACACATTGAAAGAGTGTTCCGGAATCATTCCGGATGCGCCTGAAACTTTAGAATAGGAAGATCTTTTTATGAGCGAAATCCGTACTCGTTTTGCACCCAGTCCTACCGGGTTTATGCATGTCGGTAATCTGAGAACCGCACTTTATGCCTGGCTCCTTGCCCGTTCAGACAAGGGCAAGTTCGTGCTGCGTATCGAAGATACCGACCAGAACCGCTATGTGGAAGGGGCTGTCGATATTATCTATTCCACATTGAAACAGGCTGGCATCGACCATGATGAGGGTCCCGATAACGGCGGCGAATATGGTCCCTATATCCAGTCTGAGCGCAAACCTCTTTATAAAGAGTATGCGCAGAAGCTCGTTGAACTGGGCGGCGCCTATTACTGCTTCTGCGAAAAATGCGATGAATCTGAATCCGAAAACGATGAGGAAAACAAAAATGCCTTTTCCGATGGCAGATGCCCCGGCCATTGCGACGAACTTTCTTCCGATGAAGTTCAGGCGAAACTTGCTGCCAATACCCCCTATGTCATCCGGCAGCGCATCGACCGCAGCGGTTCCACCATTTTCAGCGACTCCGTTTTCGGTGATATCGAAATCGAAAACAAGGTCCTTGATGACCAGATCCTCCTGAAACAGGATGGTATGCCCACGTACAACTTTGCCAATGTTATTGATGACCACCTGATGGGCATTACCCATGTTGTGAGAGGCTGCGAATATCTTTCTTCCACCCCCAAATACAATCTGCTTTACAAGGCTTTCGGCTGGGAGATCCCCACCTATGTCCATCTGCCGTTGATCATGGGGAAAGATGCCGAAGGGAATGTTTCCAAACTTTCAAAACGCCACGGCTCTGTGAGCTTTGAAAATCTGGTCGAGGAGGGATATCTTCCTGAAGCCATCGTCAACTATATCGCCTTTCTGGGGTGGAACCCCAAGAGCGACAGAGAAATCTTCTCTCTTGAGGAACTTGCAGAGGCCTTCTCTCTTGCAGGTCTCAACAAAGCTCCCGCAGTCTTTGACTACACCAAGCTCCGCTGGATGAACTCCGAACATCTCAAGATGATGGAAAGCGAAAAGTTTGCCGTTCTTGCCAAACCTTTTGCGAAAATCGCCGGAACGGCTCTGGAAGAAAAATGGGGCAAACTTGCCGAATTGATCCGTTCAAGGATCGAAACCCTTACCGAGATCCCCGAAAAAATCGCTTTCTTCCACGAACTTCCCCCTTTCGGTGCTGATATGTTCAACAACAAAAAGAGCAAATGCACTCCCGAAATCGCAAAATCCACTCTGGAAGAACTTATTCCCCGCTTTGAAGCCCTTGAGAGTTTGACGCCTGATACGGTCAATCCTCTTATTGAGGCGTGTGCCGCTGAACGGGGCGTCAAACTCGGTCAGCCTATGTGGGCGGTCCGTATCTCTCTTTCAGGACTTCCGGCAACTCCCGGCGGTCCCGCTGAGATCATGGAAGTTCTGGGTAAAGAGGAATCCATGCGCCGTCTCAAGGCGGGGCTGGCGATGCTCGGATAAAAAGGTCCTTATATGAATAACCGTGTGGCAGTCATTGCGATCATTGTTGAAAGCACTCAGGCTTCAGGGGAAATCAATGCCCTGCTCCATGAGTTCAACAGCTTCATCATCGGACGCATGGGACTGCCTTACAGAGAACGCAAGATGAACATCATCACGATCGCGGTGGATGCGCCTCTTGCAACCATCAACGCTTTGAGCGGAAAACTGGGGCGCATCCCCGGCGTGACAGCCAAAGCGGTGTGTTCAAAAGAACAGGAGTCCTGATTCAGAGGATTTCTGATTTGAAAATTGAAGAAAAATTAATTGCAGCAATATCTGCCTGACACCGAAATCAGGAATTGAGGTGAAAGATTACGGAAATTTGCTTGCTGTGTTCCTTTGTGTACTTCAGCGGCACCCGTACAGGCGGTTGCCGCTGCTCTTTTGATAACGAAAAGTGCGAAAAATGGAACAGTTGACAGGATTGATGGAAAAACTCCGCCGTGAGGGGAGCTTGGAACACCGGGAGTGGGTGACACTTCTTGAGGGGTATTCCAATGGGGCTTTCTGTGCCGCTGCTGCGGATTTGGCTCAGCAGATCACTCTTGAACGCTTCGGAAACCGGGTTTTTACCCGGGGAATCGTTGAATTTTCCAATTGCTGTGTCAATGACTGCCTTTATTGCGGGATCCGCTGTTCCAACAAAAAGGCGGAGCGCTACCGGCTCAATGAAGAAGATATCTTGGCGTGCTGCCGGGGCGGATTCGCCTGCGGAATGCGTACTTTTGTCCTTCAAAGCGGCGAAGACCCCATGTGGAAAACTGACCGTCTGTGCGCTCTGGTCAAAGAGATCAAAAAGGAGTTTCCGGAGTGCGCCGTAACGCTTTCTGTGGGGGAACTGCCCCGTGAGGCGTATCAACAGCTTTTTGATGCCGGTGCTGACCGTTATCTTTTGCGCCACGAAAGTGCTTCAGAAGAACATTTTGCCATGATACATCCCCCGAAACAGCAGCTTGCTTCAAGGATGCGCTGTCTGAAAGATCTGAAAGAGATCGGATTCCAGACGGGATGCGGCTTCATGGTGGGAACACCGGGGCAGAACTTCGATTATCTGGCGCAGGATATGGAATTTATCAGTCGTTTCAAACCTCACATGGTGGGCATCGGTCCTTTTATCCCTCATTGCGACACCCCCTTTGCCCAGGCGCCGGGAGGCAGCGTGGAGTTGACTTTGCTGCTTTTGAGTTTGTGCCGTATCATGGCGCCGGAACTTCTGCTGCCCGCCACCACAGCACTGGGAACGGCCAGTGCCGACGGCAGACTCCGGGGCATCCTTGCCGGAGCCAATGTGATCATGCCCAATATTTCCCCCGGGGAATTCAGAAGCAAATACGCTCTTTACAATAATAAGAGCAATGCAGACGCGGGGAACAACTCCAGCTTTTTTGCTGATTTGAAAGATAAACTTGCCGCCATCGGCAGACAGCTTCATGTCGGACGGGGCGATTATGGAGAAAAAAGATCATGCTGAAACTTGCGTTTTACGGTAAAGGCGGTATCGGGAAATCCACCACCGTTTCCAATATCGCTCTGGCTTTCGCCGAAAAAGGGTTGAAAGTGGTGCAAATCGGATGCGACCCCAAAGCAGACTCCACTTCTTTGCTGCTCCGGGGCGGCAAGGTGACACCGGTTCTTGATCTGATCCGCAAAGGTGTGCCTTTTGAGTTGGAGGATATCAGCAAAAAAGGAGATGGCGATGTCATCTGTGTCGAGTCCGGCGGACCTGCACCCGGTGTCGGCTGTGCCGGACGGGGCATCATCGCCGCTTTGGAAACTCTGGAAAAGAAAGGGGCTTTCAAGGCATGGGATGCCGATGTGGTTCTCTATGATGTGCTGGGCGACGTGGTTTGCGGCGGTTTTTCAATGCCTATGAGAAATGGTTTTGCCGATTGGGTCTATATTCTGACTTCCGGTGAAAACATGGCGATCCATGCCGCCGCCAATATTGCCATGGCGGTGGGGAACTTCAGCAGCAGAGGTTATGCGAAGCTGGGGGGATTTATCCTCAACAAAAGGAATGTGAAAAATGAGATCCCAAAGGTTGAGGAACTTGCGGCGGATTTCAACAGCTCTATCATAGGCGTTCTTGAGTGGAGCGCCCTCGTTCAGGAGTCTGAAGAGGTCCAACGGGCTTTGCTTGCCAACTTTCCGGATTCTCCTGATGCCGATGCTTACAGAGTTCTTGCCGGTAATATCCTGAAACAACTGGAATACGAAAAATGAGTACCTGCGGCAACCTGACAATTCCCATTTCCAAAGCGGTATTTCCCCAGCCTTTCCCCGGTGGTGTTGAATTCAACGCTCCGGCAAGGGGCATGTGGAACATTGTCCACACGGGAATGCTCATGCCCCAGGCACACCAGATCTTTATCTGCGCCAGAGGATGTCTCAGAGGTGTGATCCTCACCGCCGCCGAAATGAACGCCATGGAGCGGATGTCATGGGTGGGGATCGAAGAGAATGATTTCTTTGACAACTCCATGGAAGAAAATGTCATTGAAGGTGTCACTGAGATCCTCAACAAACTTCCTTATACCCCCTCGGCTGTGCTGGTTTTCATAAGCTGCATCCAGCTCTTTGCCGGAATGGATTTCCCCCGCTGTATCAGGGAACTTTCAGAAAGGTTCCCCGGCATTGACTTTGTGGACTGCTATATGAATCCCACTATGCGCAAAAGCGGCCTCACTCCCGATCAGCTTATGCGGAAACAGCTCTTTGCCCCTCTCAGAGAGGGAGGAACACTTGAAAAAAATGCCATAAATCTTCTGGGCAGCGACTTTGCAGCTGACAGGAATTGCGAAATTTTCCCCTGGCTTGAAAATATGGGTATCCGCTGCCGTGAGATCACACGGTGCGCCACTTATGAGGAATTTCTTGAAATGGGGAAAAGTTTCCTCAATATGACCTGGATCCCCCAGGCGGCTGCGGCAGGGGAAAACCTTGAAAACCGTCTCGGTCAGAAACATCTGCATCTGCCTTTGTGTTACGGCGCAGAAGAGATCAATGAAAATGTTTCCCGCCTTGCCGGGGCTCTCGGAGTTGAAACACCGGATTTTTCATTGCAAGAAAAACAAGCTGAAGAGGATCTTCAAAAGGCACTCCAAATCATCGGCAGCAGGGAGATCGTGATCGATTATACGGCGACACCGCGTATCTTGAGTCTGGCGCGCCGGCTTCTTGAAGCGGGCTTCAATGTGACACAGATTTTTGCCGACAGCTTTATTCCCGGTGACAGAAAAGATTTTGAAGTGTTGCAAAAAGATTTTCCTGATTTGAAAATCACCCCCACTCTTGATCTCAGGATGCGTTATGCAAATCCTGCTCCTGAAAAAGGTCACTGCCTTGCCATCGGGCAGAAAGCCGCTTTTTTTACCAACAGCGAAAACTTTGTCGATCTGGTCTGGGGCAGGGGATTTTACGGACACCGGGGCGTTTCAGCCATCGCCGGACTGTTGGTTGAAGCATTCCAAAAGCCCAAAGATATAAAAAGTGTTATCAGCCACAAAGGATGGGGGTGCGAAAGCTGTATATGAAAGTTGTAAGTTCAGTTATTTCCATACACAGTTCCGACACGGCAGGAGTCTGTTCCTCCCTCTATGAATTGGGGGGCTTGACCGTTGTCCATGACGCTTCCGGGTGTAACTCGACCTACGCCACCCATGATGAACCCCGCTGGTACGATCATGCAAGTTCCGTCTGCATCTCTGCTCTGACCGAAGCCGATATGATCATGGGCAATGATGAACGCTTCATCGACAATGTTGTCACGGCGGCACAAGACCTTGGTTGTTGCCGTTTCATCGCCATTTGCGGTTCCCCTCTGCCTATGATGGTGGGGACTGATTTTGCCGCATTGGGGGCAGAGATCGAAAGGCGCACTTCGATTCCCGTCCTTGCGCTCCGCACCAACGGGATCGCCTCTTACCTTGCGGGAGTCAATCAGGCCTTATGTGCCTTTGCCGACCGTTTCTGCCTTGACGGGGTTGCGAAAAAATCCGGAGTTATCAATATTCTCGGAGCTACCCCCCTTGATTTTTCGGTCAACGGTCAAGTTGAGTCCATAAAAAAACTCCTTGAAGAAGAAGGCTTTGAAGTCAACGCCTGCTGGAGCATGGGGAGTTCTTTTGAAGCTCTGGCAAACTCCGGGCGTGCTGCCGTCAATCTTTTGATCTCGTCGGCGGCAAAAGAGCTTGCTTTGTACTTTGAAAAACGCTTCAACACCCCCTTTGTGGCGGGCGTTCCCATTGGAAATAAGTTCTCAAAAATATGTGTCAACGCTTTGCGTGAAGCAAGTTCCCGGGGCGAAAGTTCCGCCCCCTGTATCTCTGAGCGGACAACAGGAAAAGAGAGCGCCGTTATCGGCGAAACCCTTTGGAGTTCCTCTTTGTGCTGTGCGCTGCAACTGGAACGGAATGAGTCATGTCATGTACTCAATCCTCTGGAAGAAAACTTCGGCTTTATGCGGCGTGATGAAATAAGCGTTCCCGACGAAAATGCCGTCGAAAGGGCTTTTGCCGGTGTTTCGACCGTTTACGGCGACCCCCTTTATAAGTTCATCGTCCCCGGGGATACCCGTTTTGTTCCGGTTCCCCACGAGGCGTTTTCCGGAAGATGTTTCAGGAAAAATATGCGTTTTATTTGCGGTAAAAATTTTGAAAAAGGAATTTGATATATGTTGAAAATAGCTGTATATGGAAAGGGCGGTATCGGCAAATCTACCGTTACCTCCAATCTGGCGGCGGCTTTTGCCCTGCGGGGCAAAAAGGTCATTCAGATCGGATGCGACCCCAAAGCGGACTCCACCGTCAATCTGCTCAACGGTGAACACCTGACGCCTGTCATGAACTTTCTTCAGGAGCATGACCGGGACCCCGAAAATATCGGTGAAATCGCCAAAGAGGGCTTCGGCGGTGTCCTTTGTATCGAAACCGGCGGTCCCACTCCCGGTCTCGGATGCGCAGGAAGAGGCATCGTCACTACCTTTGCGCTCCTTGAAACCCTTGAACTTTTTGAAGAACACAAACCCGATGTGGTTCTTTATGATGTTTTGGGCGATGTGGTCTGCGGCGGTTTTGCCGCCCCCATCCGTGAGGGGTACGCAAGTCAGGTTCTCATCGTCACTTCCGGCGAAAAAATGGCGCTTTATGCCGCAGGCAATATCAAACGTGCCGTTGACAACTTTGCCGACCGGGGCTATGCAAAGGTCCGGGGCGTTGTTATGAACCGCCGTGCCGTTGAGAATGAAGAGGAAAAGGTCCGCGCTTTCGCCCGTGAAAACGGTCTCGAAATCGTGGCGGACATCCCCCGGAGCAACGACATCATCCACTATGAGGACAGAGGCAAAACCGTCATTGAGGGGGATCCGGAACTTGAGGTGAGCAAAGCCTTTCTCGCCCTCGCCGATCTGCTTATTGCCGAAGAAAAAGAGGATGCCTGATCTCTTATGAAAAGTGAGCAATATTATTTTATTACTGCGGCAGAACTGGCAGAAAAAGGTGTTGCGCAGCTCCCCGATGAATTGGTCGGGAGCAAACATCTGATTTACAGTTCTCCTGCGACTCTTGCTTTCAACTCACCCGGCGCCCAGGGCTTCGGTGTCAAACGGGCGGGGCTTGCTGTGCCTGACTCCGTCATGCTTCTTGTGGCTCCCCGCTGCTGCGGCAGAAATACATCTGCCCTTGCGGCTCCTGGGAATCTGGGGGAACGCTTCTTCTATCTGCTTCTGGATGATACGGATATCGTCACCGGCCGCCATCTGGTCAGGATCCCCGAGGCTGTGGCAGAGGTCTGCCGTTCACTCCCCGCTCCCCCCAGCGCTGTGATGGTCTGCATTACCTGTGTGGACGCCCTTCTTGGAACCGACATGGAACGGGTCTGCCGCAAAAGTTCTGAAAAAGCCGGTGTCCCCGTTGAACCCTGTTATATGTACGCCTTGACCCGTGAGGGGCGTTTGCCTCCCATGGTCCAGGTCCGCAAAAGTGTCTACTCGTTGTTGAAATCTCTTCCCAAACGCTCCGATGCGGTCAATATCCTCGGATTTTTTACCGCACTCCGTGAAGATTGCGAACTGCGTTTTCTGCTGAAACAGGCAGGTGTCAACATGATCCGTGAACTTGCCCTCTGCAAGGATTTCAACGCTTATCTCGAAATGGCTGAAGCCAACTTCAACATCGTTCTCAATCAGGAAGCCCGGTGCGCCGCCGCCGATCTGGAAAAACGCCTCGGTATTCCCAGTGTGGAACTTGTGCGGCTCTACCAGATCGATAAGGTCCGAAAGCAGTATCAGCTCTTTGCTGCCGCCATCGGGACTGAGTTTGATGATAAAGTGTGGTACGATGAAGCGGAGCAAACCATTGAGAACTTCAAAGACAAATACGGCAAAATCGCCATTTCTGTGGGCGAATGGCTCAACGCCGACCCCTTTGAACTGGCTGTGGCTCTGCTCCGTTACGGCTTTGAGGTCCCTGAGATCTTCGGAACCGTGGGGGAGGGGAACTTTGTCTGGGTGAAAAAAATCGCTCAGCTCAGTCCTGAAACAAGGATCAGTTCCAATCTTTCGCCGACTATGATGCTGTATAAGGAAAACGAAGTTCCCTGTGATGCCTTTATCGGCAAAGATGCCGGCTACTATCACCCCGGCGTTCCCGGTGTCAACTGGAACGGAGAAGATCAACCTTTCGGTTATTCAGGGATCAAAGCCCTCTTTACCGAACTTGATGCGGCACTGGAGCGTGCCGGAAAGGAGCGCAAATGAAAGGTTTTCTCAAACGGCTTTCGCCTTTTGCACCTGATAATTCAGGCGTCGTTTCCGCCCTCTTTGAACTGGGGGGCTTGATCGCCATCTGCGATGCCGGAGGATGCACCGGCAATGTCTGCGGATTCGATGAACCCCGCTGGTTCACCATGAGGAGTGCTGTTTTCAGCACGGGAATGCGCGATATGGATGCCATTCTCGGCAGAGATCATCTTCTTGTTGAAAAAATCGTTTCCGCACAAAAAACAGTCAACGCCCCCTTTACCGTCCTGGTGGGAACCCCGGTCCCTGCGGTCATTGCGACGGACTTCAAAGCCTTGCGCCGCATGATCGAAAAGAAGAGCAACGCTCCCTGTCTGACCATCGAAAGTACGGGCGTCAACTACTATGACAAAGGTGCTTCCAAAGCCTTTGAAATGCTTTTCGACACCTTTGCCGTCGAAACACTCCCCGTGAAAGCTGATTGCACAGGTGTTCTCGGTGCCACGCCCCTTGATTTGAGTTCATGCGATGCAGGTAAACATATTGCCAATGTCATTGAGGGGAATGCAAGAGTTTACGGCATGGGGGCAGGGCTCGAAGAGGTGAGACGTGCTTCTGAAAACGCCCTCAACCTTGTGATCGCCCCCTCCGGCGTCGCCGCAGCAAAACTCCTTGAAAAACGTTTCGGCACGCCCTGGAAAATCGATTATCCCTGGTTCCCTGACACGCTCCTTGATGCTTTGCAGGAGATCGCCGGAAAACGGGTCCTGATCATCCACCAGCAGTTTGCCGCTTGTGCTTTGAGGGAAAAACTCCTTGATCAAGGTGCTTCCGGAGTTGCTGTGGGAACTTTCTTTATGACAGAAAAATCCCTTTTGCAAGAGCAGGACAGGATCTTGAAAGAGGAGGATGATCCCGGAAAAATGGTTGAGGAATTCAACCCCGATGTGGTCATCGCCGACAGAAATCTTTTCAAGGTTCTTCCCGGATTTTCGGGTAAAACCATTGATTTCCCCCATTTTGCCGTCTCCGGGAGACTTTGGGAGGGCGAATGATGCAAGAACGCAGAACGGCATGTGTGATCCGCTTGTACGGCATTGTGCAGGGGGTGGGATTCCGCCCCTTTGTGAGCCGTACTGCCGCTTCTTTTGCCATAACAGGCAGCGTGGCGAATAAAGGCTCTTACGTTGAGATCCATGCCGCAGGCCGTGAGGAAAATGTGCGGAACTTTATTGAGAAAGTGAAAAATGATCCCCCGCCCCGCTCCATGGTTTTGAAAGTGGATGTGCAGCCTTGCGGCATGTTTCAAACTGAAACCTTTGAGATCATCGAAAGTTGCCGTGAAGCGGGAGATATTTTCGTTTCTCCCGACATTGCCATTTGCCCCGATTGCAAAAAAGAACTTTTCACCCCCTCAGACCGCCGCTATCTGCATCCCTTTATCAACTGCACCGCCTGTGGTCCCCGGCTGACTATTCTTGATGCCATGCCCTACGACCGGGAACGGACCAGCATGAAAGAGTTCCCCCTGTGTCCTGAGTGCAGCACGGAATACAACGCCCCCGAAAGCCGCCGCTACGATGCCCAGCCCGTCTGCTGCAACGATTGCGGTCCTGAACTCTACATCGCAGGCGGTACGGAACGGAACGCCGCAGCTCTGACCGCTGCAAGACAAGCCATTGCCGACGGCAGGATCATCGCTGTCAAGGGCATCGGCGGATTTCATTTGTGCTGCGATGCGAAAAATGCTTCTGCCGTGAAACGGCTGAGAGAACTCAAACACCGTCCTGTAAAACCCTTTGCCGTGATGATGCGTGATCTTGAGACCGTCAAAAGCTATTGTCATATTCCGGAAAAGGGTATTCCCTTCCTTGATTCCTGGCAAAAGCCTATCGTGCTGTTGAAGAAAAAAGCCGATTCCCCTTTGCCCGAAGCCCTTGCCCCCGGCAATCCCACGCTCGGTGTCATGCTGCCTTATGCCCCTTTGCATCTGCTGCTTTTTGACTTCCCGGACGGTATTCAAATCAGCGACACCCTTGTCATGACCAGCGGCAATCTTTCGGGCGCGCCCATCTGCCGCAACGATGAAGAAGCCGCCGCACAGATTTCAGGATTCTGCGATTTGATTCTTTCCCATAACCGCAGGATCCGTCTGCGGGCAGACGACAGCGTTATGGAACTCTTTCACAATGAACCCTATATGATACGCCGTTCAAGAGGATATGCTCCCCTGCCTTTCAGAGTTTCAGGGAACTTCAAAGGACAGGTGCTTGGCGTGGGCGGTGAATTGAAAAACACCTTCTGCCCGGCAAAAGATGAACTCTTTTACCCCTCTGCCTATCTGGGGGATCTTGCCGATCTGCGGACAGTCACTGCCCTTGAGGAATCTATTGAGCGCATGAACTCACTCCTTGAGATCAAGCCGGAACTCATCGCCTGCGATCTGCACCCCCGCTACAACTCCACGGCAGTGGCGGAAAAAATGAACATCCCGCTGATCAAGGTCCAGCATCATTACGCCCACATCGCAAGCTGTATGGTTGAAAATGATACCACATCCCCCGTTATCGGTATCTCTTTTGACGGAACAGGTTACGGGACTGACGGCTCTGTCTGGGGCGGTGAATTTATGAAAGCCGATCTTTCAGGCTTCACCCGTCTCGGTGCGGTTGCGCCTTTCAAACAGGCGGGGGGCGATGCCTCTTCCCGTGAGGGGTGGCGCATTGCCGCAGCACTTGCGGGAGCGCCTGATGATCCGGCGACTCTCAAGCGCCTCAACGCCCTTGAACTTGGTAAAACAGAAAAAGAATTGAAGTTCCAGTTGATGATGATCCAGAAAAAAATCAACTGCGTGGACTCCACAAGTTCCGGCAGACTTTTTGACGCCGTTGCGGCAATAACAGGCATCTGCACCGCCTCAACCTTTGAGGGTGAAGGTGCCATGAAACTCCAGTTTGCCGCAGAAAGCTGGAATGGCGCAAAAGAGTGCTGCATTGAAAAATGTTTTGTAGAGGAAGAAAATCCTCTTTTCCACCTCAATACTGCTGAATTTGTGCAGGACATCCTCCGCAGACGGCTCGACGGAGAAGCTCCCGCATCTCTGGCGTGGTACTTTCACGCAGGTCTTGCCCGCATGATTTCCGCAGGAGCTGTGCGCTGCCGGGAAATCACCGGTCTTGAAACTTGCGCCCTGAGCGGCGGCGTTTTCCAGAATACGCTGCTGCTGGAACTTGTTTTACACGAACTTGAACAAAATGGTTTTAACATATTGCGCCACCGGCTTGTTCCTCCCAATGACGGCGGTATCGCCCTGGGACAGGCGGCTGTCGCAATGTATCAACTCAATAAAAAGGATTGAAAAAATGTGTGTCGGATTATCAGCCAGAGTTGTCAGTGTCAAAGGCGGCAGTGCCGTGATCGATGCCTCAGGAGCCAGAAGAACCGTTTCCGCGGAACTGCTGGATGAACTGGAACCGGGGGATTATGTCATGGTCCACGCCGGTATCGCCATTGCAAAAATCGCCCGGTCATCTGAAGAGGAATCCGCTCAGATCATGGAGAATCTTGATGAAAACAAATCTGGAAATAATTAAAGAATATTCCGGTCGCCCCCTGAGGATCATGGAGGTCTGCGGGACCCATACCCACGAAATATTCCGCTGCGGGATCAGAAAGATCCTGCCGCCCCAAGTGGAACTGATTTCAGGTCCCGGGTGTCCCGTATGCGTGACTCCTCCGGGATACATCGACAGTGCCGTTGAACTGGCTCTGACCCACAAAGCGGTGATCTGTACATTCGGTGATCTTATCCGGGTGCCGGGCAGCCGCACCAGTCTGGCTGGAGCCCGTCCGCAGGGCGCTCAGGTCAAAGCGGTCTATACCCCTCTTGATGCCGTTGAATTTGCCAAAGAAAACCCCGATAAAGAGGTGGTTTTTCTCGCAGTCGGATTCGAAACGACTGCCCCTTCCGCCTGTCTTGCCGTGAAACATGCCGCCGCTGAAAATGTGAAAAACTTTTCACTTCTCACCTCAAACAAGACCATGCCCAACGCCTACCGGGCATTGGGGAACTGCGCGGATGCCTTTCTTTACCCCGGACATGTCCACACCATCATCGGCAGCTCCATCTGTCAGGAACTGCTCAAGGATGGTGTTTCAGGTGTCGTCGCCGGATTTCAAGCCGAAGAACTTCTGACCGCCCTTGCCGTCATACTGTATCACGCAGAAAAAGGGGAGGGCGCTTTCTTCGAAAACTGCTACCGCCGCATCGCCAGAGATGAAGGCAACCCCGCAGCGGTCAGGATCATCAATGAGTTTATGTCCCCCTGTGATGCCGAATGGCGGGGCTTGGGTGTTATCCCCGGCTCAGGGCTCAAACTCAGTGAGAAATACAGTGCTTTTGATGCCCGTATAAAATTCGGTGTCCCTGAAACTTCCGGAACGCCTCATGCCGGATGCCGTTGCGGCGATATCCTCAAAGGTATATTGAAACCTCAGGATTGTCCCCTTTTCGGCAAGGTCTGCACCCCTCTCAATCCCGTGGGCGCCTGTATGGTCTCTCACGAAGGATCATGTTCAGCTTATTATCAATATGGGAGATAAATTCTTATGGAACAGAAATTTGTAACTTTGGCTCATGGTGCCGGCGGTGAACAGACCAACGAACTCATCGACCGGGTATTCAAGGCTCACTTTGCCAATCCCCAGTTTACAGGCGACGATGCCGCCGTTCTGGAACCCTGGAGCGGAAAGATCGCCTTTTCAACCGACGGATTCATCGTTTCCCCCTGGGAGTTCCCCGGCGGAAATATCGGCAAACTCAGTATCTGCGGCACAGTCAACGACCTTGCCTGCATGGGGGCAAAACCCAAATATCTGACCTGCGCTTTCGTCATCGAAGAGGGATTCCCCCTGGATAAGCTGGAGGAAATCGCCGCCGCCATGGAAAAAACGGCCGCCGAAGCCGGTGTCAGGATCGTCGCCGGTGATACCAAGGTCGCCGGAAAAGGGCAGGTGGACAATGTGTTTATCACCACCACCGGCATCGGTGAGATCATTCCCGGAGTCCGGACCTCAGGCACCGCCGCTCAGGTAGGGGATGCCGTCATCGTGACCGGTGACGTGGGCCGCCACGGATGCACCATCCTTCTTGCCCGTGACGAGTTCGGTATCGAAGCTGATGTGACCAGCGACTGCGCCCCGCTGTGGGGAACTGTCGAAGAACTTTTCAAAGTGACCAAAGATATCCATGTGATCCGTGATGCCACCCGCGGCGGCGTGGGAACGGTCCTTTACGAAATCGCCAATCAGAGCAAAGTCGGTATCAACATTGAATCCGCCTCTATCCCTGTCGCTGACGGCGTCAAAGGGGTTTGCGGCATGTTGGGGCTTGAACCTCTCTATCTTGCCTGTGAGGGAAGATTGGTTATTTTTGCCCCCAAAGAACACGCTCAGAGCATCGTTGACACCTTGAAAAAACTGCCTTACTCAAGCGAAGCCGCCATTATCGGCGAAGTGATCGCTGATCCCGTGGGCAAGGTGGTCGTCACCACTGAGATCGGAGCAAAAACCATGCTGCCGCCTCCCGGCGGAGAGCTGCTGCCCCGCATCTGTTGAAAAAGCTGTTTTTACAGACAGCACAAAAGACGGAACTTTTTTTCGGAAAAGTTCCGTCTCTTTTTTTGACTTGAATACTTGAAAAATCTTATTCGAAGATCAAATCACCGAAGGTCTCGGTATCGTGGAAACTCATGGTTTCCAGATTGGGGGACCAGAGTGAAAGTTCAGGCGCGCCACGCACCCCGAAAACGAAGTTTTCTCTGCCGAAGTTGCCGTACCAGATGGTTCCGGGAGCGGCGGGGGGAACATTGAGGGAGGCAAAAGGAATGATAAAGCAGATATACCACTTATCCCCCTTGCGCTTTGTGGCGTAACTCCATTTGCTGTTCCATGAGCTGTCAGGCTTGTTATAAAGGGGATTCAGCTCATCGGTGATCAAACCATAAGCCTCATCGTAGCTGGAGTTTTCAATGGGGTTGGCGATCAGATGGTAATAGACATTTCTGGTTCCGGTAGGATCAAGGATCAACTCCATACAATCCTGTCCCCAGCAGAAACCGTCTTTGCCGAGGGGGGTGATTTTTTTGGCAGGATGCAAATCACTTTCAAAGGCGAAATAGACATTTTTGGCATCATAAACCGCCTTGAAACGGGTCTTTTCGCTGACGGCCCCCAGCTGGATCCCATTCAGATTCTGCCATTTTGCTTTTTTCCAGACTCCGTTGTTGAAGTCTGAGGTGGAAACCTTTCCGGAAACACGGGGAATGTGCAGTGTCTTTTTACCCACACCGGGAAGAAGCTTCTGCTCTTTAAGAAGTTTGATATTCCAGGTCAGAGGGGCGTTGATGGGGGCTCTGAGACGACCGTTGACTCTGAGCATATGCATCGGCGGACGGCCAAAAATATGGATGGCAGGCCAGTTCGCTGAGTAGAGTTTGGTTCTTGATGTCTTGGGATTCGCATAGGATTCAACAAGATTTTTGTGCTTGGTAACAGCATCTGCCAACAGGTCAAAGGTCATCTGACCGGGCTTCAGACGGTAGGTGTTATAGTAGTGCAGCGTACTGGCAAGAGATTTGACATAATCAAATTCGGTCCTCACCAGTTCAAGGCGGGCCTTGACTTTAGGAGAACGGGCGAGTTTTTCGGCACGCTCAAGGTTTTTCTCAAGGACCTCGATCACATCGGAACTGAGGATGGCTGTGATCAATACACGGGGATTGACAGGCACGGTACGGCTCTTTTGCAGTGCGGAATAGATTGCCAGACGATCATTCAGAGTCTGGTAAAAAAGCTTCATAGGAACGCAGCTTTCATGGAACGCACGCTGGATGAAGTCGTTGACAAGTACCTTTTCATTTTGAGTGGGATCATTGAACATCTGACCGTACACATAGTAAGAAGGACCTTCAAGACCATAGTTTTCGCCATATCCGCAACGGTAGACACCTTTGACACCGTTTTTCAGGAACAACCGCACCTGCTCAGCACAGAATTCAGGTGTGCGCTTGGGAAGAAATCCAAGGTTGTTGTACCAGCCCCAATTGTAAATGTAGGTGGTGAAACCGCCTTTGACTTCGTACTCTTTCCATCTTTTGAATGTTTCTTCGGAGTAGTTGCAAAGTTCAATAATGACATTGTCAGGGAACTTTTTGAAACTTTTCGGCGGCGTGGTGGTCGGACCGTAACAGATGATATGAGCAAATTTGCCGGGATATTCTTTCTGGAACCTTTCAGCAAGTTTGCGGTGAAGTATCCACAGTTTTTCTCCGGAACTCTTTGTGTTGCCATAGGCTTCACAGTTGTCACATCTGCAAGGAATATAGCCGTCAGTCTGAGCAAGCTGCACCACTTTGGCGCCCTTTTTCACCCACTTGACCATTTCCTGATAGATCAGCTCCTGGACTTCGGGATTGGAAATGCACAGGTGATTGCCGATGGGATTGCGTTTGCCGCCGCGGAAGGCAAAATAATGGGGGTGACTCTTGGCATATTTTGCTGCCGGAACAGCATCGTAATAGGAGTGACCGCCGTAACTTTTGAAGTCGCCGTAGCCGTAACCGTTATTGGCGTAACTGAAAAAGAAGTCCGGAATAAAGGAGGCGGCAAAAACCAATTTGGGGGTGCAAACCTCGTTCAGACCGGCAGGAATGGTAAATTTGCCCACATTGACAGCATAGTCAATACCATTTCTTCCGGGATAAAGGAAACGGGTGTTAAGATATTTTTCGGCAAACTTCACACAACCGTTGAGGGTGCCGAGAATGTAATAGCGCCAGAACATTCCTTTCTTTTCCGGTTCGTTGAAGCGCGTTTTATCCTGACCGGCAATAAAGATGTTCCCATCTTTTTCTTTGATGATAAAGCCGAAATCCGGATGATTTTCGACCTTGATCCCCACAGCCCGGGCTGCTTTGGTGTCACCGATAAAAATGCTTTTGTATCCTTTGTGGGCTTGGGATTCGCTTTTGATGGGAGCCGTGATCCCCACACCGTCAAGGAGAGCCTTCTGGAGCATGGCAGCAGCTCTGGTGTAGATGAAGATACGGGGATGCTTGGGAGGCAAATCAGGATAAAGGATCTGATAACGGGAGTTTTTGGTTATCGCCAAAACTTTGGAGGCTCCGGAGATCGCAGGTTCTTTGCACGAAACCGCCGTAGAAAGGCAGCCGCAAAGAAACACTGCCAGCACAATGAGAGGCAAGAGTTTTTTCATTTTTTCTCCTTTTGTTGAGGTAATTTCAAAACTCCTTGAGTTTTGAAATTGCCTCTGTTATTCAAAAATAATATCCCCAAAGGTCTCCCGGTCGTGGAAACTCATGGTTTCCAGATTGGGGGACCAGAGCGAAAGTTCAAGTTTGCCCCGTTTGCCGCCGAAAAAGGCTTCTCTGCCGAAGTTGCCGTACCAGATGGTTCCGGGAGCTGCGGGGGGAACATTGAAAGAGGCAAAGGGGATCGTAAAACAGAGATACCACTTGCCGCCCTGACGTTTTGTGGTGTAGCTCCACTTGCAGTTCCATGAACCGTCAGGCTTGTTGTAAAGAGGATTCAGCTCATCGGTGATCAAACCGAAAGCCTCGTCGTGATAAGAGTTTTCAATGGGGTTGACCATGAGATGATAGTAGATGTTCCGTGTTCCCGTGGGGTCGAGGATCAGCTCCATGCAATCCTGTCCCCAGCAGATACCGTCTCTGCCGAGGGCGTTGAACTTCTTATCAGGGGCAACATCGCTTTCAAAGGCGAAATAAACATTTTTTGCATCGTAAACCGCCTTGAAACGGGTCTTTTCGGTAATGGCACCCAGCTGGATCCCGTTCATATTCTGCCATTTGGCCTTTGCCCATGCTCCGGTATTGAAGTCGGTTGCGGAGACCTTTCCATTGGCTCTGGGGATACGCATGACCTTTTTACCCACACCGGGAAGGATCTTCTGTTCTTTAAGAAGCTTGATATTCCAGGTGAGCGGCGCATTGATGGGAGCTGTAAGACGGCCGTTCTCTTTCAGAACAGGAATGGCAGGTCTGTTGAAAATACGCAGCAATGGCCAGTTTTTGGAGTAGGTCCGGGTCATTTTTGTTTTGGGATCAGCGTAGGAGTCGATAAGTTTGTTCCTTTTGACGATGGCATCCGCCAGCAGATCAAAGGTCGCCTGAGTCGGATTCAGACGGTAGGTGTTGTAGTAGTGCAGCGCACAGGCAAGAGTTTTTGCGTAATCGAATTCGACTCTCACAAGTTCAAGACGGGCCTTGACTTTGGGGGAACGGGCAAGTTTCTCGGCACGTTCCAGATTTTTCTCAAGGACCTCGATTACCTCCGAACTGAGGATGGAGGTAATGAGAACTCTGGGGTTGGCAGGCATAGCCCCTGTTTTCTGCAAAGCAGAGTAAATTTCAAGACGGGTGTTCAACGTCTGGAAAAAGAGCTTCATGGGAACGCTGCTTTCGTGGAACGCACGCTGGATAAAGTCGTTCACAAGAGCCGTTTCATTCTGGGCAGGATCGTTGAACATCTGTCCGTAAACGTAGTAGGCAGGTCCCTCAAGACCGTAGTTTTCACCGAATCCGCAGCGGTAAACACCGCGGACACCGTTTTTCAGGAACAACCGCACCTGATCGGCGCAGAATTGAGGTGTGCGCTTGGGGAGGAATCCCACACGGTTGTACCAGCCCCAGTTGTAGACATAGGTGGTGAAACCGCCTTTGACTTCATATTTTTTCCACTCATCGAAATTTTCCTGAGTGTAATAGCAAAGTTCGATAATGACATTGGGAGGGAACTTTGTAAAGGTTTTCGGAGGCTTTCCGGTGGGACCGTAGCAGATGATATGGGCAAATTTACCGGGGAACTCTTTATGGAACCTTTCAGCAAGTTTCCGGTGGAGTATCCACAATTTTTCCCCTTCATCATCCGTATTGCCGAAGGCTTTGCAATTGGCACATTCGCAAGGGGTGTAACCGTCAGTCTGGGCGAGCTGGACGGCGTAAGCCCCCTGTTTTGCCCATTTGCCCATTTCCTGATAGATCAGCTCCTGAACTTCGGGATTGGAAATGCAAAGATGATTGCCGATGGGGTTGCGTTTGCCGCTGCGGAAGGCAAAATAGTTGGGGTGACTCTTGGCATATTTTGCCATGGGGACAGCATCGTAATAGGAGTGTCCGCCGTAACTTTTGAAATCACCGTAGCTGTAAGCGTTGTTGGAGTAGCTGTAAAACATGTCTGGAGTGTGGCTGGCAAAGACCAGTTTGGGAATACACACTTCGTTCAGACCGGCAGGAATGGTGAATTTACCGACCTTTGCAGCATAGTCGATACCGTTTTCGCCGGGATAAAGGAAGCGGGTGTTGAGATATTTTTCGGCAAATTTCACACAGCCGTTGACTGTTCCGAGGATGTAGTACTGCCATGAGAGATTTCTTTTTTCTTTCCAGTCAAGGCGGGTTTTGTCCTGACCTGCGATAAAGATATTGCCGTTCTTTTCTTTGATGACAAAGCCGAAATTCGGATGATTTTCAACTTTGATCCCTGCGGCACGGGCGGCCTTGGTGTCGCCGATATAGATGTTTTTATATCCCTTGAGGGCTTTGGATTCGCTTTTGATGGGGGCGGCAATGCCCACACCTTCCAGAAGTGCCTGCCGGAGCATGGCGGCAGCTCTGGAATAAATGGCAATACGGGGGGCACCGGCGGGAAGATCGGGGTAAACGATTTGATACTTTGAGCCGGCGGTGATCTGGATTTCCTGCTTCGCGCAGGGGAGCGACGGCTCTTTGCAGGAAACTGTACTGCTGTTGCACATACAGCCGCAAAGAGATGCCGCAAGAACGATAAGGGGAAGGATTTTTTTCATTTTTTTGTTCCGCAATTCTTATTTACTCAAAGATGAGATCTCCGAAAGTTTCCTGATCGTGGAATGTCATAGTTTCCAGATTGGGAGACCAGAGAGAAAGTTCAGCTTTGCCGCGGCCTTTGACGCCCGGACCGGGGATTTCAAAGGCTTCACGCCCGAAGTTGCCGGTCCAGATAGCTCCGGGGGCAGCGGGCTTGGTGTTCAGCGTGCTGAAAGGAATGGTGACCATGATATACCATTTATTGCCCTTGCGGGTGGTTTCATAGCTCCACTTGCCGTTCCACTCTTTGTCACGCTTATTGTATTTGGGGTCCAGCACATCGGTAATAAGACCGTAGGCTCCGTCGTAACAGGAGTTGGGAATGGGATTGGCAATAAAGTGGTAATTGACACTCTTGGTCCCGGTGGGGTCAAGGAAGATATCAATACAATCCTGATTGTAACAGGGACCGTCATAACCGCAGTTGGCAAAACTCTTTCTGGCGTCGAGATCGCTTTCAAAGGCGACGTAGACATTTTTGGCATCATAAAGAAGTTTGAAACGGGTTTTCTCTTTGACAGCACCCAGCTGGATCCCGCCCATCGTGTTCCACTGAGCTTTCGCCCAGGCTCCGGAGTTGAAGTCAACGGCTGAAACTTTGCCGGCAGCTCTGGGAATACGCAAACTTTTCTTGCCCACGCCGGGGAGGACTTTCTGCTCTTTGAGCAGTTTTGTGTTCCAGTTCAAAGGAGCGCCGATAGGTGCGCTGAGACGGCCGTTTTCTTCCAGCATCTTGATGGGAGGTGCATTGAAAATGGGCAGGTAAGGCCAATTTTTGGAGTAGGCTCGGGTGGTTGAGGGTCTCTTGGGATCGGTGTAGGATTTGATCAACGCGTTGCGCTTATCGACAGATACCGCAAGCTGATCAAAGCTGTGCTGATTGGGGTTCAGACGGTAGGCGTTGTAAAGATGGAGCGTTTCAGCAAGATTCTGAACATAGTCGAATTCAATCCGCACCAGTTCAAGACGCGCCTTGACTTTGGGATCTTTTGCCATTTCTTCGGCACGCTTCAGGTTCTTGGAAAGGATGTCCAGCATGTCGGCACTGAAAATGGAGGTGACAAGGACTCTGGGATTCGCAGGCAGGGCGGAAACTCTGCCGAAATCAGATGCCCCTCTGTCTTCAAGGGCAGAATAGATGGCAAGACGGGCAAAAAGGTTCTCGTAGAACAACTTCATAGGCACATAGCTTTCATGGAAAGCCCGGCGGATGAAGTCGTCAACAAGCACATCCTCATTCTGGGTGATGTCGTTGAACATCTGACCGTAAACATAATAGGCGGGACCTTCAAGTCCGAAGTTTTCACCGAAACCGCAGCGGTAGACACCGCGGACATTGTTTTTGAGGAAAAGACGGACCTGTTCAGCACAGAATTGAGGCGTGCGCTTGGGGAGGAATCCCACACGGTTGTACCAGCCCCAGTTGTAGACATAGGTGGTAAAACCGCCTTTGACCTCGTACTGACGCCATCTCTTGAAGGTTTCGGTGGTGTAGTTGCAAAGTTCGATAATGACGTTGGGCGGGAACTTTTTGAAGCTCTGCGGGGGCATTTTTGTGGGGCCGTAGCAGATGATATGGGCGAACTTTCCGGGCTGTTCCTTATAAAGCCTTTCAGCGAGCTCCCGGTGGAGTATCCACAGTTTTTCCCCCTGGTCACTGGTATTGCCGTAGGCTTTACATTTGGCACATTCGCAGGGCTGATAACCGTCGGTCTGAGCCAGCTGGACTGCGAGAGCACCGTCTTTTGCCCATTTTGCCATTTCCTGATAGATCAGCTCCTGGACTTCGGGATTGGAAATACAAAGGTGATTGCCGTCGGCGTTGCGTTTGCCGCCCCGCAGAGCAAAGTAATGAAGGTGGGTTTTGGCATACTTTTTGGCGGGAACAGCATCGTAGTAGGAGTGTCCGCCGTAGCTTTTGAAAGCACCGCTGCCGTAGGCGTTATTGGAGTAGCTGTAAAGCATCTCTCTGGAGCGGGTGGTGAAAATCAGCTTGGGGGAACAGACTTCGCGCATTCCGGTGGGGATTTCGACCTTGGTAAGTTTGGCGTAGTCGATACCGTTTTTACCGGGATAGAGGAACCGGGTGTCAAGATATTTCTCGGCAAACTTGACACAGCCGTTGATGGAGCCGAGAATGAAATATCTCCAATCTCTCTGGGGAGATCCTGTCTTGCCGAACTGGTGTTTATCGAGACCCGCAATAAAGATATTTCCATCTTTTTCTGCAAGAGTAAAGCCGAAACTTGAGTGTTTGGCAACATCGATCCCCAAACTTCTGGCAGCTTTTGTGTCACCGATGTAGATCGCCTTGACGCCTTGAACGGCTTTCGATTCGCTGACCACAGGCACATTCAATCCCAACCCCTCTTTAAGGGCGCTCTGAATCATTTTGGCACCGGTATTCAGGTGGTTCAGAATGGGGTCTTTTTTGCCGAGGTCAGGCAGAACGATCTGATAGTTTGACTTGCCGGTAATGACCAATTTGGCCTGGGGACATGCCGGAGATTTGCCGACAGTACAGCCGCAAACCATGAGGATCGCAGCTGCGGCGAACAATAATTTTTTCATAAGAACTCCTGTTATTTTATGTATTGATTATTTCAATAATGGGAAAATTCACAATAAAACTTCAAAGCAGCTCCTCATCTCTGACCACCCGGGGCGGTGCGGATTCGGCATCCTCAAAGGCGACCTTGCCTTTTTCGATGACCCAACGGACCAGGGAGGGGATGGGCAGCGTTGTGACCACGGCAAGAATGATGATCGTGTTGAAAAACTGCGTATCAAGGATACCGAGGTCTTTACCGATGGCAGCCGCCGCAAGAGTTGCTGAAAGCTGGGGAACTGTCATCAAACCTGCACTGAGAGAAGCGGGCATGTTGAAGCCGGAACACTTCATGGCAACTACTCCGGAAAGGACCTTGCTCAGAACAAGTCCGACGATGGTAAAGGCGATAATGGGAAGATTTCCGCTCTGGGAAAAGGCGGAAAAGTCTGTTTTCATACCGATCGAGACAAAGAGGAAGGGGATCAGAAAGCCGTAACCGATACTTTCAAAGCGGCGGAATACCACCATATCCTGATCCTGCACCACCTTTGAAAGTCCGAGACCGGCAATAAAGGCGCCTACGACCAGGTTGATCCCCAACAGTTCGCCCACAAGGACCGTGCCGAGGATCACCAGAAGCAACATGGTGATAAGCATATCTTCGCCGGGGTTGAAGATCTTGCGCAGCCATTTGCCGATAAAACTCACAGTAAAGATCGCAACGGCAAGATAGAGCAGCACGATGAGGAGAAAGACCGGCGTGAAACTGTTGCCGAGCAGAGAGGTGTCCATGCGGTCAAAGATGGATAAAGTCCCTTTGACCACCATGTGCGCCTGAGAGTTCCACTGACGGTGGAGCTGCACACTGACCGCAAGCAGGATGATACTTGCGATGTCGGTGATGACCGTCGATATCAGGACCGCTGCCCCGAAGCGGGTTTTGGAAAGTTTCAACTCCCGTATCACAGGGAAAACGATACCGACAGAGTGTGAGGCAAAAAGAGAGGCGTAAAGCAGCTTGCCGGGGAGATCTGCGGGCTTGAAGTGCCAATAGACCCAGTATCCCGTGATCGCAGGGATCATAAAGGTGAGAATACTCAGGAGTATCACCGGCTTTTTTGCTGAATTGATCAGCTTGAAATCCGCTTCCATTCCCGCAAGAGCCATAAGGAACATCAGGCCCAAGGCTCCCAGTGAGTTGACAAGACTGTTGAAGTGACTTACTGTCTCAGCCGGGGGAGTCCCCAGAAAAGAGAGAGGTTCTGAAAGTGTGCTTACCAGATTCAGTCCCGTAGGTCCGATGATCATACCGGCAATGAGCAGGGAAATCACCATCGGTATCTTGAAACGACGGAGCAGAAAAGGAATAATACTCATCATTGCCGTAAAAGCAATGAATAAAATCAAAAAGGCACTGTCATTCATTTTTCTCTTTTTCCTGTCGTCAATACCGATACTTTCTGGTCAAAAAGGGACGGTAATGTCATTGTCTTACATACTTTCCGGTAGAAAACCGGAACAACTCTTTCTTTATTTTACTATAACGCATCGGGTGCGATTTGTCAAATAAACAGCGTTCATTTTGTCAAATAAACACCCTTTTTTCTGCTTTTTACGTCACTTTTTCTTTTCCGGAACCGTTTCCGCCTGTTTCAAAACGGGGACGGGACGGACCCTTTTTTCCGTTTCCGGTTTCGCCGCAGGAGCCAGATTGACACGGGGTTTCTGCTTGGAAACTGTAATACGGTCAAGTCCGCGCCGTTTGAGATAATCTTTGCTGCGCAATCCGAGGAGCGCAAAGATGATCCTTTCGCGGCCGGTGATAATGGTGATTTCACATCCTGAACCGAAACGCAGAGGCTGCTTTTCATCAGTCAGCAGGATCTTGACCGGATAATAGTTGATACCGTCACGCTCAATGGGCAGCTGATAGACCACATCCACCTTGCCGGTGAAGTAGCCGTAGTCAAGATAATTGTACTGCTTTGCGTAAATGCGGACCTTTTGACCGGGTTCGACTTTGTAGACCTGCTTTTCACTGACAAAGCCGGTGATTTTCTTGCGCTGGTTGGCGGCAAAACGGATCACTGTGTCGCCCTTGGCATAATAGCCGCCGGGACGGGGAGGAGCATCGGTGATGATACCGGCATCGGGTGCCCGCAAAATGTAATCCTCGAGGTGGCGCTCCGCCATGGCGAGTTCATCTTTCTGACCTTTGAGTTTATGCCGCAACAGCCGCAGTTCCTCTTCTGCCTGTTCGACGATCTGCTTTGCCATACCGTCCTGAAGTTTTTTCCAGTCATCTTCAAGGCGTGCCACTGCCATACGGCTGGTCAGATGATCCAGTTCGACTTTGAGGAATTCACGGCGGGTGATGACCTTTTGCTCATAGAGTTTGCGGTAAACATCAAGTTCCGTGGTGGCTTTGGAAAGTCTCTCCCTGGCTTCTGCGAGCTGGTTGCGGGTGTGCCGGTAGTAAGCGGGGAGGGGATCCTTGAGGAGAAGTTCAAGGGCTTTTTCCTTAACTGAGATATTCAGTTCCAGTTCTTTGACGGCATTTTTGTACCGGAGTATCTCATCGTGCTGATTGCGGGTGTCGAACTCCAGCAACGCTTCGCCGGGAGTGACCTCTTCGCCCTCGTGGCGGAACACTTTTGACACTTTGGCACTGACAAGGGTCTTGAGCTGATACTCCCGGATACCCTCGACGGTACCGATACCGGTCACTTCATCGTCCATGGAGCCGAAGATCATAACGCCGAGCATGATCAACACCAGGACGACAATGGTAAGGATAATGCGCTGGAACACCTTGAGCTGCTCACGCATACGGATTCTGTTTTGCTGATGCATGGTAAACTTTGCCTCCCTTTATGCTTGAACAGCCATCTTGCGCTGGGTTTGATAAAGATCACGATAGATGCCGGGCTGAGCCATGAGTTCGTCATGGGTTCCCTGCTGGACGATCTTGCCTGTTTCAAGGACCACGATGGTATCGGCATTGCGGACCGTTGAAAGACGGTGGGCGATGATAATGGTGGTCTTGCCCTCCATCAGACGGTCGAGAGCCTCCTGAACCAGATATTCGGAAACGGTGTCAAGGGCACTGGTCGCCTCGTCGAGAATGAGAATGGAGGGATTCTTGAGAATGGCGCGGGCAATGGCAAGACGCTGTTTCTGTCCGCCGGAAAGGGAGGCACCGTTTTCACCGATAATGGTGTCGTAACCGTCAGGCAGCTGACTGATGAACTCTTCGACATTAGCCATCCGTGCGGCTTCTTCGATTTCCTCAACAGTAGCTTCGGGCTTGGCGTAACTGATGTTTTCACGGACAGTTCCGGAGAAAAGGAAGGGTTCCTGAAGCACCACACCGATATTGCTGCGGTAGGCATCGAGACTCAGACGGCGGATATCCATGTTATCCACCTTGATCACGCCGGAGTTCACATCATAGAAACGCAGCAGCAGATTGCTCAAAGTGGATTTTCCGGAGCCGCTTGGTCCCACGAGCGCAACTTTCTGCCCCGGAGTGACGGTCAGTGAGAAGTCGTTGATAACAGGAGGTTTTTCCTTATTGTAATAGAAAGAGACATGCTTGAATTCGATGTTTCCCGTAATACTTGAGGGGTGGAGCGGATTGTCGCACTCTTTGATCTCAGGGATGGTGTTGAGCAGTTTCACGATACGGCTGGCACCCACCATTCCCTGAGCAAAGGTGACGGACATACCTGAAAGCTGGCTGATAGGTCCGAGCATCATACCCACATAGCTGTAAAAGGCGACAAATTCACCGATGGAAACGGTTCCGTTCTGAACGAACATGATCCCCGACCCGATGGTGGCGAGATAGGTAAAGAGCGAAAGCATATCGCAAATGGTCCAGAGTCCCACGTTGTCAACGGTAACACGCATCTGCATATCCACAATGGGGCGCATGTTCTGGAAGAAGCTCAGACACTCCGCATGTTCACGGGCAAAAGACTTCACCACCTTGACACCGGTCAGAGTTTCAGAGAGGTTGGCGGAAATTTCGGACATCTTTTCCTGAATGACCATGGAGTCTTTGCGGATCACTTTGCGGAAATAATGGAAGTTGAAATAGTGGATGGGCAGCGACAGCAGCACGATCAATGCCATTTTCCAGTTGATGAACATCAAAAGCACGATGATCAGGAAGAGCTGGAAGAGCTGTTCGCCGAACTGGGTCATGACGTGCATCAGCATATTGAGCAGTGCCACGTCTGAAATAACGTTGGAAATCAGCTTGCCTGTTCTGTATTCTTCATAGAAGCGCAGAGAAAGACTCTGCAAATGGCGGAACACCTTCTGGCGCAGGTCCACGATGAGGCGGATCCCTGTGTATGCCACAAGGTAGCTTGAAATATATCTGAGCAGACAACGCACCAGATAAATGATGACCATTGAGCCGCACAGCACCCAGAAAAGGACATAGTCCGCATTGGGCAGCACCCGGTCGATGGCGATTTTCAGCATCCATGGCAAGGTGAGACCGATCATATTAAAAAGGATCAGCGCCACGACGGATGACACAAAGAGCCACTTATAAGGACGGACAAGAGGGAAAATCTTGTTCAGCGGCTGTTTGTCATAATTTTTCGCCAGCGTCTCTTTATCAATTTCGACTTGCTTTCTCATAACTTTGCTTTTCTCCACTTTCGGAAGATTTTATACTGTTTCTCTCAGAACCTGCTCCATTGAGGTTTCTGGCAGAAAATGCTTTGCATTTCGCTTTCGGTAAACTTTTCAGAACGGTCGTAATTGTACACACCATTTTGTTCCTGTTCGATATCGGTCAGCTGGGTGTAGCAGAACCCTGCGGCTCCGGACTCCACGACGACTGCCGTCAGCTTCCGCATACGGTCGATGGTGTCTTCGCGGGAAACGGGTGCTTTGCCGTATCCCCATGAATTCCCTGCCCACGGGGTGCGTCCTTCGGGGATATATTTGACACCGCCGTATTCAGCGATGAAATAGGGCTGTTTTTTGTAGGCTTGCAGTTCAGTTTCCGGCTCGAAAGAGTAAACGGGTTCGGTTGCAAGAGCCTTTTTCAGGCCCTCAGGATCCTGGGAATAGTTGTGAACGCTCCAGATATCGGTTTCGGCGTGAACATAGCCGCTGCTGTCGCAAACAGGACGGCTCGGGTCAATTTCTTTTGTCAGGCGATAGATATCCGAAAGGATGCGCCTGTGTTCATCAAGATCCCTGTACGCTCTGGTTTCGTTGAAAGGGGTCCAGCCGATGATGGAGGGATGATTCAAATCCCTTTCAAGAACCTCACGCCACTGGGAGAAATAATCTCTGAACCCCCGGTAAGCGTCGCAGGCACCTTCTGTGAAGTGTTTCCAGAACCCCATGCCCCAGTCGGGGAACTCGCCGAAAGTGAGGAATCCCAAACGGTCGGCGTGATAGTGGTAGCGGGGATCGAAGATCTTCTGGTGAAGTCTTGCGCCGTTGAAACCGGCTTTCATGGCAAGACGGATATCCTTTTCGATGGCACTGTCGTCAGGGGCGGTCCACAGACCATTTTCATAGAAACCCTGATCCAGAACCATGCGGAGAAAAATGGGTTCGTTATTCAGATAGAATCTCTGGTTTTCGATGTGGAACTTCCGCAATCCGGCATAAGAAAAGACTTCATCGCACAATTTTCCGTCACGGTCAAAGAGTTCGTATTTGATCTTGTAAAGGTAGGGTGTCTCAGGAGACCAGAGCCGGGGTGAGTCCAGTTTTACAGTCAATGTCATACCGGGGGAAACGAAAGATCCGGCACTTTGGATGATGTTTTCACCTTTGTCATCATAGAGTGTCACCTTGAATCTGCTTCCGGCAGGCATGGAACGGAACTCCGGAGAAAAATAAAAGGCACTGTTGTCCACATCAGGCGTGATGCGGCAGCGCGTAAGACTCAAGGCATCGCAACACTCAAGGTAGACGGAACTCCAGATGCCGGTGGTGCGGGTGTAGGAACACCACTTTGATCCATACCAGGGCGACTGTTTGCCGAAAGCCTGATTGTTGCTGCGCAGCTCATCATGGACTTCAAGGACAAGATGATGCTCTTTGCCGGGTTCAGTAAAAGAGGTGATATCAATGGTAAAAGGAGAGGCACCCCCCGTGTGGGAACCCGCTTTTTTGCCGTCGATATACACATGGCACTGGTAATCCACGCCTCCGAAATGGAGCAGGATCTCTTTGCCCTGCCATGATGCGGGGACCGTAAAAAGCCGGTGATACCACATACATTCAATAAAATCGGTATTGCCGATGCCTGAAAGTTTGCTTTCAGGGCAGAAAGGCACATTGATCGCGGTCTCAAATCCGCAGGATCGTTCCCATTGGCGATCTGCTCCGCTTTTTCCGTGGTCGAAACGACAACTCCAGACACCGTTGAGAGAAACGATCCCGGAACGGGCGAATTGCGGATTGGGGTGATTGCAACTCATTTTTTTATTTTTCCTGTTTTTTAGGATGAGGCGATTTCAAAACGCATCCGTTCAAAAATCGCCCCGGATCTATACCATTTTCATGTATACTTGATTTACTATACAGCAAAAAACAATAAAGTAAAGTTCAATTTTGCTTTTTTTTGAGCTTTTTTGCAAAAAAAACGGCTTCTCCTCTTTTTGTTCAAAAAAAAGTTTGCAAAAAAACTCTTTTGTGCTATATTACAATGTTCCTCATGTTGCCTGAAACTGAGGTGGATTTACAGTTCTGACTTTTAGGAGATTTTTTTATGGTCAAAGTCGCATGCTGCTGGGATGATGGTGTTGTCAATGATATCAGATTGATCGGACTTCTGAGAAAGTACAACGCAAAAGCAACCTTCAACCTCAATCCGGGGGCGATGCCCGAACATACCGGGGTTCCCCGCTGGAGAACTCTGGATGAACAGGCCTGGAGCTACAACGGTTTTATCAACGGCAAAGTCGGACTTTCAGAAATGAAAGAGATCTATGAAGATTTTCAGGTTGCTTCACACGGCTGGGTCCATAAAGGGGGCAGCGTGCCGGCAGAGGAGTTCATCAAGGATGCCATGGATGCCCGCAAATATCTGGAAGATATCTTTCAGAGAGAGTGTTTGGGATACGCATGGCCCTGCGGAGACTATACGCCTCAGGCGGCAAGACTCCTGAAAGATGCAGGATTCCTTTACGGCAGAACCACCCAGTACACCGAAAATGTGGGCTTTACAGATTCCCCCCTGCAGCTCCACTCAACATGCCACCACATGGACCGGCTTTTCTGCGACAAGTTCCGCAAAGCCAAAGAGAAAAACGGCATTTTCTATTTCTGGGGGCATTCCTACGAATTTCTTGACTGCGAAGGTCTCTGGAATCAGATGGAACAGAAACTTGCCATGCTGGCGGAAGATCCTGAAGTCCAATGGATCGACGTGATCGATATCGTCCGCTGAGAAAACAGTTTTTTCTCAGGGATTTTTTCGCCGCTGACCTGGAACGGGCAGGGGCGATCGCCTTGCAGATATGGGGGGATGAAGTCGGTTTCATTCCCCCCGTCCTGATTCCGAAAGTTTACGATTTTCTTCTCCGTTATTACTTTGATCCGGACTCCCCTTTCAATTGTGCCGTCACAGATGATACAGGTGAACTGTGCGGATTTCTGCTGGCGCACAGGAAACACTCTGAAACGCCTGCCCTCGGATTGTGGCTGAATGATTTGACTTGTGAAGAACGCTTCTTTGTTCAAATCTACAAAGCCTACCTTGACGGCAATAAAAAAGCAGAAGAACAGTTTCTTCAAAAAGATGAAGTCCTGCTTCTGCTTTTTGCATCACTTCAAAAAGGGTGCGGCGCACTCATGATGCAGGAGTTTGAACGCCGCTGCCGGGAAGAAAAAATTTCTTCCATACTCTTATGGACCGATGATACCTGCAATTTTCACTGGTATCATAAAAACAACTTTACGGAGCTTTGCCGTTTTCCGGCACAGCCATCGTTGCCGGGTCAGGCACTTAACACCTTTATTTTCCGCAAAAATATTGATTGATCAATTGCCCCAGGCGGTGTTTCCGAAAATACCATCCTGAAAGAACACAGGCTTGTAGCCCAGTTCCGCCGGGATACGGCATGAAGTTTCGAGCCGTTTGAAGTAATCGGGCAGATACATTTCATAAAAGGGATAGGCATATTGTTCGTGACCGACGGACTCAATGATATCCGTTTCATTTTTGGCATCTTCGGCTTTGATTTTTTCTTCGATCTCTTCGGGAGTGTCGATGTTGAAGCAGAAAAAGCTCCGTGAAAGAAAGAGGTCAAAGTCTGCATCATAGTAACACCGTTTTTCAAGCATGTGCCGTGCCACATCCTGTTCATAAAAGAACCCGATATCGCATCCTCCCTGATCAAGGGTCTCCACTCTGCCGTCAACGATGATGCGGTTGGACATGAATCCGCTGGAAGTCAGGATCTTAAGTCCGCGGCTCTTCATAAAACTGAAATTGCGGGGTTCCAGCATCGCCCAGTGAACATTGGTGGGAGGCGTGCAGGATCTCTCACCGGCAATACGGCGCAGTTCGGCGGTGGTGGTATCGTAATCCTCCGCAAGTCTCTCGGTGGTGCAGTGCTGGTAAGGTCTGTCGGGGAACTCTGCACGGGCATGGAACGCCAGATGAAGCCAGTCGGAAACCTTTTCAAACTCGTCACGATAACAGTCGGGGACCTGTGAAAGATTGCTCTTTTCAGGATCATGGGCGTTTTCGTAGAAGCATTTGAGGATGAATTTGCTGCCGTATTTCTCGTGAAGCTCCTTCAAACCTTTCAGATAGAAGTGGTCAAAAAGGGAATCGTATTTATTTTTCGCAAGATCAGTGAAGACAAAACTGTTGTCGTCGATCCGCACGGCATAGCGTTTGAATGAAGCCTTGTCCCACACAAGGGTGATGGTCTGGGTCCGTTCACCGTACTTATCTTTTGCACTGACTGTCACACGGTTGATTTTCTCTCTGAGAGGAACATCGGCAAAAAAGAGTCTGTCATGGCGCTGGACGGGGGCACCGTTGACGGTGACTTTACTCTGAACAGAGGCGATACCGCTGAGGTGGATGAGCAATTCAGAAGCGCTCTCTCTGCCATCCCGGGCGGAAAGAAGCTCTCCGTTTCTGTGTGAAGTTATTTCAAGCATAAAAATTCTCCTTTTATGAGTTTGTTTTCAAAGTTTTGAAGCCTTTTCTTTCAGCTCACGGCTGAGGGCTTCATCGGGGGTGCATCCTCTGCCGGTTCTGAGACACTCAGCCAATGCGAGCATCCCCTCCTTGCAGTCGAGTGCGGCACTTCTCCTGAAAAAGAAGAAAGCCCCCGCCGGATCGGCGGCGACACCGATACCTTCAAGAAAACATCGCCCGGCATGATAGTTTCCCATGGGATCCCCCAGATTGGCACTCTGCTCGTAAAAGCTGAACGCCCGGCGCAGATCCTTTGCCGTGCCGATACCGTTTTCGTGACACCACCCCAGTTTGCACAGTGCCGCAGGATATCTCTTTTGAGCGGCCTGTTGAAAGTACTGATACCCCTTTTGAGGGGAATGTTCAAGAAATTTCCCCTCCAGATGATAATCCCCCATGCGAACCAGTGCCGCCGGGAAGTTCTGTTTTGCCGACTGCGAATAATAATGAAAAGCCTTTTCCTGATCGACGGCAGTTCCTTTGCCGAATTCGAGGAGTTCTGCAAACATATATTGGGCTTCGGGATCATTTTTCCGTGCGGCGATCTCAAGAAGAGCCCGGGCATAGACCGGGTCAGCTTTCACCCCCACGCCTTCCTGCAAAAGTTTTGCCTGAAAGGTCAGGACTCCCGGGGCGGGGGAGGGGAGTGCTGCGCTTTGAAGTACCAGACGGTAGATTTCCTCCTTGTGGGCGCTGCGTGTTTTGGGAAATTCATAAAGAGTCCGGGCAAGTTTCATCAGGGCAGGGGTGTAGTTTGCCCGGCAAAGTCCCCGCATGATAGCGACGGCTTTATCTCTGTCGGGGATGACCTCATCCAAGCCGTTTCCGGCAGGTACACCTTTCAGCAGCATCTCTGCCGCACGGAGCTGTGCAGCACCGAGAGTTCCCGCTTTTTTGTACTCTTCAAAAGCGAGACGGGGGGATTTTGCCGTTCCCCATCCGAATTCAAGGCAGACGGCGTAACGGTATCTGCTGAGAGGAAGATCGGATTGTGCAGCTTTCCTGTACCAGAACGCTGCAAGAGAAAGATTGCGGGGGCGTTTTTCCCCCTTAAAAAACTCGTCGCCCAGCAGGAGCATGGCATCAAGATCGCCATCAAGAGCCTTTTGACGCAAAAGGTCAGGGGGCTCTTTTCCTTGCAGGGCGGAAAGAGTGATGATCAAAAAGAAAAGAAAAAGGATTTGCCTTTTCACTTATTCAGCATCGACTTTTGCTTTCAATTCAGCAATTTCCTGCTGAAGAGCGGCAAATTTCTTTGAAAGTTTCTCAAATCTGCCGGGCAGAGAAAGACGCGCCATGAAGTCGCGCTGGGATTCTGCGGGGGCACCCACCACGGTTTGTCCGGCGGGGACACTGCGCAACACACCGCTTGCTCCGGCGACCTGAACGCCGTCACCAAGAGTGATATGACCGTTGACACCGGCTTTGGCGGCAAGAATGACACCTCTGCCGAGTTCGGAGCTTCCGGCAATGCCGCACTGAGCGACCAGAATGGAGCTTTCACCCACCACCACATTGTGTCCGACCATTACCTGATTGTCGATTTTGACATTGCTTTTGATCCAGGTTCTGCCGAAGCGGGCGCGGTCAATAGTGGTATTGGCACCGATTTCCACATCGTCGTCGATCTGAACAATACCCGTCTGGGGGACTTTGACAAGACCGTTGGGACCGGGAACGAATCCGAAACCATCGGCGCCGATAACGACTCCGGGGTGGATAACAGCTTTGTTGCCCACGATACAGCGGTACATGATCGTCACATTGGGGTAAAGCATGGAGTCGGCACCGACCTTGGCATCGTGTCCGATATAGCATCCGGCACCGATGCAGGTATTGTCACCGATTTCAGCGCCTGCCTCGATCACGGCGTTGGCGTTGATGGAAACATTTTTACCGAGTTTGGCTTCAGGAGAAACCACCGCAGAGGGGTGGATCCCGGGAACCACCGCCGGAGGTTCATCGGCGTAGATCGCCACAACAGTTGCGAAAGCTGCATCCACGTTTTTACAGACGATGAGCGTGGCATCTGGCTTTTCAGCTTTGGCAAGGTCGGCGCAAATCAGCACGATACCGGCTTTGGCTGAATCGAGAAGTTCACCATATTTCCTGCTGCCCACAAAGCTGAGCTGTTCAGCGGTCGCTTCTTTGATACCGGCAACGCCGGTCACGGTGCGTGAGGCATCGCCGATGATCTCACCTTTGACGATTTCTGCGATTTGTGCGGCAGTCATGGGAATATATTTCATTTGGAAACTCCTGAATTTTTCTCTTTTTTGCTCTGATTGCGGTTCAGCTCTCTGATAACATGGTCGGTGAAGTCTCTCTGCTTGGGATAAAGCAGAAGAGCCCCGAGATCGTTTGTGGTCCTTCCTGAAGAATCCAGCACAAATCCATACCCCAGCAAAGCGGCGCTGCGGGCGATCTGGGCTTGAATATCTTTAAGGATCTCCGATCGTTTCCGGGCTTGCAAAGTACGCATATCGACAGCGCGTTCCCGGGCGTAGACCTCAGCCTCAGTTTTTTTCGCCGCCACAGCCTTGGAGGCTGTAATGGCACGATCTTCGGCGCGCTGTCTTTCTGCGGCAGAAAGGGCAAGATTCTGAGCCGATGCACGGGCGCGGGCGGCATCTGAAACAAGAGTCTGGTGTTCAGACTCAAGTTTTTTCAGATAGTTGCGATAGACTGTTGCCTGCTGACGGATCAGCTCTTCGGCGATCTTGCTTTTGTAGTATTCACGGAAAATCCGTTCAAGATCGACCACTCCGGTCAGCACTTCAGCCTGAAGCAGGGAGAAGGCGACCGGAAGAAGAAAGAAAATTGTGAGAATTTTCTTCATCAGTGGCTGGAGGTGTAGTTGGGGGCATCCTTGGTGATGGTCACATCGTGGGGATGTGCTTCACGCAGACCTGCGGAAGAGATGCGGACAAGTTTGGCTTTTTCCTGGAACTGCGCCAGAGTTCTGGCTCCGCAGTAGCCGAAACTGTAACGGACGCCGCCCACAAACTGGTGGATGACATTTTTCACATCGCCGCGATAGGGAACCATGGCTTCGATACCCTGGGGAACCAGTTTGTGATCGTCTTCCACATCAGCCTGACCGTAACGTTCACGACTTCCGGCGTTGGCTTTCATGGCTTCGAGACTGCCCATGCCGCGGTAGGCGACATAGCTGCGGCCCTGATGCAGAATGACTTCGCCGGTGCTTTCAGCGGTACCGGCGAGAACGGAACCCATCATCACGCAGTTGGCACCGACCGCCAGAGCTTTTGCCACGTCGCCGGACTGTTTGATACCGCCGTCAGCGATAACAGGGATGTCGGAGGGCAGAGCTTTGACAGCATCGTAAACCGCAGAAACCTGAGGAACGCCCACACCTGCGACCACACGGGTCGTGCAGATGGAGCCGGGGCCGATACCGACTTTGACGCCGTCAGCACCGGCATCGGCGAGAGCCTTGGCAGCTTCTCCAGTGGCGATATTTCCGGCGACCACATCGACTTTGTCGCCGTAATTTTTCTTGATGATGCCCACAGTTTCGATAACGCCTTTGGAGTCACCGTGAGCGGTGTCGATAACGATGACATCAACACCGGCGTTGATCAGAGCTTCAATGCGTTTTTCATCATAAGGCCCCACGGCGGCGGCGGAACGGAGCTGATGACGGCTGTCACGGTTGTAATCAGGTTCGTCATGCTCGATCAGGGTGCGCACGTCGAGGAAGCTGTAAAGACCGGCAAGTTTTCCGTCAGCATCCACGATGGGGAGCTTGCCGACTTTGTTTTCGATCATCTTGTGATAGGCGTCAGACATGGAGCCGCCCACAGCAGCCGTCACAGGATTTTTGGTCATCACATCGCTGATCTTGACGTTGAAGTCGGTCAGGAATTTGATGTCACGGCTGGTGATGATACCGATAAGACGGTTGTTGTCATCCACGATGGGGAATCCGGAAAAGGAGTACTTTTTGATCTGCTTTTCACGCATCATCTCGGCAACGGTCTGGTCGGCACGGAATGTAATGGGAGTACTGATGACACCGTTGAGATAGGATTTGACTTTGCGAACCTCTTCAGCCTGGCGTTCAGGAGGGAGGTTTTTGTGGATCACGCCGATACCGCCCAGTTTAGCCATGGCGATCGCCATGGAGCTTTCGGTAACAGTATCCATAGCGGCACTGACAAAGGGGATATTCAACTTGACATTTCTGGAAAAATTGCAGGAGATATCCGTTTCAGCGGGCAGAAAATCTGCATACTGAGTCACCAGAGAAACGTCGTCAAAGGTCAATCCCTCGAAGGGGAACGCCGCCATAAATTTGTCAATGTAACGCATGTTTTGATCTTTCCTTTCAGAAAAGTTACTATTGTTGTTCAACATATAATATAGCATGGAATAATTCAATATTCAAGGCAAAAAACAGTTTTTTCTCCCTCATTGTGATTGAAAAAATCCACATCCAGCATTATATTTAACAGTTACAGGTACAACTTCAGGGATATATAAGGAGGTTTTTTATGCAGGAAGTCCGTCTGGGTATTATCGGTGTGAACGGCAGAGGGCGTTTGAGCAGATACTGGCACAAGCCGGAAGAGGGAGTACAGGTCGTTGCAGGTTCGGACAATTCCCTTGAGGAGCTTGAAAAGTTCAAAGAAAGATGCAATAAAGACGCCTTTGTCACCACCAACTACAAAGAGATGGTCCAACGGGAGGAGCTTGACGGTATCGTTGTGACAACGCCTGACTATCTTCATGCCGACATGGTTATCGACGCCCTTGAGGCAGGCAAATTCGTTTACTGCGAAAAGCCCCTTGCCACCACATTTGAAGATGCGGACCGCATGATCGAATGTTCCAACCGTCATCCGGGAAAGCTGATGGTGGGATTCAATATGCGTTACATGCCCTTTGTCAAACTGATGAAAGAGATCGTCGATTCAGGCGAGATCGGCGAGGTCAAAGCGGTTTGGGTCCGTCATTTTGTGGGTATGGGGAGCGTCTACTACTACCACGACTGGCACGCCGACAAGCGGAACACCGGAAGTCTGCTTTTGCAGAAAGGTTCACATGATATCGACGTCATCCACTTCGTCACGGGACACAACACCGTAAAAGCCGCAGCTTTCGGCGGATTGGACTTTTTTGGAGGCGACAGGGAGAACACTCTTGAATGTACCAACTGCCCCCAAAAAGAGAGCTGCATCGACTCCCAGGTGCCGGTCCTCGATATGGACAGAAAACCTGCCCGGAGATTCTGTGCGTTCCGCAAAGAGGTGGATGTGCCGGACAACTACACCTGCCTTTTTGAACTCGACAACGGCATCAGAGTTTCTTACAACGAGTGTCATTTTGCTCCGGATTATCACCGGAACTTCACCTTTATCGGAACCGGCGGCAGACTTGAAAACAGTGAGATCGACGGAACCATCAAGGTCTGGCTCCGCAAGAACGGCCGCAACGACCAGCCTGACCGGGTCATCGACCTGAAACTTATGGCTCAGAATGAGGCGGAACTGGGCCACGGCGGAGCAGATCCCCTTATCTGCGCAGAGTTCGTGCGCATGATCCGGGGCGAAATCAAAGCCCCCGTCCCGCCGGAAGCCGGGCGCAATGCCGTCATCGCAGGACTTGCCGCCCAATATTCCCTTGAACACGGCGGTATCGTGGTTACAGTCAATCCCTCCTGATATAATTTTCCGCCGCAAAAAAACGGCACGGATCTTGCATTTGCAGCATTTTCCGTGCCGTTTTGTTTTGAAATGTTTTTATCAGTGCCAGTCGGTGATACCTTTTGAAGCCTGATATTCGTCGGTGAAAAAGAGAGGCTCTTTTTTCAGCAGATCGTAAACGATGTCGCCTGCCTTGCGTGCTTCAAGGAGAAAAACTTTGGCATCGCCGAATTTACCTTCTTTCAGGATCCCCGCTTCACGGAATGTTGGCTGAAGCAGATTGTACCACTTGGAGTGGGACCCCACATGCCGTCTGGAAGGCACTTCGATACGGTTGCCGTCGTAGTCAAAGACCACGAGGGGTTCATGATAATCCGTCAGCATACAGGGCACAGGGAGCCACTCTTCAACACCGTGCAGAAAGGTGTTGCAGTGGATCGTCCCCGTACCGACGAACATGATGTAACCGTTGCGCTTGTAAATCTTGCCCCAGGGGGAGTCGGGATGGGCGGGGGAGTCGAACTTTTCGTGTCCGGAAACAAACTCCGCGGCATCTTTCCCAATTGCCGCCACCGCATGAGTGGGGTGAAGTGAGCGGATCACGCCGGGCCGTCTTCTGAAAAGTTCAGGCAGCATACTGACACAGCAGGGAGTGTCACGCACGGAGTAGACCGGCTGTTTTGCATTGACAGTGCTGTAAGTCATAGAGGGAAAAATCAGCAGACCGGGCGCGAAAAACTCCTCAAGGGCATCCAGGATCCCGTCGGCACGGTTTTCGACTTCGCCGATAGACTTCAGAGAGGAGTGGATGATAATGGTTTCATCCCCTTTCAAGCCCATGGCGGCAAGATCGTTTTTAAGATCGTTTTTTGAGTACATAATTATTTTTCCACAGGTGCAACAACAGTGACATTGGAGCTGTAACGCAAATCTTTGACAGCCTCACGGAACTTTGCCATGTGGGCTGTGGCAAGGTGGGCTTTAAGATGTTCTTCGGACTCCCATGTTTCCAGAATGGTGACAAATTTGTCTTTGTCCTCTTCTTTGGTGTCCAGACAGCTTTCGTAGCGGTAGCAGCCATCTTCGGCAAGAACGGTGGGGGTGTTGCCAAGAAGGATCTTGAGGAACTCTTCCATACAACCGGGTTTGATTTCCATCCGGGCGATAACGTGGATCATTTTCTTTTATTCTCCATAACTTTTAAGCAGGATCTCCTGCAATATGAGCCTGCTTTGTTCCAGCGGCACCCGCCGCGGAGCAAGCTCTAATTTCATTTTATTTTCACCGGCTGACAAAGCGGTGCGCTCCATGAGTTCTTTTGAAAGATCAGGAAATGCATTGAGTTTTTCAGGAACTTGCAGCTGAGTAAGAAACTCTCTGAAAGAGTTGATGATCTCTTCCGGCGTTTCACCGGGGAAAATCTTTTTCAATTCCATAGTTCTTTCAGCCACAGCAGGATTCCCCAGATAGTAACGCCAGGACTCCGGCAGCAGCATGATGGCGGCAATACCGTGGGGGATCCTGCCGAACCATGAAAAACTGCACAAATGAGGTAAGCCCGTGGATTTGAAACGGATCGTCATTCCTCCGAGTGTTGCCGCATAAGCCATCATTTTTCGTGCTTCGGGATCATTGTCCACGGCACGGGGCAGATAGGCTTTGACAAGTTTTATGCCCTCCATTGCCCAGAAGTTCGCTTCACTTTTATTGCCGTCTGCGCCCACATTGAGGAAGCCTTCGATCAAATGGGCGAGGGCATCGCATCCTGTGGCGACGGTGACAGAATCAGGCATGGTGGCGGCGTAGCGGGGGACGATACAGCCTGCGAGAGGGACGCACTGTTTCTCGGCGATAAGTTTTTTGACGGCATTTTTCCGTTCCACGATATTGGCATATTGAGTTGCTTCGGAGCCGGTCCCCGAGGTGGTGGGGAAAGCGATGATCCGTTTCAGCCTTTTGTCGGGGCATCTTGCCGAATAGCGGTCAACGCCGAAAAGCTCCTGCAAAGGAAGTTGGCTCTGGCTTGACAGATAAGCCGCTTTTGCCGCATCGAGGACGCTGCCGCCGCCCAGAGCAAAAACGGTGTCAAACTTGCCTTCGTCGAGGAACTCTGTCATTCTTTCAACGGTTTCGGTTGCAGGTTCCGCTTCAATGCCGGAAAAGTGTGCCGCCTGAGGAACTGCTGCGAAAAACTCTTTCAAAGCACCGTTTGCTCCGGAGCTTTTGCTCCCGGTAAAGACGGCACAGCGGCCCTGAGCATACTTTTTCAAAAACGTTTCAGGGGAATCTGTAATGATAAGCTCCTGAGCTTCAGCTTCTTTCAATAAATCAAAATCGTGCATTTTCTAAAAATCAGTAAACGGGAACCGGAAAAACTCCGGCTCCCGCAGAGGTTGTTTATTTCAGTAAAAAATTATTCTTCGCCTTTTTCCGCCTGATGCTTGGCGATGATCTCCTGGGCGACGTTGCCGGGGACCTGTTCATAACGGGCGAATTCCATTTCAAAGGTTCCCCGTCCCTGAGTCATGCTCCGGAGTTCCGTGGCGTACTTGTGGAGTTCCGCCATGGGGACTTCGGCTTTGATGATCTCAATACCCTCTTCGGATTCCATACCGAGGATGCGGCCGCGCTTGTGGTTCAAGTCGCCGTTGATATCGCCGGTGTAGGCGCTGGGAACATGGACACTGACCGACATGATGGGTTCAAGGATCACAGGACCTGCCTGACTCATAGCCTCTTTGAACGCCTGACGGCCGGCAATGCGGAACGCCATTTCATTGGAGTCAACGGGGTGATATTTTCCGTCAAAAATGGAAACGGCAACATTTTCCACCCGGCATCCCACGAGGGGGCCTTCTTCCAGCATATCCTGCACACCCTTTTCGATGGCGGGGATGAAGTTCTTGGGAATGGCGCCGCCGACCACGTCGTTGGTGCATTTGTAGCCATCGGAGCTGCTGGAAATACGCATAAAAACTTCGGCGAACTGTCCGGCACCGCCCGACTGCTTTTTGTGGCGGTAGTGTCCTTCACCGGAACCGGTAATGGTTTCGCGATAGGGAACTTTGGGGGTGGAAAGGACCGCTTCGACCTTGAACTGTTCTTTCAGACGGCGGGAGACGATCCCCAGCTGCTGGTCGCCCATGCCGCACAGGAGCAGTTCGTGAGTTTCATTGTTGCGTTCAAGTTTCACAGAAGGCATGGCTTCGATGATCTTGGTGATACCGGCAACGATCTTTTCGTCTTCGCCGGACTTGGCGGCGGTGACGGCATAGAACATAATGGGATTGGGCGGCTCAACACCGGGAAGAACTCTGGAGTTGGGATCGCTCGACATGGTGTCGCCGATATGGGAATCCTTGAGCTTCGCCACGGCAAAGAGAGTACCGGGACCTGCGGCGGGGAGCTGAGTCTGGTTTTTGCCGTTCATAACAAACATGGAACCGAAACGCTCCTTGGTGTTGGTGGAGCGGTTGTAGATATCCAGATCGCCGGTGAAGCTGCCGGAGATCCCCCGGACAAAGGTGAGCTGTCCGGTAAAGGGATCGTTGAGACTCATAAAGACAACGCCCAGAGCGGCACCGTCTTCTTTGACCTCAAGGTCGGCACCGTCAACGGTAGCGTATTCAAAGGGATTGGGGAAAAGATCTTTGATGGCGGCGAGAAGTTCCGGCACACCGATACCCTTGACGGCACTGCCAGGGAAGACGGGGATCGTCTTGCCGGTCATGATAGTTTTACGCAAACCGGAGTGGATCTCTTCCTCCGTGAGTTCACCGCCGTCGAGGACGCGCATCATGATCTCATCATCAGTTTCGGCGATGGCATCCAGCCAGAGCTGGCGGCATTCGGCGGCCTGATCGGCGATATCGGCGGGGATATCTTTGTCAAAGAGAACGTTGACGACACGTTCAAAGGCGGCTTCTTTGCCCACGGGCCAGTAGAGGGGGATGATCACGTTGCGGCCGTGGTTTTTGCGCATCTGTTCGATGGTGGCATCGAAGTCTGCACGTTCTTTGTCAAGGCGGTTGACGAATCCGAAACGGGCGATGCCGCGTTCACGGGCGGCTTTCCAGGCTCTTGCTGTACCGATCTGGGGGCCGTCGATAGCATCGACAACGACCAGAGCGGCATCACAGGCACGGATAGCACCGAGGGTCTGTCCGAAAAATTCACTGTACCCGGGGGTATCGACAAAGTAGAGTGAAAGATCGTTCCACTTGCAGCTGCAGAGGGAGGCGTAGATACTTGACCCGCGTTCATGTTCATCATTCATAAAGTCGGAAACGGTATTTTTGCCTTCAATGGTACCGGCTCTGTCGATGGCGCCGGTCTGCAAAAGGATCTGTTCGCACAACAAGGTTTTTCCGCTTCCGGTGTGGCCTGCAATGACGAAGTTACGAGTATCGATCGCTTTTCCCATAATTCCTCCTTTTTTTTGTGTTTTTTCAAAGTCGTATTGATTTATGACTTTGGTCTAATTATAGCAGATGTTTTTTGATTTTTCAAGGGTGAAAATGGTAAAATTTCAAAAAAAAGTCCAAAAAAATTCAAATTTTCATCAAGTTTGCACCCCTGACTCAGTTTGACCTTGTTTGAGGGGAAAAGTGAGTTTTGAAAAAATAAAAAAACTTGCCTTGACAAACAAAAAAAGTGGTGATATTGTATGTAAATATACCTGATTAACGACTGTATTGAGGTTTGGGATATGGAAACTTTGCTTTTTACCAATGTGATGCTTTATGACGGAAGCGGCAGAACGCCGTTCATGGCGGATGTGGCGGTTCAGGATGACAGGATCACTGCTGTTGCGGAGTGCGGCTCTTTGAAACAGACCGGAGCCACGGTCGTTGACGGAAAAGGACTGGCACTGACTCCCGGTTTTGTGGATGTGCATACGCACTCGGATTCAGCGGCGGCACGGGTCCCCGGCGGGGATTCAAAAATCTCTCAGGGCGTGACGACTGATATTTCAGGCAATTGCGGCTTTTCTTTTTATCTGACAGGGGCAAAAGATGCCGATGATTTCAAAAATGCCTATTGCAGCTTCGCCGCTTATGCCGATGTGATCGACAAATCCCGCCCAGCAGTGAATGTCGCCCACCTCTGCGGACACAACTCTCTCAGAATCAGAGTTATGGGGTATGAGGAGCGGCACGCCACAAAAGAGGAACTCCGCCAGATGAAGGAACTCCTTGCCGATGCCCTCGACAACGGCGCCGCAGGATTTTCAGGCGGACTCTATTACCTGCCCGGCAAATTCGCCCCCACTGAAGAACTCAAAGCACTTGCTTCTTTGCTCAAAGGCACTGGAAAACCTTACGCCACCCATATTCGTAATGAATCCACAAAACTTCTTGAGGCTGTCGACGAAGCCATCGAAATCGCCAAAGCCGGTGACAACAATCTGGAAATCAGCCACTTGAAAACTTCCGGTCAGAAAAACTGGCACAAGATCGATGCCGTTTTTGAGAAGATCGAAAAAGCCCGCAGCGAAGGGATGGATCTTCTTGCCGACCGCTATCCTTATGTCCACTCCAGCACGGCTTTGCGTCAGATTGTTCCTGCGCCCTTTGATAAAGTCGATACGGCAACCTTGTGCGGCAAACTCAAGGAATCCGCTTCCTACCGCAAAGAACTCCTTGAAGCCATGCAGAAAGGATTTGAACGCCCCCCTGCGAGAACGCTCCTTGTGGGGTCCCCCTTTGCCGAACACAAGCCTTATTATGGAAAAAGCATGGTTGAAATCGGTGCCATGATGGGATGCTCCGCCGAAGAGGCGATCGTCAAGTTGCTGGCGGCGGGTTCCAGTCCCAGTGCGGCGTTCGGCTCCATGTGCGAAGAAAACCTTGAACGGATCCTTGGCAAGCCCTATGTCATACTGGGCAGCGACGGCAGGATCGCAGGATATGAGGACAACGCCACCCATCCGCGGGCTTTCGGAACGGCGCCCCGCTTTTTCCGTATTGCGGCAAAAAATTGTGATTATGCCTCCGTCATCCGCCGCATGACGGCACTTCCAGCGGCGAAATTCAACCTTGAAAGCAGAGGTCTCGTCGCCCCCGGATACTTTGCGGACCTGGTGCTTCTTGATCTTGAGAAGTTTGATTCCCTGGCTGACTACTCCACGCCCAACAGACGCGCAGAAGGTATCGCCGCCGTCTATGTCAACGGGAAACTTGCCTACTCCGCAGATCCCGAAGCAAAGCTCTCCCGCCCGGGGCGGATGCTGAGGATCAAATAATTCAAAGGAGATGGAAAAATGGAATTTGCAGGCAGAACTGCAATGATCACCGGCGGAGCCTCAGGAATGGGGCTGCTGACAGGCGAAAAACTCGCAGAACAGGGAGCCAATGTGGCTCTTCTCGATGTGAATGAAGAAGCCCTTGCCGCTGCTGAAGCAAAAATCAGAAGTGCAGGAGGGAAAGTCCTTGCCCTCAAAGTGGATATCCGCAAATATGCAGAAGTCGAAGCCGCTGAAAAAAAGATTGTCGAAACTTTCGGCTCTCTGGATATTCTGATCAACGCCGCAGGCGGTATGTCCGGACGCTGCTGCGGCAATTGCTCAAGTTTTGAGAAACTCCCCATCGAAGTCATCGACTGGGGACTTGATGTGAATTTGCGGGGCGCGATCTACTGCTGCCGTGCCGTTCTCGCCGGGATGATGGAGCGCAAACGGGGCGTTATCATCAATTTCGGCTCAGTGACCGGTGAAGAAGGCGGCGGCGGCCCCAGTCTGGATTACTCTGCTGAAAAGAGCGCCATGAAAGGCATGACCAAATCCCTTGCCATTCTGGGGGCTCCTCACAATGTCCGCTCCTGCTGTGTGATTCCCGGTCCCGTCCTCACCCGCCCCGGCATGGCGAAAATGAAAACGCTTCTGGGGCGTGCGGCTGAAGTCTCTGAACTTGTGGACTTCATACTCTATCTTTGTTCTGACAAAGCGGCTTTTATCACGGGTTCTTCCCACGTCATCGACGGCGGACATCTGATCGCCCGCTGAATAAGGAGAAGAATATCATGCTGAAACGTTCATTTCTCAACCGGCAGACTTGTGCCGTTTCTCTGCTTTACAAGCCCGATTCAACCGCCAAAGCGGTGGCACTCGCCCGTTCTGCGGAAGCCGACGGCGCAGACGGTATCGCCATTGAGATCTCTCATCTGCCTGAAGAAGCAAGAACTTTTGAAACTTTCAAAGGGATCATCAACTGTGTCCAGCTCCCTTTCATGTTCATCAACTACCGCAAGGATATCCTTTGCGGTGCCGATGATGAAAAGCGGCAGGTCTATCTGCTCCGGGCTGCCGATGCCGGTGCCGATGTCATCGATGTCATGGGGGATCTTTACGCCCCTGCACCCCGGGAAATCACCTTTGACACCGCCGCCATCGCTCAGCAGAAAAAGCTGATCGATACGATCCATGCCAAAGGCGCCTATGCCCTCATCTCTTCTCATGCGACCGGTGAGTTCATCCCTCCTGAAGATGTTCTTGAAATGATGAAAATGCAAAGCAGCAGAGGGGCGGATATCCTCAAAGTTGTGACACGCGTCAATACCGAAGAGGAGTTTTCAGAAGCTGTACGCACACTCTTCCTGCTGCGGAAGAATCTTGACAAGCCCTTTATCTATCTTGCAGGGGGTAAATTCGGCAAGATAATCCGTTTTATGGGCCCTAAATTCGGTGTCGCCGTTGAGTTCGGAGTCCACGACTACGACACTGAGGGGATCTACTACCAGCCGACCATACGCTCATTCCGCAAGGTTCTGGATAATCTCCAATGGGAATTCATGCCCTGATAATGAGGGCATAGAAAAAGCGCTCCTTTTGAACAGGGAGCGCTTTTTTGATGGGCTTATTTCTGATAGAAAAGTTCGCTCATGCGGATCAGCTCTTCAACGGGAACTTTGTCGGGGCGTTCCATGTGAGAGATGTTCATGGTCTCAAGGACACTCTGCACCTTTTCTTTGGGATAGCCGCCGCAGAGAACCTTTCCCATCTGCTTGCGCCGCTGGTTGAAAAGCAGCCGCACCAGATTTGACAAGTGCTTTTTGGCCTCAGAATCAAGGGCATAACGCCCGTGCCGGGTGAATGAAACCAATGCGGAATCCACCGCCGGCGGGGGATAGAAAACCTCAGGCGGCACGATTTTTTCAAGGACCACATCAAAAATACTCTGAGTGGTCACTGTCAAAGCACCGTAGGCTTTGCAGTTGCAGGGGGAGGCAAGGCGTTCCCCCATCTCTTTCTGGAGCATGAAAAGCATGGACTCTGGTCCATTGTCAAGCTGACAGAGCTTTGCAATAAAGACTGTGCTGATGGCATAAGGGAGATTTGCCACACAGCGGAAAGGGGTTCCCGCAGGGAAAAGTTCGCTGTAATCCACCTTGCAGGCATCGGCTTCAATAAGGCGCAGATTTTTTGCTCCGGCAAAGCGGTTGCGCAGGTGTTCTGCGATACGGTGATCGTATTCCACGGCGGTAACATTGGCTCCGGTTGCAATAAGCAGTTCGGTCAAAGCACCGAATCCGGGACCGACTTCAAGGATGTTTTCATCTTTTTGGGGCGCAGCTTTTCTGACGATCCATTCAAGCAGATTGCGGTCAAGCAGGAAGTTCTGCCCCAATCCTCTGCCGGGGCGCATACCGCAGCGCTCCAGCTGTTTCATAAGTTGCTGTTTGTTCATAGTTCAGTGCTTGTGTCCGCAGCATCCGCCGCATCCGCAGCCGCCGGAAGCGGCGGGGCAGGAGGCCTGGGCGGGGCAGGAGTTTGTATTTGATCGACCGACACTGATGCGGTTGGGGGCAGGGGTAAGCTCCCGGCTGCCGCAGGAGGGGCAGACCGCCTCTTCGGAACGGCTTTTCAACAACGTTTCAAAAAGGTTGCCGCATTTGTCACATTTGTAGTTGAAGATAGGCATAAAAACATAACTTTCATATTTCAGGTGCCGACATCCTTACCGGAAAGCGGTTTTGTCAGCAATGTAAACAGTGGATTTTTTCCAACGGATCAAACGGGAGTAGTCCAGCAGAAAGAGATTGCCACGGTTGTCGATATGCAGCATCTTCTGCTTGAAAACAGGCACATGGAGCAGGGCAAATGTGCCGTTGCGATTGGCGGGACGCAGCCGGTTGGGCGTGGCAGGTTTCACATTTTCAGCAGCCTCCGGCATGTTGAACACACACACACGGCTGTTGGAGGCAATTTCCACAAAAAGGAGTTTTTCCTTTCCATCCCAGGCGACGATACCGGAGATCCTCTCTTTGAGTTTCCGGAAATTTTTCCCTTGCAGATACCAGGCGTCTTTCCCGTTCTTACCGGAAAAACAGACCCCGAAAACCGCCGGATCAATCACTTGACAGTTGACCGGGGCAAAGGTCTCCGACGGAGCTTTTATCACTTCTTCATCGGGGATCCAACGTTTTCCATCTTTGCGGAACACTTCAACGCCCTCTTTGCCGTAGACGATACACATTCCGTCTGCCGCACAGACACGGGGGGCGGTGATACGGCTTTTGACCTGAAGTGCTTCAACGGCAAAGGAGTCTGTTTCCCCTTCAAAAAAGCTCTTTTCCCCTTCCGCAGTAAAAAAGAGTTTACCCTTATTATCTGCGGCAAAAGAGATGATCTTACCTGCAGGTGAGTCAAAAGCATCGGCAATATTCTTTTCTTTCAGATCGATCTTCACGATCCCCTCTTTGACCTTGAAAGGCGCAAAACCGCTTCTTATCCCCAGAACTTCAGAGGGAGAGCCGGGGACGAAGGCGATTTTTGAAATCAGCATCTCAGGAATGACAAATCCCCCCGCAATGCGGCAGTTGGGGATATCGACCAAGATAAAACGGGTGGAGTTGGCTTTGCCTTCGCCCCCGATACGCTCGGAAATCACAGCAAGAGTGCCATCTTCAGAAAGTGCCGCCCCCGTCAGGTCGGCAATACGGATGGTGCTGGAAAGAAGAGGGGAGGGCTTCCACGAAAAACGTTTCCCGGATTCTGTAACTTTGTCAGCGGCAGAGGGCGTTTTGTTCCTGCTTTTGACCGGAGGAACTTCGATCGAGGTGAAAGAACCTGTTTCAACAACTTTGGGCCGTTCCGTCTGCCATTTGGAAATAATGGGCGGCGGAACAAGTTTCTGAACCTTTTTCTGAGGTGATGCGGCACCGCAGAATAAGGGCAGAATAAAAAGGACAAGGAGAAGCAAAGAAGATTTTTTCATAAGACTATTCTCCGATAAGAGGTTTCCCCGTTGCAAAGCCCACCATCTGACCGCAGGCGACAAGTTTCCCCCGGTCATTGGTGACACGGATCTCATAAAGTCCAGTGGTCTTTCCACGGTTGATCTCACGGGCTGAAGCGAAAAGTTTTTCGCCGTCACCGGGCCGCAGAAAGGTGATATTGCTGCTTTGAGTCACCATGCCTTTGTTTTCCCCGTTGGCAGCACCGGCGAAAGCGATATCTGCAAGGGTGAATATGGCACCGCCCTGAACGAAATTGTTGCCGTTGAGCAAAGATTCTGAAATAATCATTTCAGCTTCGGCATATCCCGGCTCCACCTTGGTCAGTTGGATATTATTCGTTGCAGCGAAGCGGTCATATTTATTGATAAACTCTTTTATTTTCTCACAAAGCATGATTCTCAAAACTCCTTTTGTATAATTTACTGCATAAACCTCTTTTTTTCAAGAAAAAAAGCTCCCGATTGGGCAAATTTTGTCTTTTTCAGAATCTTTCACTTGCATTGGAGTTCTTCAAAGTGTATGTTAATGCAAAATAATTGAAAGGTTTTGCGTTATGTTCTCATGGGAAGACTCTATTTTTCATCCGCCGCAGCCCGTTGAAGATGATCCTTACGGCTTTGTGGGCTGGAGCGAAGATCTGAACTGCGATATGCTTGCAGATGCCTATTATCACAGTGTTTTCCCATGGCCCGAAAGAGAAGATGAGATACTCTGGTTTTCGCCTCCGGAACGGGGAATCGTGCGGATGGAAAAGTTTCACATCCCTCACGGCGCAAAACGGGCGTTCAAAAACAAAAAATGGCATCTTGCAGTCGATACGGCATTCGACAGGGTGATAGAAGAGTGCGCCGCCGCATACCGCCCCGGTCAGGATGGTACATGGATAGTTCCGAAAATGGTGGAGGCCTACAAAAAGTTTCACCGCATGGGCAACGCTCACAGCTTTGAGACCTACGATGAAAACGGCGTCCTCATAGGCGGCTTGTACGGAGTCCATGTGGGGGGCATTTTTTGCGGAGAAAGCATGTTTTTCAAGGAAAGCGGAGCTTCAAAGTTCGCTCTGGCAGGGATGTTTACTTTTCTGCATGACCTTGGAGTCCAGATCGTCGATACCCAAATGGTGACACCCACCCTTGAACTCTTTGGCGCAGAAACAATAGAACGGTCTGAATATTGGGAACTTCTTGAAAAGCTTCGGGATACTCCGCTGCTTTTCCCTCCGTCAGAGACGGCGGTTGAAAATAAAGTAAAGTCCGCAGAACAGAAAGAATCCTGAGGCAAGAGCGTTTTTTACCAGTTCCCAGATGTCGATACTGCGTGTCAGAACTGCCTGTGAGGGTTTTTCAGGATCAACAAAACAGGTCGTTTGTTTGCCCGCCGGATACTGTTTGAGTACCTCTCTTGCCTCACTGCGGCGCTCGTATTCATTGCTGAAAAAGTTGTGCCGTTCAGCGGTGTAGATGCGGTTTTTGTATTGATATTTGTACTTGATATTGGCTTTGTAAACGGTATAGGATGAACCTTTTGAACGTTTTCGGGTATGACTTGAAATATCACTGGCACTGACAACAGCGGTGACGGGGACCCAACTCTGACTGTTCAACTGTTCGGCAAGAGGAAAAATCACCGTTGATCCCAGCAGTCCGGCTCCGGCGCCCCCGAAAAGGAGTCCGATAAGATAGCGGACCCAAGCCGGCATCCTTTTCTGCACCACCTTGTTTTCGTCATTTTCTTTTAAGGGAACGTTGAGGCGTTCTGCAAGCATTTGCGCTTCTTTGAAAAGCTGTTCTTTATTTTTTCCGTCAATAACAAAAACGCGGGTCAGTTCCCGGGTGAAAAGATTGATCTCATACCCCTGATAGCTATGACCTTTATGACCGTGGACGACCTTGTAAAGGAATTGGACTCCTGCGATCTGCGAAAAAGGCAGATAATCTTTAAGCGTTGAGAGATCTCCGTAACGGGGAGGCTTGCGGCTCCGGTGGAAACATTTGTTCTCAAAGTCAAAAACGGCGATTTTCGAAAATTTCCGGAGCAGAAAAATGACAAGCAGGAGCAGCGAAAATACGCTTATTGTCCCCCACATTTGAGTCAGGCACAGCAGAGGGAAAAGCATGAAAAGCAGAAAGAGTATCACAACAACATCCCGAAAAGAGCACTTATTTCTGAAAATCCATCTCTCAGCATTGCGTGTATCCAGACGTTTTTCTGAGCCGCATCCCTGCCGCATGGGCATGGAATCGGCAAATTGTACAAATTTTTCACGTTCCATTTTCAGCTGTTCCTTAAAATTTTAAAACAAAAAAACCTCCGGCATAAGTTACCGAAGGTCTTTTCGAACCGGGGGACAAGATTACATCTCGACGGGCTTGGTCTTGGGCAGACCGAGAACCTTATCCTCGGCGATGCGACCGGCATCACGGAGAACATTGATGCGCTCATAGCGCTTCATGACATTACGGACTTTGCGGATCTTGCCGCCAACGCGGTGACTGGGATGCTGGGACATTTTATACCTCGTTTCTTGTTATGTTATTGTTGTTTGTTTACTATTATTTACTAAATATACACCCAACTTCTTCAAATGTCAAGCGTGAAATGCAGGAATTCTTTCCAAAATTTCTTCAACATAGCGTTTTTCACCGATATGTCTGGCAAAATGGCTCTCTTGGCAGAACTGATGCTCACCTTCCGGCACCGAGTGAGTGTCGCTGCCCGCAGTGGAAAGAAGTCCGTGATCCAGACAGTATTGACGGTAAAATTCGGTCAGTTCCGCAGGTGCAGAGGGATGGGCGCATTCGATACCGTCAAACTGCAGCATTTCACGCAGTTCATCCATGCGGTTGAGGTCTTTCAGCTTGAAATAATTTCTGGGATGAGCAATAAAAACCAGACCGCCCGCTCTCTTGACGGCGGGGAGGACGAAATCATATTCGGGGTAGGGGGGAGTGGTGAAGTTGGAGTTCCAAACCACATTGTCTTTGGCTTTGGCATCGGGGAAAAGTTTCTTTTCTTCAATAAGGTATTTGTTCTGGATACCATTCTGAACGTGGGTGATCCCCTGAACGTCGATGGTCTTCTGGGGACGGTAACGTTTCAGGAGCATTTCACGCTCTTTGCGGGTGTAGGGGTAGCCTTCCACAGAAAGCAGCGCACAGAAAGCGTCTCCGTAGTTCCGCTGCCAGTTGTGGTAGGCGGCAAAAACCTGCTGCAATTCAGGGGTGGGGACCAGAGGCAGCCCCAAACAGACCATATCAAAAGTTCCTTTGGGACTGTGAACGGTCAGTTCCGCACCGGGAATGTAATTGACCATGGGATATTTTTTTGCGGCTTCAACAACTTCGGGCAGGGAATCCATCTGATGATGTTCAGTAACGGCGATATGACTCACTCCCAGCTTTGCCGCCATGGCGAAATAGGTTTCCACAGGGCAGGTGGCATCGTAACTCCAGAGAGAATGGAGATGAAAGTCGAAAGAAGCATGTTGTTCGCACATAATATTACCTCAGTATTTTTAATAAAAAAATGGCACTTTTCAAATATAACCTCCATTCAGAAATAATTCAAGAGAAGTTTTCTTGAAAAAGAGAAATTTTAGAACTATATTATGAAAATCTTGATATTGGAGGAGATGACCGATGAACGAATGGATGATCGTGCTTATTGCCGGTTGTATTGTTTTTACAACTTTTACCGTTGAAGGCGTTGCAGGATTCGGCTCAACAGTGATGGCTCTGCCTTTTGTGTCGATGCTGATCGGTATCGACAAGGCGGTCCCCTTGCTTTCCTCCATGAGTATTCTGCTGTCGATTTTTATCGTGCTTCGTTCGTGGCGGAACGTGGATCTCAAAGAATACGGCTTCATTCTGCTTCATGTGATCCCCGGCGTGCCGGTGGGACTTTTCTTTATGGAATATCTCCCCAAAGCCGCTCTCATCGGGCTTCTGGCGTTTTTCATGTTCTTTGTGGGGGGCAGGGGATTGTACAATGTTTTCAAAAAGCCCCTTGCGCCGCCCCCGATTCCCGTAAAGAAAGGTATCGACTCCCGTTTCATTCTGTTTATCGGCGGCATCATTCAGGGGGCATTCAGTTCCGGAGGTCCCATCGTGGTCATGTACGCCTCAAAGGCGATCACTGAAAAATCAAAGTTCCGTGCGGTTTTGAGTTCTCTCTGGCTCACCACCAACACGGTCATGGTCACAAAGTGGACTCTTTCAGGAAAAGTCTGGACGCCCCAGCTGGGCAGGATGTTTCTCTGCATCCTGCCTTTCATCCTCTGCGGCATGATTTTCGGAGATTTTCTGCATAACAAAGTGGATCAGAAAAAATTCACACTTCTTGTTTATTCCGTTCTTATTATTGCGGCATTCATGCTTTCGGGCAATTTGATTCGCAACATTATTATTTCCTGAGATTGAAAAAACAGCCTTCAAGTGGTATATTAAAAGATGTACCAAATCAGGAGGTTTGAAAAAAATGAACTTTTTAAGTGCAGGCATAGCAGCTGCCGCAGGAATTCTTGCACTGCTTTGTTGGCGCCGTGGAACTCTTGCCACCTGGACAGGGGTTTCAGGGACTCTTTTCGCAACTCTCGCCGGAATCTTCTTCTTATGTACATCGTCCCCGCCCGGTCTCTTGCTGCTTTTCATGCTGCCCCCCCTTATTCTCGGACCTGCCGCAGCACTTCACTCTGTCGCCTACATCAAGGGGCACGGCAATCCCGGCATCTACTGGGGATTTTTCAACCTGACTTTAGGAACCATGCTGGCACTGCCGCTGATCCGCAGTTTCGTCCCCTTTCTCATTGTCTGGGAACTTATGGGGATTTTCAGTTTTGTTCTTGTCATGTTCAACTACAAGGCTGAAGAACTCAAACGTGTGGCATGGATCTATCTTCTTGCCTGTGAAGCAGGCGGTCTGCTTCTGATGCTTTTTTATGCCCTTTCCCTGAAAGAGGGGGTTCCCCACTGTCTGATCTACGCCGCAGGTGTTGCGGGATTCGGTTTGAAAGCAGGATTCCCCCTGCTGCACCTCTGGCTCCCTGAAGCTCACCCCGCCGCTCCTGCGCCTGTTTCAGCCGTCATGTCAGGCGCCATGATCAATCTGGGACTTTTCGGTCTGCTCCGCTTCGTATTCCCCACATGCAATGTTCAGCTTTGCGGCTGGACCTTGCTGATCCTCGGCTGCATCGGCAGTCTCGGCGGCATCGTTTTCGCCATAACTCAGGACAATCTCAAACGGCTCCTTGCTTACAGCAGTATCGAAAACATCGGTATTATTTCCATGGCATTGGGCTGCGCATTCCTCGGTATTGCTTTCAACAATATCAATATGATCGTTTTCGGTCTCCTGGGCGGTGTGCTGCACATCATCAACCACGCTCTTCTCAAAGGAACCCTTTTCCTCGGGGCAGGGCAGGTATTCTGTTCAACAGGAACTCTTTCCATCGACAAGATGGGGGGCATGATGAAGAAAATCCCCGTAACTGGCAGCTGTTTTACCCTTGCGGCGACCGGCCTTTCCGGACTTCCTCCCTTTAACGGCTTCATCGGGGAACTGATGATCTATCTTGCCGCATTCAGCGGTGTTGTTTCCGGCGTTCCCCAGCTCCGCTTCGGCGGCATGGCGGCGGCTCTGGTCCTTGCGCTCACGGGAGCTTGTGCCGCAGCGGCATTTGCAAAAGCTGTGGGCGGAACTTTTCTCGGTGAAGTCCGGCAGAGCTCCGACTGCAAGGCGGAATCCCCCTGGATGTTCATTCCCATGATCGCGCTTCTCGTTCTTTCTCTCGCAGTTGTTGCGGTATCTCCTTTCATTGCGCCCCTGATTCCTGCGCTCTTCAAACTTCCTGTTGCAGCGGAGGATCTGCGGGGCGTTCAAAAAATCCTTTTCTATGCCGCAGGATTTTCATTTGTTTTCTATTGCCTGAGCGCATTGATTTTTGTGGTGCGCCGCCGTGTACTGGTCAGAGGCTCAGAAAATGCCGAAGGCCCCACCTGGGACTGCGGTTACGCCAAGCCCTCTGCCCGTATGGAGTATACCGGCAGTGCCATGATCCAGGGGATCGCGGATCTTTTCAACAGCTTCCTGCAGCTCAAACGCAAAGTTGATGAGCCCAAAGGACTTTTCCCCGCCCAAGCCTCTTTTGAGTGGGAGTCCCCTGACGGTTCTGAACGTTTCTTCTGGGCTCCCGTTTTCAGATTTGTCGCCGGTATCTCGGATAAGGTCCATAAATTCCAGTCGGGATATCTTCATATATATATATTGATAATGACTGTTGCTCTGATTGCCATGGTCATTTGGGCAATTGTCAGTTGAGGTGATAAAATGATCTATTGGATTCTCAATCTTTTACTGGCACTGATACTGGCTCCTGTGCTTTTCGGTGTCCTCAACAAGATCAAAGCATTTTTTGCCGGCCGCAAAGGTCCCCGGATCATGCAGACCTGGTATGATATTTTCAAACTGCTCCGCAAAGGGAGCGTTTACAGCACCAGCACCAGCTGGATTTTCAGATACGCCCCTGTCGGAACTCTGGCGGCACTTTTGATCGCCCTCTGTTTTCTGCCTCTGGGCTTTGCGGCATCCCCTGTGAGATTTCAGGGAGACGCGCTGCTTTTCCTCTATCTGCTGGGACTGGGAAGATTCCTTACGGTTCTGGGCGCCCTTGATACGGCATCGAGCTTTGAAGGAATGGGCGCGGCAAGAGAATTGCAGTTTTCCATCGTTTCCGAAGGAACGATCCTGCTGCTTTTCATCTTTCTTGCCATCCAGAGCGGCAGCTGCGAATTGAGCACCATGCTCTGCGGCAGAGGCGTGGAGTTCTGGCAAACGGCAGCTCCTGCCATGGTTCTTTCAGCCATCGCCCTTTATGTGGTTCTGCTGACAGAGTGCTGCCGGGTCCCTGTTGACGATCCTGAAACTCACCTTGAACTGACCATGATCCACGAAGCGATGATCCTCGACAACAGCGGTCCGGATCTTGCCTTCATCCATTACGGGGCAGGGCTCAAGCTCTGGATCTTCGGTTCTATCCTCACCGCCCTTGTGGTTCCTGTTTTCACGCTCTCGCCCTGGATCTCTGCTCTGGTGATGACTGCCGGATGCTTTATCATCGCCATCTTTGTCGGCATTACAGAGTCCATGATGGCAAGATACCGTTTTCTCAAAGTTCCCCAGATGCTCATGGGGGGATTCTGTGTTGAATTTGCAGCACTGGCTCTGCTGCTCATTTCCGGAGGTGCAAGATGAATATGAGTGTCGATCTTATTCTCACCGGTTTTCTGGCGATCTGCCTTATGCTGAGCGGTTCCAGCCGTCTGGTCCACTGTATCCGGCTGGTCGCTTTGCAGGGTATTCTTCTGGGCATCATGCCCCTTGTCATGTGGAACTGGAGCAAAGGATGCCCCGGTACTGAACTCTGGGCGGCATCCCTGATCAATATCGTGGTCAAAGGCGTACTTCTGCCGCTGCTGCTGATCCGTGCCATGCACAAAGCCGGAGTCAAACGGGAGCTGGAGCCTCTGACAGGTTACTCCTGGTCTCTTTTCATCGTTTCTGCGGCAGGAGCTCTCGCGCTGTGGCTTTCACGCTCACTGAACATTCCCGGGGTCCCCGTCATGGCTGTTCCTGCGGCGGCGGTCACGGTCTTTACAGGACTTTTCATCATCATTTCCCGCCGCAAAGCCATCACCCAGTCTCTGGGATTTTTGAGCTTTGAAAACGGCATCGCCCTTTTCGGTGTCGCCATGCATCTGGAATACGGTTTCTTCGTGGAACTGGGTATCCTGCTCGACGTGCTGGTTCTGGTCTTTGTCATGGGTATCACCGTGTTCCAGATCAGCCGTGAATTTGAACATATCGACGCAGACCGCTTGAATCTGCTCACTGATTCTCAAGGAGATAAATAAAATGATGGGACTGCTTTCACTTCTTTTGGTCATCCCTGTACTTTCGTCACTGGGCGCACTGCTCAGCGGCGGGCGTTTCTGCCGTCTGCTGCTGCTTTCAGGGAGCATCCTTCATCTGGCGCTTGCCATTTACTGCAGCACCTTCCGTTTTGAAACGCCCTGGATCGGCATCACCTCTTATACAGAAGCGATTTTGCTGGTTCTGACTTCGGCGTTGAACTTTGCCGTCAGCTGCTACTGCTGGTTCTGGCTCAAAGCCGAGGAAACACCTCTGAAATCCCTGAAAGTTTTCGGCATCTGCCTGCCCCTCTTTCTCGGAACGATGACTCTGGTCATCATTTCACGGAACTTCGGTCTCATGTGGGTCGCCATTGAAGCCACCACGCTTTTCAGTGCGCCTCTGATCCTCTTTCACCGTTCCGGCAGGGCGCTTGAAGCCATGTGGAAATACCTGCTGATCTGCTCCGTAGGTATCGGTCTTGCGCTGCTGGGAACGCTTTTCCTCGCCTTTGCCGCCAAAAGCAACGGCATCGAACTGCACGATCTGCAGATTTCCACCTTCTTCAGCATCAAAGACTCACTTTCTCCCGGCTGGTTCAAAGCCGCTTTCGTGCTGGTTCTGGCGGGTTACGGAACAAAAATGGGTCTTGCCCCTTTCCACACCTGGCTCCCCGATGCCCACAGTGAAGCTCCCGGTGCCGTGTCGGCGCTGCTTTCTGCCGGATTGCTCAACTGCTCATTTCTGGGTATAATCCGCTTTGCCGCTCTTGCGCCTGAAAAGACGGGGGATTTCTGCAACGAACTGCTGATTCTTCTCGGCGTGATCTCTCTTGCGACGGCGGCATTTTTCATCATCCGTCAGGGGGACTTCAAACGGATGCTGGCTTACAGCAGTATCGAACACATGGGGCTTGCCGCCATTCTCTTTGCTATATGCGGACTTGAATTGACCATGGTCCATCTGGTGGCACACTCGGCGATCAAGATGTCTCTCTTTCTCCTTGCCGGAAATTTGCTCCTCGCCTGCGGAACAAGGCAGATTTCTGCGATCTCCGGTCTTTTCAGAAGTGTGCCCCGCAACGCCATCCTCTTTCTTGCCGGTGTCATCCTGATTTGCGGTGTCCCGCCGTCACCTCTCTTCTTTACAGAACTGGGACTGCTGGTCCGGGCGCCTTTGTGGCTTTCACTGGTGACAGCATTTCTTCTCTTTATGATCTTTGCGGGCATGACGAAAAATGTTCTTTCCATGACCATGGGCAAAGCAAGTGAGCTGCAGATCCATGCCGCTCCCGCAGAAAAACTGATTTGGGTCCCTGCTTTCGGGATCGCTGCGGCATTAGTGATCGGAATTGTTTTCGGGGTGAACTTATGAAAAACTTTTTGGAAATGAAAAATTGCAGCGCAGTCAAACTTGATTTGCTGCCTGTGCTGCCCTTTGCAGAGTTCCGTCAGACACTTATTGACTCTGTGGGCAATGAAAAATTGCGTATTGCCGCTTTCTTCCCCCTGAAAAAAGGTGAAGAGCAGCTTCTCTGTGCGCTTCTGGTGGATTCTGAACACCACTGTCTGCGCTGCGCCGCCGCAGTAACGGAAAATACATTCCCCTCCCTCACGCCGGATGCCCCCGCATTCCACTGGTTTGAAAGGGAACTTTTTGAGCGTTACGGCATGATCCCCCAGGGACATCCCCGGCTCAAGCCCATCCGCCAGGCTGACGGTGAATTTTTCACCATGGCAGGCGATGCCGTCAACGAAGTCGCCGTGGGCCCTGTCCATGCGGGTGTTATCGAACCCGGACATTTCCGTTTTCAGTGCATGGGCGAAAAGGTTTACTCCCTTGAAATCGCTCTCGGCTATCAGTCCAGGGGCGTGGAACAGCTCCTTGAGGGGGAATATTCTTCAAGGACGCTCCCCATCTTTGAATCCACCGCAGGCGACACCGCCGCCGCTGCTGCGACAGGGGCATCTTCCCTCATTGAAGCGATGACAGGCGTTGAGATCCCAGAGCGCGCCCGGCAGATCCGTGCCATACTCATTGAGCTTGAGCGTGTCGCCAATCACACAGGCGACCTCGGCGCACTGGCAGGAGACGTTGCGTATCTGCCCACCGCCTCATTCTGCGGCAGGATCAGAGGTGAATATCTCAACATGACCGCAGAGATCTGCGGCAACCGTTTCGGACGCAACTGCATCATGCCGGGGGGAGTCCGCTATGACATTGAACCTGAACGGTGCGAAAAGCTCCTGAAATGGCTTCACAGGGTCAATCCTGAGTTGAAACATGCTCTTGACCTCATGTTCGATTCCCCCACGGTCCTTGACCGCTTTGAAAATACAGGAACCGTTTCGCCTGAAACAGCACGGGCGATCGGTCTTGTGGGTGTGGCGGCAAGATCTTCAGGGATGGATATGGATCTGCGCCATGAACTCCCCGCCGGGGCATATACTGAAAAAGCCCCGGTTCAGGCCCCCTGCGGATGCGGCGATGTTTTGAGCCGTGCCAAGACCCGTTACCATGAGATTTTTGCCTCGCTTGAGTTCATTGAAGAAACTTTGAACTCTCTGAAAGCAGGTCCTGTTTCCGTTCCGTCCCCCTGCGGACTTCCGGCAGAGACCTTTGCCGTCGCCATGACCGAAGCGTGGCGCGGCGAACTTTGCCAGATCCTCGTTACGGACCGTGACGGCAAAATCGCTCAGGCGCGCATTGTGGATCCCTCGTTCCACAACTGGTTCGGACTGGCAATGGCACTGAGGAATGAGGAAATTTCCAACTTCCCCATCTGCAACAAAAGTTTCAATCTGTCCTACTGCGGACACGATCTTTAATCAGGAAGGAGAAATTAAAAATGTTGAAAGCATTTATGGCACGTCTGCGTCAGGGATACCGGACCGGAACCTTTCCTGATACGCCCCCCGTACTCCCCGACCGCTTTGCGGGACGCCCCGAAGTCTTCCCCGAAAAGGTGAGTGAAGAAGCAAGAAATTGCTGTCCCACAGCAGCGATTTCCGAAAACGGCAAAATCGACCTTGGAAGATGTATTTTCTGCGGCAAATGTGCCAAGGTCTGTCCTGAAGCGATCCGTTTTACCGATGAATACCGCATGGGCGCTTTTTCCAAAGAAGCCCTCTGTGTGCCGGGACTTGAGCCGTGGCAGGAGTCTTCCAATGCGGAACTGCGGAAACTTTGCGGCAAATCTTTCAAGATCCGTCAGGTCTCGGCGGGGGGCTGTGCCGCCTGTGAGCTTGACTTCAACGTGCTGAACACCCTTGCCTGGGATATCGGCAGATTCGGGATCCAGGTGGTGGCTTCGCCCCGCCATGCCGACGCTCTGCTTGTGACAGGTCCTGTCAGTGACAATATGCGCCTTGCGCTGGAAAAAACCTACAACGCCATGCCCAAGCCCTCCTTTGTCATCGCCGGGGGTGCCTGTGCCATTTCAGGCGGTCTTTATCGTGAGGGAACAACTGCCGGAGGCGTTGAGTCCGTTCTGCCCGTGGATATGTATGTCCCCGGCTGTCCGCCTCACCCCGCCGTCATGCTCGAAGCACTGCTGCGGCTTATCGCCTACCGTTAAAAAGGATAAAAGAAGGATCGTTACCATGAAAGAAGATTTGCTGATCGGTCTTGATTTCGGTTCAGACAGTGTGCGGGCTCTTCTCATCACTGCTGAGGGAAGAGAACTTGCCAGCAGTGTTGCCCCTTATCCCCGCTGGGGAAAGAACCTTTATTCGGATGCAGCACTCTGTCAGTTCCGTCAGCATCCCCTTGACTATATAGAGTGTATGGAAAAGGTGATCAAAGAGGTGCTGAAACATGGCGATCCTTCCTCCGTCCGGGGCATCGGCGTTGACACCACAAGTTCCACCTTGTGCGCCGTTGATGAAAAAGGTGTGCCTTTGAGTTTGTATGAGGAGTTCAAAGATGATCCCGATGCCATGTTCGTCCTCTGGAAAGATCATACCGCTATTGCAGAGGCTGAACGGATCAACGAAGTTGCAAAAAACGGTCCATGTGACTACACTCTTTACTCCGGCGGCAACTACTCCTGCGAATGGTTCTGGAGCAAAGTCCTCCATATCCTCAAGGTCAATCCCCGGGTCAGAGAAAAGGCGTACAGCTTCATCGAACACTGCGACTGGATCCCCGCTTTGCTCACAGCTCAAACTCCCAGAAACAGCCGTTGCGCTGCAGGACACAAAGCACTGTGGCACGCTTCATGGGGCGGTTTGCCCCCTGTCAGTTTCTTTGAGACCGCAGATCCGCTTCTGGCTCCTTTTCCGGAGCGCATGGGCAATGCCACCTTTACCGCCGACACCCCTGTCGGCACACTCTGCCCTCAATGGGCTGAAAAACTGGGACTTCCGGAATCCGTCGTGGTCGCTGCCGGTGCCGTGGATTGTCATGTGGGCGCCGTAGGCTCCGGTATCGCCCCCGGAGAAATGGTCAAAGTGCTGGGAACTTCCACTTGTGATATTATTGTGATGCCCGCCCTTGACCGCTGTATCCCCGGTATCTGCGGTCAGGTGGATGGTTCTGTTCTGCCCAACTTCACAGGACTTGAAGCGGGGCAGTCCGCTTTCGGTGATATTTACGCCTGGTTCCGCCGTTTTCTTGAATGGAGCGGCAGTAAGGTTTCTCTGGAAGATCTTGAAAAAGAGGCGGCTCTTCTGCCTGACTCCAAAGTCGTGGCTCTTGACTGGATGAACGGCAGACGCACCCCCGACTCCGATCCGCGGCTTACCGGGGCGATTTCCGGATTGACCCTCGGCACGACGCCCCCCATGGTCTATCGGGCGTTGGTTGAGGCAACGGTTTTCGGAACACGGGCGATCTTTGAACGCTTCAAGGAACAGGATCTTGAGATCAAAAGCATCAAGGCAACAGGCGGCATTGCCAAGAAATCCCCCTTTGTCATGCAGTTTTGCGCCGACGCCCTCAATATGCCCGTCTCTATCGTCAACTCCGACCAGACTTGCGCTCTCGGAGCTGCCATGTTCGGAGCTGTCGCCTCAAAGGTCCACCCCGACATCATCACAGCTCAGCGCGCCATGGAATCCGGTTGCGGCAAGGTCTACACGCCTCAGCGCAACTGTGACAGCCGTTACGCCCTTTACCGCAAGTTCGGAACTCTCATTGAGCGTTTTTAACGCATCAGTCTCAAGGCATTGAGGACCACGGTCACGGAACTTGCCCCCATGGCGGCGGCACAGAAAACCGGTGTCACGTGGGCAAAGGGGAGAAATGTTTCAAAAACGCCTGCGGCAAGAGGAATACCGATGATGTTGTAGGCAAAAGCCCAGAAAAGATTCTGACGGATGATCCTCATGGTCCTGCGGCTCAATCCGAAGAGTGCCGGAACATTTTTCAGGTCGTTTGAAATCAATACGGCATCTGCTGTTTCGATGGCGATGCCGGTTCCGCTGCCGATGGCGATCCCCGTATCGGCGGCGGCGAGGGCAGGGGCATCGTTGATACCGTCCCCCACCATGGCGACAGCACCGTAACGCCGGCGCAAATTTTCGATCATGGCGCTTTTTTCAGCGGGCAAAACATTGGCAGTGAATCCGTCAAGGGCGAGTTCTTTTGCCACCGCAGAAGCGGCGCTTTCATTATCTCCTGTGATCATTTCGACTCTCATTCCCATTTTCTTCAAAAGAGCCACGGCAGAAACGGCATCTTTACGCAGGGAGTCCCGCAAAAGGATCCTGCCCAGTTTTTCACCGTTTTCCTTGAGCAGCATGGAACTTGCCCCTTCAAGGCGGGGCGTTACGCCTTCTTCTTCACGGCACACTTCGTAACATTTGCCGCCGAAAACGCCTTTGACACCGATTCCGGGAATGGTTTGAACATCGTCGAGAACAGGAACTTCGATATATTCCTGCTTCGCCTTTTCAAGGACCGCCGCACCGAGGGGGTGGGATGAAGATTTTTCCAAAGCCGCGGCAACGGTCAGAATTTTACTGTCGTTCCACTTTTCATGGAGCGTTTCGATCGCCGCAACTGTAAAAACACCTGTGGTCAAAGTTCCCGTTTTATCAAAAACAACAGTTTTGACCTTTGCAGTCGACTCCATGACAGCGCCGCTTTTGATCAGGATCCCGGACTTTGCCCCTTTGCCGACGCCGCAGATCAACGCAACAGGTGTCGCAAGTCCGAGAGAGCAGGGACAGGCGATGACCAGCACACCGAGAGCGTGGCTCAACGCCGGTGCGATGGTGCTTCCCAGGCACAAATGCAGAACAAACGTAGCAAGGGCAATACCGAGAACGCACCAGACAAAAACGCCCGCCACTTTGTCCGCAATGCGGGCAATGGGGACTTGAGTTCCCTGGGCTGCCCGTACCGCTTCAATGATTTTTGAAAGCATGGAGTGGTCGTTATTGGCAGTACACTCCATAACAAGCACACCTTCCAGATTGATACTGCCGCCGACGACACTCTGCCCGGGGTGTTTGGCAACGGGCAGGGATTCGCCTGTGAACATGGATTCATCACAGCTTGAGTGTCCTGAAACAACAACCCCGTCGGCAGGGACTTTCGCCCCGGGGAGGATCTTGAATTTCATTCCCGGAGCTGCATCAGAAGCGGAAACCGTTTCCTCCGAGCCGTCCTTGTTGATCCGGAGCGCTTTTTCAGGCGCGAATGCCGCAAGAGCCCGGACCGTTTCCGCAGCTTTCCTTCTGGAACGCGCTTCAAGAAACTTGCCCAGCATGACCAGCATGATGATCATGGCTGAGGCATGGAAGAAAAGAACGCCCCCTTTGAAGATGAAGGCTGTCACAAGGGAGTAAGCCACTCCCGATATCACCCCCGAAGCAATCAGCGAGTTCATGTCAGGCGCAAGTCTGAAAAGGGCGGGGATGCCTCCTGTAAAAAATTTGCGCCCGCCATACAACACCGGCAGCAGAAGCAGAAACTGTACCAGTGCAGGAATGGTGTAAAGATGAGTCAGAAGTGTCAGAAGCACTCCGGCGCACCAGACGATGATCAAGTCCCTCAATGCGGCACTTTCATATTTCTGTTCCGGATCGTTTTTTGCCTGAAGAGGCGTTTTGATGCAGCGCAGTTCTCCTTTGAATCCGGCTTTGGCAATGGCTTTTATGATCTCTTCATCACTTGCGCCGCCGGTGTAGCTGAGTTCACCTGCGGCGAAATTCACATAGGCGTTTTCGCAGGGCCCCAGTTTTCTGACGGCACGCTCCACTGCCGCGGCGCAGGCGGCACAGTGCATTCCCTGAATAGTAAAGGTTCGTTTTTCCATATCTTGATTCTTTCACAGTTTCTCTGACATAATATACTGTTTCCGGGACAAAAAATCCAATCATTTTTCTTTTATGAGGCAAAAAGAGCTGGATTTGCACCTTTTTTTCCTTGAAATTATGCACAACTTGTATTATAGTATGAGAGGAGAATATTGAAAACCTGTCGAGGTTGTTATCATGTTATGCGATATTTGTAAAAAACGGGAAGCCACGATCCACATCAAAGAGGTGAAAAACGGCAAGTGTATCAGCACCAATCTCTGCCCTGAATGTGCCAAAGAAAAGGAGCTTTCAGGCGGTTTGGGGGCGTTCGGCTTCAATCTTGCGGAAGTGATTTTCAATGTGGGCAAGATGAATTCCGAACAAAAAAATACAGTTCCCGCTGAAAAGAAAGAAAAAACACCCTCTCTGAGTTGTCCTGTCTGTAACTGGAATCTTGCAAAAATGCGCCGTTCCGGAGGAAAACTCGGATGCAAAGAGTGTTACAAGACCTTTGCAAAATGGGTCAATATGGCTATGGAACAGGTACAGCACAATTCGGTCCATGTGGGGAAACGCCCCTGCAACACTCAGAAAAGCAGGACCGCTCTCAAGCTGGAACTGGATAAACTTCAGCTCGATCTTGCCTGTGCCGTTTCCGCAGAGGAATATGAAAAGGCCGCCTGCCTCAGAGACCGGATCAACGCGCTGAAAGCAGAACTGGCTTCTTTCGATAAAAACTCAGCAGGTGCCAAATGAATCAGGCAGTCGCACGTCTTTTGCAGAATCCTGCAAGTTTTCTTGCCCCTGCACCGGCAGACGGCATATTGATTTCGAGCCGCATCCGTCTTTCACGGAATCTTTCTGCCTATTCCTTCCCTGTTGCGGCAGACAAGGATTCTGCCGACCATGTGATAAAAGAGGTTTCGGCGGCATGTTCAAATTCAAAGACCATCGGCTGTCCTGAGTGCCTTTTTCTTGAAATGGAAAAACTTGATGAGCTGGAAAAACAGTTTCTTCTTGAAAGGCGTCTTGCCAGCAATGAACTGATAAAAAGTTCCATTCCCTCAGCCTTGGCGGTCAGCGGCGACGAAAGCTGTTCCGTTATGGTCAATGAGGAAGATCACCTCAGACTTCAGGTCCTTGCGCCGGGGTTCGATCTTGAAAACTGCTGGCGCAAGATCAGCGCACTTGACGATGAACTGGGCGGAGAACTGGAATTCGCCTGGAGCGATGAACTGGGGTATCTGACCGCCTGTCCCACCAATGTGGGTACAGGTATGCGGGCATCCGTCATGCTTCACCTGCCGGGACTGGTCATGACCAATCAGATCGATGCGACGATCCACGGGGTCCGCAAACTTTCCATGGCGGTCAGAGGGATTTTCGGCGAAGGCAGCGACAATGCAGGCAGGCTCTATCAGGTTTCCAACCAGATCACCCTCGGCGAAAGCGAGGAAAACATCATTGAACAGCTTTCTGCCGTCATCAGGCAGCTTGTTGAATATGAACGCCGTGCAAGGCGCGCCCTGATCGAAAAAGACCGTTTTGCCATCCTCGACCATGTGGGGCGTGCTTTCGGTTTGCTTCACAACAGTTACAAACTCTCTGTTCCAGAGGCGGTCGAAGCTCTTTCTGCGGTGCGTTTCGGCGTGGATCTGGGCATGTTCCAGCATTTGAAAATCACCACCGTCAACGAACTTTTCCTGGAACTCAATCCCGGACATCTTCAGTTGCGTTCCTCCCTTGCCCTTCCTGAATCTGAACAAGCGGTACTCCGTGCAAAACTTTTCAGAGAAAAGCTGAGGGAAAGAGCATGAGAAAACTGCAGGTCCCCGCTCTGGCGGGGGCTCTTATCGTCGGCTGTGCGGCACTCTGGGAACTGATCCCCGGAGTCTATACGGTCAACCACATCCACGCTCTTATATTTTTCAAAAAAGCAACACCTCTTTTCTGGATCATTCCGCCCTTGGCGGCTTTGGCGATCCTTTACTTCTGCCGGAAACGGATACGACTTTTTGAGTACATCTTCCGTCCCCTGTGGCTTGCCGGAGCTGTTTTTCTCTGGCCCACTTACGGAACAGGGATGCTCTGTTACGCGCTGCTGATCTTCGTCTGGTGCGCTTTGCGCTCCGGGGCTTTGATGCACCGCAAATTCCGTAAAATCCCGGAACTGCCCTCCTCATATTCCGCTGTTGCGGCGGCACTTCTGACAATTGGAAGTGTCTGCTGGAGCGTGTTTCTGCAAAAATCCGCTTTCAATGCCCTCTATCTTATTTACGGCGACTGGGGACAGTATGCCGAGTGTTACATGCGCCTTGCTTCCGGCGGCGCATCTTTGAAAGCGTGGCTCTGTTCCGCAGGACATTTCAATCCGTTGGTCAATCTCATCCTCACGGGGAGTTTTCTTATTTCCCCCTCTGCGGAAACTGTTTTTCTGGTCAACGCCCTCGTCACAGCTTCGGCGATCCCCCTGATTTTTATTCTTGCCCGTTCAAACAATCTGAGTTGGAACACCTCTTTATTGTGTGCCTTTCTTGCCGCCATATTCCCCATATACACCCGTCAGACCCTCTGCCTTTTTTACGGATTCCACCCGATCATCTTTTTCATTCCCCTGCTGCTCGGATTTTTTATCGCCCGAAGCAGAAACAACCTTTGGGGCATGGGCATCTGCCTTGTTCTTTCGCTGCTGGTCCAGGAAACGGTCGCCGTATTCTGGGGCGGATGGGGCTTGTACCTTTTCTTTGCGAAAAAACGTTACTGGCAGGGCATTCTTTTTTCTTTTGCCATGGTGGTCTGGTTTGCTTTTCTCGTTCTTTTTGTGCAGCCATGGGCGGCGGAAGCTCAGGTTTACGCCCAACATTTCCGCTATGCAGCTTTGGGGCATACCCCTGTTGAAATAGCTCTTTCCCCCTTTACCCGTCCCGGAGCTTTCTGGGCAGCTGCACTTTCGCCCCGTAACGCACTTTTTGCTTCGATCATCCTTTTTCCTCTTTTCTTCGGGGCGCTTTCCTTTCCGGCGCTGCTGTTGACGGGAGTTCCCATTCTGGCGGGATTTTTTGTCCAAAGTTCCGATGATGTCAAAACGCCCCTTCTTCAATACGGCGTCGAACTCGGAACGCTCTGCTTTGCAGTTGCGATCATCAATCTGGGACGGCTCAAAAAAGGGGAACGCCCCTGTTTCTTCCGGAAAAAAACAAGAGGAAATCTCTATTCGGGTGTCCTTGTATCCACCTTTGCAGGTGTTGTAATTGCCTATATTTTCTTCGGATTCGGTTATAAGTTCGGACTTTATCCGGGAGACCTTTATCTTCATAAACCCGATGCCTCAAAGGTCATCGCTTTTCTGAAAAAACATCTGCCGGAACGCCCGGCACGGCTTCTTGTCCCCGGTCGTCTGCGGGGACATTTCATGTTTGACTATCCGACAGAATCTTTGACTTCAGCGTTTCAAAAAGGGGATTGGGTGCTGCTTGATCTTCACGATCCTGTTTTTGAATCCCCCTCAACCCTTGAACCCTTGCGCCGGAAACTTTATGGGGATCCCCGCTGCCGCCCTGTGACCCATGCCAACTGGTATGGCAAGCAGCTGGTCCTGCTCCACATTGCCGACTCGCCCGATGCGCCTTTCCCGGTCAAAGCACCGATCATTGATGAACAACTTTTCAACAGGGCAGGGGGAATGGTTGTCCCCACCCGTATGAAAGAGATCCAGGGGCGTTATGACGGAAAAATGCTTCATTTCCGTATCAAAGAGGAACTTCCTGCCGACTATGATCTTTTCATACGCCTCACCTATCCCTCGGGCCGGGTGGAAAAATATGAGTACAGCTGGTACTTCGGATTGTTTCCCGCATGGGCGCAAAAAAAAGGCACACTCTGGAGTGTGCCGGTGAAATCAGGTTTTGTAAAGTGCGAACTGCTTTTTAAAGTTCGTCCGGAATCTGCCTTATCCCCCAGCAGGGCAGGGCAGCAGAGTTCCAGAAATCAGGCAGCGGGGAATTGAAAATCAGCATTTCCCCCGTTTCAGGATGCTGAAACTCAATACGGCTGGAGTGGAGCGCCTGATTGGGCAATATCAACCGTGCTTTATCTTCCTCAGTCAGCGCATCTGTGCGCAATTTCAGAAAAAGATTTTCATCCACACCGTAAAGTTTGTCTCCCACCACCGGGAAACCGCAGGAAAACATGGTCGATCTGATCTGATGCATTCTGCCGGTTTTCAGTTCCGCTGCGGCGAGGGTGAAGCCCTCCCGAGATTCAAGGGGGGTGATTTCAGTCCAGCTGGATTCGATTTTCAATGCCCCGGCGGGGGGGCGCTCACCGGGAGCGAATTTGCGCTTTTTACGCACATTGCTCATGCTGTCGTCAAAAAGAAAACCTTTGGCGGTAAACTTCCCGGCAATGCTTCCATGGACCATGACCATATAGATCTTGCGGATCTGATTCAGCATTTTAGCAAGTTTTGCAGCACAACGGGCATCTTTGGCTGCGATGAGAAGTCCGGAAGTTTCCCGGTCGAGGCGGTTCACAAGGTGGATATCGCCGAATTTTTCTTTCAGCAGATACCACAAGGTGTTCTTGAAATAAGGTCCTGACGGATGAACACAAAGATTAGCGGGTTTATCCACCACCAGCAGTGTTTCATCCTCGTAGACCACCTTGTAATCCAGAGATGCAGGCGGCTCCTCGATATCGCCGGGACGGTATTCGATCACATCGTGGAGTTTCAGGATGTACTCCGGAGCGACCAGAGTGCCGTTGACGGTGATTTCGCCTGATTTTATCCTCTCGCCCCACTCGGCGATGGAGCGGTAAGTGAAGCGCCCCGCAAGATAATCTGCAAGGGTAAGTCCTTCACCGTTCCAGGTGACACCGGTTTTGATGATCCGTTCCATAATAATTTCACTTCAAGGCAAGAAGCAGGATCGCCGCAACACCGCAAACGATACCGGCGATCTTGAACTTTTCAAGTTTTTCCTTCAAAAAGACCACACTGAGAAACAGTGTACCGAGAAAACTCATCTGGGCAATGGAAAGAACGATCCCGGCGGCTCCCGCCTGAAGTGCTTTTGCCATGAAAAAGACGATTCCGGAAACAAACAACCCGGAAACAGCACTGAAAGAGAGGGTCGGCATATCAGGAACTTTGATTTTCCCATCTTTCAGTGCGGCATAAATCAGACCTCCTGCGATCCAGAAGATGCCGTTGATAAAGACCAGCGCCGGCTCTTTGACATCACAGAGAAACGCCTGTTTATAGGAAAGTCCCATACCTGCCCGCAGAAGAGAGGCTGTAATGATCATCACCATACCTGCGAGAGAGGATTTCCGCTCCCCGGACATGGTGCTGAAAGAAAAAAGCACGATCGCCAGCACTGCCGCCGATACACCGCACAACTGCATAAGTGTCAGCTTTTCGCCGAAAAGAAGCATGGCGCCGGGGACCACAAAAATCAAATTGAGCCTGTAAATGGTGGAACAGATCCCGGCACTGAGTTTGCCCATGGCTTCGATGAGCAGTACATTGCCGACGATGGAAAAAAATCCGGCGGCACCGCCCCAGATCAGCGTATTGACAAGGTTGGCACCGGCGGCGTTCCAATCCACCGAAAAGACCATGGTCAGCGAGAGGATGACTCCGATGATGGAAAAAAACACCCCTCTGGACATGGGGCGGTCAGCGAAAAGTTTGAAAACAAAATCATTGACCGCCGAACATGCAAGACAGCACAGCGCAAAAACGATTGCCATTTTCTGTTACCGGACCTTTTCGACAGCTTTTTTGAATCCTTCGGCAGAACGTTCAATAATGGATTTATCCACGCAGAAAGCGGTGCGGAAATAACCGGGGGCGCCGAATCCTCTGCCGGGAACAGCAAGGACACGCTCTGAAAGGAGCGCATCAATGAAGATCTGTTCATCCGCAGTGGGGGATTTGGGGAAGAAATAGAAGGCACCTTTGGGCATAAAGTATTCGATACCCGCCTGATCAAGAACTCTTGCCATAGCATCGCGGCGTTCACGGTAGATATTGAGATCGACCTGGGCCTTGATACATTTGGAAAGGATCTTCTGACCGACGATGGGGGCATTGACAAATCCCAGAATACGGTTGCAGAGGATCAAGGCGTTCATCACCTCGTCAGCGCCGTCGAAGTTGCCCACGGCGATGTAGCCGATACGTTCTCCTGCAAGAGAGAGATTCTTGGAGCAGGACCCCATGATCACAGGATGGGTAAAAAGACCGAAGAAAGGCGGTATCTCCTCACCGTCAAAGTTGAGGAACCGGTAGGGTTCGTCGGAAATGACATAAATAGGACGGCCGAACTGAGCTTCAGCTTCTTTGACAACGGCGGCGACAGCTTCAAGCTCGCTTTCGGTGTAGATGCGCCCCGTGGGGTTATTGGGGGAGTTGAGGATGATCGCACGGGTGGCAGAGGTGATGGCACTTTTGAAAGCCGCTGCATCAAGACGGAAATTTTCCTGAGTGGGAACAGGTTTCAGGGTGCCGCCGTAGTTGCCGGCATAAAATCCGTATTCCACAAAGTAAGGGGAGGGGCAGAGCACCTCATCTCCGGCACTGAGAACGGCACGGAAGAAAACATTCAGCGCACCTGCGGCACCGCAGCAGACCACCACATTGGAGCTTTCGATCTTCTGCTGCTGTTCAAAAGAGATCTGTTCAGCGAGCTGTTTCCGCAGTTCGGGGAATCCGGCATTGGGCATGTAGCCCATGGCAAAGGGATTATCCGCAGAAGCGGTGATTTCGGCAAGAGCCGTCTTGACTTCGGGGGGAGGGGGGAGATCGGGATTTCCCAGACTGAAATCAAAGACATTGTCGGCACCATATTGTTTTTTGAGTTCGATACCTGCCTCAAACATTCTCCGGATCATGGAGCTGTTGGCGAGATATCCCTTGACTTGTGCGTTTATCATAGCAGAAAACCTTTCTTTAGATTATATTGTTTCTAATACCTTATTTGAGGTAATTTCAAAAGTCATTCAAAAAGTGGCAA
>JAZONY010000116.1:0-6945 GCA_045654705.1 Victivallaceae bacterium
ATGGGTGGCTGGTTATAGGTCTTATAAGTCTTATAAGTCTTATAGGCATTGGCGACTGATTACTTTACTTCCGTGGCGTCTGCCCGGCGTGGTTGGCTGGCGGCGCACCTGCCAAACCTCTCTTTGCGGTTCTCGCAGCTAGTCGCAGCTGCGAGTTACTTCGGTGTCGACGTTCGACCGCGCTCGGCGCGAAGCGCCTTCGCTGGCTCACGGCTTCGACCACAGTTTATATTTGTTTCAGCTAGCGGGCACTTCTGCCACTGGTCAATACAAGCGGGCTATGTCAAAACAACGAAAACGCCAGCAGACTGCCAATCGGCTCGAGGGTATAATATGCCCCCATGGCGTTGAACACGGGGGTAACGGTTGTTCCGGTCTGTGGACCAGACATTATCGGTAACTGATGTTTTGCAACAGCCCCTTTATCAGTGCGCCGGAGGGAAAAGTTCACTCATCTTCATCTTTTGCCGCCCGGGTCATCAATGAAAGGATGGCTTCACCGGCAGAACGGTCTTCATAAAGCACCTTGTAAATTTCGTCGATAATGGGGATATCCACATTTTTCTGCTTTGCAAGAAAACGTATCCCTTTTGCAGTGGGGACGCCCTCGGCGACGACCATGCCCATCTCCTTGAGGATCACGGCAAGTTTTTTACCCCGTCCCAACTCTTCCCCCACATGGCGGTTGCGGCTGTGACCGCTGCAGCAGGTAACGATCAGGTCCCCGATACCGCTCAGTCCGCTGAATGTGGAGCGTTTTCCACCAAGAGCTTCCCCCAGACGTCCCATTTCGGCGATCCCCCGTGCCATAAGGGCTGCTTTGGGATTGTCCCCCAGCTTCATACCGTCAATGATCCCGGCGGCGATGGCAAACACATTTTTGATTGCGCCCCCCAGCTCCAAACCCGTAACATCTTTTGAGGTATAGATGCGGAAGTTGTTATTCATCAATGCCTGTTGGACAAACTTTGCGTTTGCAATATTTTCTCCTGCCGCAGTTACTGCGGTGGGAACTTTCCGGGCGACCTCTTCGGCATGGCTGGGGCCGGAAAGATCGACGTAGTTGACCTCGCCCAACTCCTCTCTGATGATTTCACTGATCCTCAACCAGGAGTCCAGTTCGATTCCTTTGGCGACATTGACAATGATGGCATCATGGGGAAAAGCTCCAGCCATCTTTTTCAGGACACTTCTTAAAAACTGTGTTGGTGTGGCACAGATAATGATACGGCTGCCGGAAACGGCTTTCTTTATATCATCTTCAAACTGAAGCTCATCCGGAATTCTCACTCCCGGCAGGAATTTTCTGTTTTCCCGTTTTTCACGGATTTCATCCAGATATTCAGGGAAAGCGCCCCAAATCACGACATCGTGTTTATTTTCAAGAGCATTGATCGCCAATGCGGTCCCCCATGCTCCATCGCCGATAACGCATATTTTCATAATAACCTCCCATTCAGTGATCGTCTGATTAATATACTCTTTCTCCTCAACAAATGCAAACAGGGAATTATTTTTCCTGATTTTTATATAAACACCCGTGGATTTTCATTGCAAAATGTGATTTTTGTGCTACATTATAACACGAAGTCGGTATTGCGGAGCCTTCTTCAAAACAATTCTTTGTATTCGCAGATTTCTAAAAGGAAAACACAGCATGGATCTGGAAAAAGAGATTTTGAGACTGCTTGCTGAAAACGGGCGTCTCGAAGCAGCCGCCATTGCCGAAAGGCTGGACGTTACAACACAATCAGTACAGCAGGCCGTCGCAGAACTCGAAGCTGACGGGGTAATCGCAGGCTACCGTGCCATGTTTGATGAAACACTCCTTCCCGAAACTGCGGTCAAGGCTATCATCGAAGTCAAAACAAAACCGGAACGCGACAGCGGATTTGACAGTATTGCAAAAAGGATCAGCAAATTTTCAAAAGTGGAATCCGTTTATCTTGTTTCCGGAAGTTATGACTTACTCATCGAAGTACATGGGGAAAGCCTGAAAGATGTCGCCGAATTTGTTTCAAGCAAACTTGCAACCATTGACGGCGTTATCTCAACTTCAACTCAATTCCTGTTGAAGAAATACAAAGAACTTGGAAAGATCATGCAAAATGAAGAACATAACGAAAGACTTAACATCACGCCCTGAAAATAAGAAACCCAGACTTGCTGAACATATCGCAGGTCTCCCCAAAAGCGGCATCCGTGATTTTTTTGAACTCGTCAATAAAATGGACGATGTGATTTCCCTCGGCGTGGGGGAACCTGATTTTGTCACCCCCTGGACAATCAGAGAAAATGCCATTTATTCCCTTGATAAAGGAAAAACAAGTTATACCTCAAACCTGGGACTTCTTTCACTCAGAAAAGCGATCTGCAATTATGTCGCAGAAAATTACAGCGTTCAATACGATCCGGAAAAAGAATGTATTGTGACCATCGGTGTCAGCGAAGCTCTCGATCTTGCGATCCGCGCCATTACCAATCCGGGGGATGAAATCATTTATCATGAGCCCTGTTACGTCTCCTATGCCCCGGAAATAAAAATGGCTTTCGGAGTTCCGGTCCCCGTGAACACCTCTGAAAAAAATGGTTTCGCCCTTGCTCCTGAAGATCTGGAACGGGCAATCACGCCCAAAACCAAAGCTGTCTTGCTGAATTTCCCCTGCAACCCGACAGGGGCAGTGCTTGATATGGAGCAAATGAAAGCCATTGCCCGCTTGGCGGTAAAACATGATTTGATCGTTCTTTCTGATTTGATCTATTCGGAACTGGTATACGATTCAGAAATCATGCCTTCCATTTCTTCTCTGCCGGGGATGAAAGAAAGAACCGTTTTTCTTCACGGTTTTTCCAAAGCATTTGCCATGACCGGATTCCGTATCGGTTATGCCTGCGGTCCCACTGACATTATTGATACGATGATGAAAATACATCAGTATTCAATGCTTTGCGCCCCGATCACGGCTCAGGAAGCCGCTGAAGAAGCATTGAGAAATTCTATTTGCGACAGAGAAATGATGCGCAGGGAGTACCGTTCACGGAGAAATGTGATCGTGAACAGGTTTAATGCGGCGGGTTTACCCTGTGTTGCGCCGGCGGGAGCGTTTTATGTTTTCCCCAATATAACTTCCACAGGGTTATCCTCCATGGAGTTTGCCATGCAATTGATTCAGAAAAAAAGAGTCGCAGTTGTTCCGGGAACTGCCTTCGGACCTTGCGGCGAAGGCTATATACGGGCATGTTATGCAACATCTATGGAAGGAATTCTGGAAGCAACGGCAAGGATCAGGGAATTTACTGAAGAGCTGAAAACAAAAGCATAAATGCGCCCTTTGAAATACAAGGGAAGTCAGTGATAAAGATATGAAGATATTATGAGAGAAAGAAAATCCCTCATAATATCTTTTTTTTCAGCAGCGTATATCCGGGGAGTTTACTTTCTGTCCTGTTCCGCCCACTGGTATTTGTTGCGGTCTTCAGGGGTGATCTTGCGGATGACACGGGCGGGATTTCCGGCGACAAGGGTATCCGCAGGGACATCCCGGATGACCACCGACCCGGCGGCAATCACGGCGTTGTCTCCGATGGTCACGCCGCCGATGATGGTGACGGAGCCGCCGATCCAGACATTGTTGCCCACGGTCACGGGGAAGGCATATTCCCAGCCGTCGATGCGGTCCTGCATGTCAAGAGGATGTCCCGCCGCGAGGATCGACACATTGGGAGCGATCCACACATTGTCGCCGAAACGGCAGTAGTTGCCGTCAAGGACGATGAAGTTGTAATTGGCAAAGAAGTTTTCGCCGACTTCGATACGGAATCCGTAATCGCATTTGAAAGGGGGCAGAATATTGCAGTTCTTACCGATTTTTCCGAAAATCTTCGCAAGAAAGTCCCGGCGTTCCTGCACCTGGGAGGGGCGGAACTGGTTGTATTCGTAAATGGCATCCTGGATCTTGAAACGGTAATCCGCCATCTCGGTGGTGGTGTTGGGATTGTAAAGGAGTCCAGCTTCGGCTTTTTCCTGTTCGGTCATGCCTCCGGGAACGGGTTTGCAAAGAACGGGTCTTTCTTTCATAATTTTTCTCCTGTAAAAAAGAATTTTTCCTACTATAACTCCATTTTACGGAATTTGCAAACTTAAAAGAGCAAAAGAAAGTTGCAAAAAAATTTTTAACAGCTATATTATCTTGAAAGCAGAAGTTACAAATGAGGGCAAAAAATTGAAACAACGCTTCCCTGAAATACATTTTCTTGACAACGGCATCTGGCAGAGTGCTGTGACCGCTTACGGCGGACAGCTCCTCAGTGTCCAACACATCTCTTCACCGGAAGAGGTCATTTTTCTCGGCAGCAAAGCCCATTGCCTCAAGGGCAATGCCATCCGCGGGGGCGTTCCCCTCTGCTGGCCCTGGTTCGGAGCTTCGTCCGTGCCGGGCCGTCCCATTCAGGGATTTGCCCGCACGGCGATGTGGCAGCTGTGCCAACTTGAAAAAGATTTCATCCGCATGCAGCTTCCGGAGACGGCTGTTCCGCAGGAGCAGATGGATTTTCCTTTTGAACTTTTTTCCGAAGTCCGTCTGACCGATGCCCTTGAAATAAGCCTTGTGATGAAAAACTGCGGAGATCGTGAAGCAGAGATCTCATGCGCTCTGCACACCTACTTTGCCGTAAGCGACTGCGAAAAAGTCACCCTCCGGGGTTTGGAAAACACGCCTTTCACTGTCAAGGGCGGTCCTGAGGAAACTCCTGAAAAGCTGCCCTTGCAGATCAAAGGCGAAGTGTGCCGTTTGTACGCTCCCCAGAGCGGTGAACTTATTCTTACCGATCCTCTGTGGAAAAGAGAACTCCGCATCACCAAAGAGAACTCCAACTCCACACTGGTCTGGAACCCCGGCTCCGAAAGGTGCCGCCAGATCGCCGACCTTGAAGACGGCGAATACCGCCGTTTTCTCTGCATCGAATGCAACCGCGCCGGAACCGACACCCTTCTCCTCCCTCCCGGCAGAGAATGCCGTATCGTTCAAAAAATCAAAGTTGCACCTCTTTGATAAAAATTAAATATTTTCGTGCAAAAAGACTTGATTTGCACAAAAAAAAAGGTATATTATCAGTGCAACAAGATGAACAGGAGGTGCAATATGCGTGCTACGACCACCAATTTAAGCATCCGGATGAATCTGGAAACCAAAAAAGAAGCCGAAGAGCTGTTCAGCTCTCTGGGAATGAGCTTGACGACTGCTGTCAATATTTTTATTAAGCAGTCTCTGCGCACAAGAGGGATTCCCTTTCAAATCAAAATGGATACCCCTAATGCCGTAACTCTTGCCGCAATGGAAGAAGCCCGACAACTGGCAAAAGATCCAGATGCCGCAGCTTATGCCTGTGTCGAAGATGCTCTTGCGGAGCTTAAGAAATGAGTTACGCTGTCATCTGGACCAGTCGATTCAAAAGGCGCTGTTCCCGATAAAGGTCGATAAAAGAGGTTGAGGGAGTTGGGGCGGACCGAACGTCAGCTTCGAAGTAACTCGCAGCTGCGACGAGCTGCGAGAACCGCAAATTGAGGCCCCCCCTTTTCCCCTTGTCACGGCGTAGTATTACGAAGCCGGAAATCCTTTTTCAGCACAATACTTTTGCAAATTTTTGCAAAAGTATTGTCCCGCTTAAAAGTTTAAGAAAACAGAAATCTACCCATGTCGGGAACATAGCCATTCAGAAAAGAAACGTTGTATTATGATCAGGGGAAAGGTGTTGTGCAATATGAAACTTTTGGTATTCTTTCTGGCTGCTGCGGCTGTATTTTTTTCAGCCGGATGTACAAGGTATGATCACGATACCCCTGATACCGGTGCCAACCGGAAGGTATTCAAGTTGATAACCGGCATTGCTCCCGATGGGAAGGTCAAAAAAATCTATGCGTATGCAGATGAATTAGGAGTCGATCCCCTTTATTGTGCCGGGTTCACGGCAGAGCCTCAAGTTGTGGAACAAATCGTTAAAAAGCTGAATATGAGCAAACAGATTTCATCTTCAGACGGAGCAGACTTGGGACCTGATTCCATTTCGTGGTGGAACATTGAAGAACGCAAAAAATCCAGACTTTACAAAGCTGAAAATAAAAAGAGCCGTATCATCTGGTATTTGTGGCATGATCCGGAAAACGGAAAATGTCAAGCGCTGAAGTGGTGTCATTAAATGAATACGTGCTTGACAAATTTGTGGTCAGCGGTTATATTATGCCGGTCGTCATTGGAGAAAGCCGGATGAAAAATGTATTTTCAGAACTGAGCCATGTTTTGTTGTTATTTGTATCAGCAGTTCCTGAGTTTGCAGAAATTAATTCTTTTTACTCTGCTGACAGAATCCTGACGAACAGGGCATTTTCCGGAGATGATACCATTATACTTAACTCCCGGCAGAGAATGCCGTATCGTTCAAAAAATCAAAGTTGCCGGAATTGAAGATCATGCCTGATACAACTGCAAAAAAACGCCGTCTTGTCTTTCTGACGGTCAACAGCTCCTTTTCACACTCCTCCCTTGCCCTGCCCCTTTTGCACAGTGCCTGCAGGGAACTTGACAACTGGGAGTGGGTCCGCTATGATATGACCATCGCCCAGGATATCATGGGGGCTGTAAGTGATATAAACGCTTTGGACGGGGATCTGCTGGTGACGACTCTTTACCTTTTCAACAGGGAAACAGCTCTCAACGTCTTGCAGCGTTGCCACGCCCTTGCGCCGGAGTGCCGCATCGCCGTGGGCGGTCCCGAATGTCTCGGCGGCGGCGCCGGGGAGCTTCAACGCCGTTATCCCTGGCTCGACCGTATTTTCAGGGGCGAAGGAGAAGCGCTTTTCCGGAATTATCTTGACTCCTTTGATGGCCCCCCCCCCCCCCCCCCCCCCCCCCCCCCCCCCCCCCCCCGCCCCGAATACGGGGGGGGGGG
>JAZONY010000117.1:0-16620 GCA_045654705.1 Victivallaceae bacterium
TCGGGGCGCCCCCTGCGGAATACCGCAGGGGCTTATTCCGCTCCAACCTTGCGCGCTCGGTGCGAAGCACCTTCGCTGGCTCACGGCTTCGACCACTGTGGTTGGCTGTTTCAGCTAGCGGGCACCTTGTCCACTGGTCAATACAAGTGGGCTGTGTCAAAACAACGAAAACGCCCGCAGACTGTCAACCGGCTCGAGGGTATAATATGCCCCCGTGGCGTTGAACACAGGGAAAGGGAGAGTTCCGGTCTGTGGACCAGACATTATCGGTAACTGATGTTTTGCAACAGTACCTTTTTTTGTACTCCTCTTTTCGACTGACTTTTGAAATACCCTCTGTAAAAAAAACCTCCTTGCACCGGCAACGGGAGTGTTGGACCGGTACAAGGAGGTCAGGGGGGGCAAAGGGTCAATGTTTCAGATTGCCGGTATCTCCGCAAAATTGGGAAATCTTTTCAGCGCTTCCGGCAGGCGGGGTGATTTCCCGTGTCATCCAGTTGCTGTTGCGGGCGGTAAAAAAGGCGTACACGGGGATCCAGCTCAAAAGGAGCATACTGTAAAAGGAATACACACATCCCCAGACCGCATTGAGGACCGACATGCGTTTGGCGTAGATCACCGCAGGGATCAGGGCGCCGACAACGCTGAGTCCGACACCGTAATAAAGGGCGTGGAATATACCGCCTGCCGTGAAACGGCAGAGCATATCACAGAGGATAGGCAGAGAAATGACCGGCAGGAGAGTCCCCAGAACCAGGGAGCCGAGATGAAAGGCAAAGGCGGCATGGGCAAGGGAAAAACGGAACTCCTGAAAGAAATGGAGCATCATCAGATAATTTTCACGCACATCGCTCCGGAGCCAGCGCAGAAGCATCTTGCAGAATTTCCCGTAAGTCCACGGTATGCAGGTGGCGGCAATGGCATTGCTTTGAAAGGTCACTTTGTAATTGCGGCGCAGGATCATGGTGGCGATGGCGCGGTCTTCGCCGATGTTGGCAGGAACTCCGAGAAAAGTCTGGTGCAGCCACTCATCCATAAAGGGCATGACGATACTTTTTCTGTAAGCACTCAAAGCGCCCGGGGTACACATGACACATCCCGTGAGGCTCTGTGCGGAGCGGATGATCTCAAATCCGAACATGAATCCCACATCCATCATTCTGGGGATGGCACCGTCAGAAAGATTTTTGATCCTGATATTGCCGGCGACACCGCCGATGTCAGGCTTGTTGAAAGCTGAAACCATGTTCCGCAGACTGTCCTTTGTCACAATGGAGTCACTGTCAACGGTGACGACGATATCATGCTTTGCCATGTGGAATCCCCGGTAAAGGGCATGTTTTTTGCCGCCGTTTTTCATTAGATCAAGAGAGATGATCCTGCCGCCGGAACGGTTTTCGGCGTAACGGATCCACTCCATGGTGTCATCTTTTGAACCGTCGTTGATGGCGATGATCTGAAGTTTTTCAGGGGGGAAATCCGATTCCAGAAGACTGAAAAGAGTCTCCGCCACATGTTTGCCCTCGTTGTAAGCCGGAACGATCACCGTACATCCGGGGAGTTCTTCATCCGTCAGCGCAGCTGCCGGACGATAGACCACGGCACAAATCGCCCCGAAAAGAATGTACAGCAACATAAAAGCAGAAACAGCAGTAAAGAAATATCCCTGCCAGGGCAGAGCTTCTCCGGCACAGCTCCAATTCCAACTGCGCAGAAACAGAACGATGAATGCGATGATCACGCACCACAGTCCTGCGGCGACGATTTTTTCCTGAACTGTTTCGTTATTCATAAAAAAAACTCCGACTGATGCAATTTCCTCTTGATTTTCTTACTCTGGTGTATAATATAGCACCCTTTTATTACCGGAAAATAGTCGGATTTTACACTTTTTGGTTATCTTTGTTCCGGTACATGGTCTCTATATCAGTACAATTGAACGAGATAAGGTTTCAGACACTTATTTTCAGTTCCGCAAGCAGGTTTGCAATATGGGGGAATCCGGTGTATAGTATATCAAGGTAATAGGAAGAAATTGCAGCAGACAGGACCGGGAGAGTTTTTATGAAGATCCTTGTTATTGAAGATGATAAAAAAACAGCAGATTTTCTGCTCAAAGCTCTGAAAGAATCAGGCTATACCACCTTGTATGCCGCCGACGGCAGAGCAGGTCTCATGACTGCCAAAACGGAGTCATTCGATCTGGCGATCATCGACCTGATGCTCCCTCTGGTGGATGGCTTCACCGTCATCGAAAATATCCGTCAGGCGGGGATCGCTGTCCCCATCATCATCCTCAGTGCCAGAAACTCCCTTGACGACAAGGTGCGGGGACTGCACTCAGGCGGCGACCTTTACCTTGAAAAACCCTTTTCCGTCACTGAACTTCTTGCCAATATCCAGGCGCAGCTGCGCCGTTCCTCCATGAGTGCCGACCCGACCTCCCTTTCTGTGGCGGATCTCACCATCAATCTGCTGACCCGCAAAGTGGTGCGCAACGGCGAAAAGATCGATCTGCCCCCGAGAGAGTATGATCTTCTCGAATATCTTATGCGCAACGCCGGGAGAGTTGTCACAAAAACCATGATCATGGAACATGTCTGGGAGTACAACTTCGATCCCCAGACCAATGTGGTGGAAACAAGGATCTACAAACTCCGTGAAAAAATCGACAAACCCTTTGACCGTGAACTCATCCACACCGTCCGGGGCATCGGTTACATGCTGGAATAAAAAACGATGTTCCGCAACTCTTTGAAAACCCGTCTGGCGTTGAGCTACGCTTTGCTCTTTTTTGTTTCCTGCCTGATGATCATGGCACTTTGCACCTGTCTGGTCTATAAGCTGCTCAACAACTCCTACGATGCCAACGCTGAACGCATCGCCACACGCACGGCGGAGCTTCATCTGCTGGGCAGACGTACAGGCAGTTTCAACGAAATACTCCACGGCAGCGCCTATCCCGCCGACAAACGCCGGATCCTGGAGAAAAAGTTCCCCGGGGTCCTCATCCTTTTCACCGGATACCGCAACGGCAGCTCTGCGCCGGGGGATATGCGGCGTTACCATACAGCATTCACCATCGACCGGGGCGAATACTGTGAAATGCGGGTCCTTGACAACGGGGGGATATACAGAAAACGTATCTTCCCCGAACACAACAAAGGTTCTCTCATCAACTATTTTTCAAATCTGCTCCTCAACCGGGGACAGGACAACTTCGGTATCGCCATATTTGAGCCGGACAACTCCCTTTATCTGGAGTCCCCCCCCAACGCCGTTCCCCGTGCAGTCCTTGCAAAGCTGCAAAACACGCCTCATCCTGCCAATATCGACAACTTCCGCTATTCCCGTTTCACCTTCGCCGACGGCAGGCAGCTCGTTGTCGCCATCGGTCTGAAACAACGCCTCGCCTATCTTGCGGATATCAGCTCTATCGGTGCCATTCTGCTGGGGTGCATGACCGCCGCCGGTGCAGTCATCGCCTGGCTGCTGACCCGCCGTTTCATCCGGGGTGTCAAAGAGACAACGCTGGCGATGAACAGGATCTCCTCAGGGGATTACAGTTTCCGTCTCAGGGAGTCCACCGCCCACGACCGTGAAATACAGGAGCTTACAGCCACATTCAACGCCATGAATGAACGGACCGAGAATCTGCTGAAAGAACTCAGGACCGTTTCCGACAATGTGGCACACGATCTGAGGACACCCCTCACCCGCATTTCAGGGACCATCGAACTGCTCCTCACCCGCAAAGATCTGCCGGAGGAAACCAGAGATGACTGCGTTTCCGTCGCAGAAGAGATCACAAGACTCAAAGAACTTGTCAATACCATTATGGATATTTCACGGACCAATGCGGCTCCGGGGGCGCTTCAGCTTGCGCCTGTGGATCTTTGCAGTGTCACCGCCGACTTCTGCGAATTCATGCAGGTGGCTTTTGAGGAAAAAGGACTGGATTTCACGGTGGAAATTCCCGATGAAAAATTGATCGTTTCCGCAGACAAAAAAATGTACCAGAGATTGCTTTCAAACCTTCTCGGCAATGCGTTGAAATTCACCGAAAAAGGTTTTGTCGCTCTGAAAATCAGAAAAAAGGATGACCATATCGAAGTTGCCGTCGCCGACTCCGGATGCGGGATCCCCCTGAAAGATCAGGATCAGGTTTTCAAACGCTTCTTCCGCAGTGATGTCAGCCGTCATCTGCAGGGCAACGGATTGGGGCTTTCACTGGTCAAAGCCATCGTCAAAGCCCACAAATGGAAGATCGATCTTGTCTCAACGCCGGATGAGGGGTCGATTTTTACAGTCACACTCCCCACGGCTCAGGAAAACTGAAATTTCCGGAACTTATTTTTTCTTTTCAAAGCGGTTTTCAGTGCCGTTGAGCAAACGCACGATATTGGTACGGTGGCGGTAGATCGCCAGACCGCAGATGAGCGCAAAAGCGATGACTGTGATCCACTGGACACGCAGCAGGAAATGAGCTTTCACAGGGTCAAAGACCAGACACAGCACCAATGCTCCCAGCGGCAGCACCGTTGCGGCGATGATACTGGCAAGAGAAACATAGCGGGAAATACGGAACACCGCATACCAGACCAGCAGAGCCGCAAGCAGAGGCAGAGGAGCAATAGCGAAGGCGCCCCCCGCAGCGGTGGCGATGCCTTTGCCCCCTTTGAAGTTCAGATAAACAGGGAACATGTGTCCGGCAACAGCGACGGCAAATGCAGCGATCTGCAGCCAGGCAAGAGAAGAGAGCTGCGCCGCAAGCAGCACCGGAAGCGCACCTTTGAGAAAGTCGCAGAAAAAGCAGAAAACGCCCGCTTTTTTGCTGATGCAGCGGGTGACATTGGTCGCCCCGGTATTGCATGAACCGACGGTCCGGATATCGATCCCGTGGAACTTGCCGATGAGAAATCCGGAAGGTATGGCACCCACAAAATATGCAAAAACAATTACAATAATCGCTTGAATCATGTTTTCCCCCTTGAAAAAATTTTTTTTGGCGTTATTTTAATGTACAGTTATAATCAAAAAAATGCAAATCAGGATTTCAAGTTTTATGGAGAAAAAAGCAATATTGCTCATAGGTGACGGCAATAATGTCACCGATCTGCGTTACGCCAGCGGTTTTTCAGCCCCGGACAATTTTCTTTACATGCAATCAGGTTCCCGCAAGGTCTGTTCTGTTTCAGCCCTGGAGTACAACCGCGCCGTAAGCTCAGCACTTAAGGATGTGAAGGTCCTGAGGATGTCAAAAGGCATTGTCGACACCGTCAAAGAGATCGCTCTTGAGTGGGATATCGACACCTTGATCATCCCCGGAAGTTTTTCCGTCGCCATGGCGGAAAAACTGAAGAGTGCCGGATTCACCCTCGAGATCGCCGAAAAAAGTCTCTTCCCTGAAAGAGAGTTCAAAACTCTTGCGGAAGTTGAAAAGATCGTCGTTTCGCTCCGTGCCGCCGAAGCCGGATGCCGCAGAGCCATCGAGATCCTTAAAGAAAGCGATATCGCTCCCGACCGTACTCTTGTCTGGCAGAACGCCCCCCTCACCTCTGAAATACTCCGCGCCGAAGTGGACTGCACCATGATGAGACGGGGCATGACCGCCGCAAACACCATCTGCGCAGGCGGTCTTCAGGGTGCCCAGCCTCACAACACCGGCAGCGGTGTCATATTGGCAGATTTCCCTGTGGTCCTTGACATTTTCCCCCGTTCCGCCTCAACAGGGTACTGGGGTGATCTGACCCGTACCGTGGTCAAGGGGAATCCGTCGGATTTCATGCGCCGTGCTTATGATGCTGTTCTTGAAGCAAGAGAGTTTGCCAAAACCTGTATCAAAGTCGGGGCACTTCCCTCGGAGATCCACAAATGCGCTGAAAACATCCTTGCAAAGCATGGATTTTCCACCGGATGCGACGAAAAAGGGGATTACGGATTTTTCCACGGCCTCGGACACGGCGTGGGCTTGAATATCCATGAAGCCCCTCACATCGGTCCCCGGGGGGCAACGCCCCTGAAAGCCGGTATCGTCGTTACCGATGAACCGGGACTTTACTATCCCGATCAGGGTGGGATCCGTCTTGAAGATATGGTTTACCTCAATGACGAAGGCAAAGCCATAACATTGACTGAAATGGAAGATCAGTTCATTATCTGATCCAATAGAAATAAGGGACTATCCACATGAAACTTATCAAAACTTTCGCTGCAGCCGCCGCTGCCGGTGCTGTCACCCTTTCTGCAGCAGATCTCTCTGGCATCGCTGCCGCCAAACGGTGGGAGCCTGCCGAATGTACCGTCGCACAGAACGGCAAAGCCATGACGGTCAACATGCCCGTTGACCACAAAGGGGGCGAAGCCAAATATCCTGTCGGCTGGCCCCGGCTTTATCTCCGCAAGCTCACTTCCGCTGAAAAAGATTGGAGCAAAGCCAAAGCTCTTTCTTTCAAAATCAAACTTGAGTTCACCGGAAAAAGTGAAAAACAGCCCGTTGCGTTCCAGGTCAAAACCCAAAGTTCCAAAGAGGCGAAAGTCAAGACCACGTTTCTCCTGATCCCCGGTTTGATCAATAACAAGGAGGTCACAGCGACACTTGATCTTTCAAACATCAAGGATCTTAACAATGTCGTCTGTCTGGGAATCAACATCTCAGAAGAACATTACAAGCACGGCGAAAATGTCAAATTCACCGTCAGTGATTTCAAACTCATCAACAAATAATCCATAAAAGGAGCGTAAACATGAAACTTTTTTCCATTTTTGCCCTTGTCCTTTTCGCCGCTGCCCTTCCGGCAGCAGACATCTCTCAAGCCATCGATGTCAAACGCTGGGTCATTGTTGAGAGTACCGCAAAGACCGAAAACAACGCTCTTGTGGTCAACATGCCCATCGACCACAAAACCGGCGTACAGCCCAAATATCTTATCGGCTGGCCCCGGCTCTACCTTATCAGGATGCAGGGCATGGAAAAGGATTGGAGCAAAGCCAAGGCTGTTTCCTTTGACCTGAAACTTGAATTCACCGGCAAAACCGCCAAGTTCCCCATCACCTTCCACGTTTTCACCAAGACTCCGGGCGCAAAGAAAGATACCTCTGTTGCCGCAACCATCCCCACACTGAAAAACAACACCGTCAACAAGGTGGTCATGCCTCTTGACAAGGTCAAAGACTCCGCCTTTGTTTGCGGATTCGGTTTCAGCATCGGCGAAAACCATTATCAGCACGGCGAAAATCTGAAATTCACCGTCAGCAACTTCAAACTCATCAACAAATAATTCAAGGAAAAAAACATCATGAAACATCTCTTTACTCTCTTTCTCGCTGCCGCTGCCTTCACCCTCTCTGCGGCAGACCTCTCTCAAGTCATCGACGCCAAACGGTGGGAGCCTGCCGAATGTACTGTCACCCGGAACGGCAACGCCCTTGTGGTCAACATGCCCATCGACCACAAAGGGGGCGAAGCCAAATATCCTGTCGGCTGGCCCCGGCTTTATCTCCGCAAGTTCATCTCCGCTGAAAAAAATTGGTCCCAAGCCAAAGCCATCTCCTTTGATCTGAAACTTGAGTTCACCGGCAAGACTGAAAAATATCCTCTGACCTTCCACATCTTCTGGACAGTTGCCGGAGCGCAAAAACCTGCATCTGCCACAGTTTCCATTCCCGCACTCAAGAACAATGCGGTCAACAAGGTTGTCCTCCCCCTGACCAAAGTCAAAGATCTTGCGGCGGTCTCAGGAATCGGATTCAACATCAGCGAAAGTCAGTATAAGCACGGCGAAAACTTCAAATTCACCGTCAGCAACTTCAAGCTCATCAGCAAATAATTTGCCGCTTGTCAATCCGGCGCGCCTTTTCCCTCGATGGAAAGGGTGCGTTTTTTATTGTTCTGCTCTTGCAATAAAAGAGATACGGGTGTAAAGTATATCCGTGACAAAACACAGGATCATTTTTTCTATGAACAATACCATATTTTCTGACGGACAGCCCTTTTTTGCAGGCTGTAATTACTGGGCATCCAACGCAGGGACCTTTATGTGGCGCAACTGGGACCCCGCTGCGGTGGAACGGGATTTCAAACAGCTTTCCGCCCACGGTGTCACCGTGCTGCGTGTATTCCCTTTGTGGTCTGATTTCCAGATACTCCATGAACACAGCCAGTTCGCCCAGACTTTCGGCGAGTTCCGCATGGGTGAGGAGCCGATGCCCGATACGGAAACCGGCAGAGCCGCAGTTGTCCCTGTCATGCTTGAAAGGTTCCACACCCTCTGTCAGCTTGCTTCCCGGTATCAGCTCCAACTCATCGTCGGTCTCATCACCGGATGGATGTCAGGCAGAATGCACATCCCCCCCGCCTTTGAACGCCGTAATCTGCTCACCGACCCCGAAGTTATCCGCTGGCAGGTGCTTTTTGTCCGCTGTTTCGTCAGAAATCTGAAAAATGAACCCGCTATCGTCGCCTGGGACTGGGGCAATGAATGCAACTGTCTCGCCCCCCACAACGATTCGGAAATGTGGCTCTGGGGACACACCATCACCGCCGCCATCAAATTGGAAGATGACTCCCGCCCCGTGGTCTCAGGTATGCACGGCTCCGACCGGACCACCCAGACCGCCGTGGGTGAAGTTGCGGATATCCTCTGCACCCACCCCTACCCTGCATTCACCCCCCATTGCCGGGTCGATCCCCTTTACTCCTTCCGCAGTGCGTTCCACGCCGCGGCGGAAACCACCTATTACGCCGACATGGGGGGGAAGCCCGCCTTTGTTGAGGAAATCGGCAGTTTCGGTCCCACTTACACCTCTGAAAGCATTTCAAGTGCCTATCTGCGCAACGCTTACTGGAACGCCTACGCCCACAGCTGCCACGGTGCCTTGTGGTGGTGCGCCAACGACCAGACGGAACTCCCCCAGACCCCCTACGACTGGGTGGCGATGGAACGGGAACTGGGATTGCTCAGAGTTGACGGCTCTCCCAAGCCCGCCCTGATCGAAATGAAAAAGTTTGCCGAAACCGTTTCAAAACATATCCTCCCCCGCCACAGGATCGATGCAACGGTCATATTGACCCGTGACACCGATTGCTGGGGCATCTCTTATATGAGTTTTCTCCTTGCGAAACAGGCGGGATTCGATGTACAGAATGTCTGGTGCGAAGAAAAACTTCCTGATACACAACTTTACATCATGCCATCCATCAAGGATTTCTCGGTCATTTCAAAACACCGCTATCTGGAGCTTCTCAAAAAAGTGGAAGCAGGTGCCACTTTGCTCATCACCTCAGACAACGCAGGCGTCCAGCCCATGGAACCCACAGGTGTCATCATCGAAACCATTTTCGACGCCAGAACTCCCGCAAAGCTCTTTTCTGAAAAATACGGCATCGACCTTTCCATTCCCCGCACAGCCCATCTGCTCATAACGGCACGCCCCGGAACTGAGGTCCTTGCAGAAGATGCCGACGGCAATGCGGCATACTGCTGCGCCTCTTACGGAAAGGGCAAACTCCTTTTCCTCAATGCGCCTCTGGAAAGCGCCCTGCTGACCACATCCGGCGCATTCGATGAGGACGCTCCCGATTACAGCGCCGTCTACAAAGTTGCGGCAAAAACTGCCGGTATCGGAAGGATCGTCACCCGTTCCGACCGTCAGCTGACTTTGACGGAGCATCACATCGACAGCAGCACCCTTGCCGTCGTTGCCGTCAACAACAGCAGAACAGCTTGCCATGCGGAACTTGATATCGCCCCGCCCTGGCAGGTCACAGAATGTATCAACGGCACATTTTCCGCCGGTAAAATCACCATCGACGGAAAAACAGGAGCCATTATTTATTTGAAGCAATCTTGAAAGGAATAAACATATGCAACTGATCTCCCAAGTATCTTCTTTACGGAAAAGGCATTTCACCCTGATCGAACTTCTTGTTGTCATCGCCATCATCGCCATTCTTGCCGCCATGCTTCTGCCTGCATTGCAGCAGGCACGGAAACGGGGCAAACAAACCTCATGTATCAACAATTTCAGCAATATCAGCAAGGCGTATCATTTCTATTGTGCTGACAGTAAGGATTTTGTCATGCCCTACTGGAACGGTGGAAGTGCAAGTTTGAGTACCGCCTGGTGGGGAGGAACACGCCCCAAATATATCGGTTCCGGTCAGCTGCAGGGCTTCATGGCATCCTATCTGGGGTTGAACCGCAACGGCGTTCTCGGGGGCTGGCGTTATCCTTTCAAGCCCGGTTACAAGGATCACAATATCTGTAAATTCGCCTGTCCTGACATGGTTCTTGACAAAGCTCTCTTCGGTCTTAAAGGCGATGAAACCAGTGTCCACTTCACAGGAATCAACTACAAACATTCCGGAAAACTGAAAATGAATCAGGTCAAACGCCCCTCCCGTCATCTGACCATCACAGAAACCAATGGAGCCTCTCAATTTGCCTACAACAAGATTGACAAACTTGCAACTGTCCATCCCGGCGGCACGGCAACAGTTCTTTATCTCGGCGGCAATATTTCCACCATTACCCGCAATAAGGTTCCCTCGAGCTCCGATCAATCTTTCTGGTATCCCTTCGGGAAAGGCTGGAAAGACACGTGGTGATAAATGATGAAATACGCCCTTGCCACGCTCATCGCCTGTGCCTCTTTTGTGTGTCTCAACGCACAAAATGTACTGCCTTTCAGCATCGAACCCCGACATCCCCGCAAGATCAAAACCGGAAGTGAAACGCTCCTTACCCTTGCGCCCGGAAACTTTGAGATCGTCATGGGGGAGCAGACGCCAACTGTCAAACTCGCCGCTCAGGAGATCGCCGCAGCTCTGGGTAAAGTTTTCGGCGAAAAACCCGAAACCGTCACCAGAGGCTCCGGAAAAAAAATCCAGATCTGCATCGGCGACAAACAGCTTGCCAAAGAACTGAAAATCGCGCCTGAAACCTTTGACCGGGACGGTTTTGTCATCAAAACCCATGGCAGAAAGATCCTCATCATCGGCAGAGACCTCCCCCGGAGCAATCCCGTAAAGCAGATCAACTCAACGGGCATAAAAGGGGAGTGGGGAACCCTTTACGGTGCCTACGACTTTCTTGAACGTTTCGCCGGAGTCCGCTACTATTTCCCCGGTGAACTCGGAACCTTTACGCCCCGGAAAAAAAGTATTCCTCTTCCCGCCATCGACATTTACGACCGTCCCGACTTTCTCCAGCGCCGTTTCAACGACTACAATTACGGCAAACTGCCCATCCGGCGTTATCCCCAGTGGAACGGCGCGCTCAACAAGCTCCGCAACCGCATGGAAACCATCTACATCCCCAACTGTCACGGATTGTTTTTCCTGAGCTATCACCTGAGATTCGGCAAAAGCCATCCCGAATACTTCGCCGTCAATACCAACGGAAAGCGGATGAACGGCGGCAAAACCGACAAAGATGCCCAGCTCTGTCTGGCAAGCGGTATCAGACATGAGATCGTCAAAGATGCCATATCCTTTCTGAAAAATGAACCTCCCTCCGCAAGAGGGATCCTCGACCGGAAAGGAAAGACTGCATGGAACAAGATCCACACCCCCGGTATGCCCTGTTTCAACATCATGCCCAATGACTCAGCTTACCACTGCCGCTGTCCTGAGTGCTGGAAACATTTTTCCAAAGGCGCTCAGGCAAGCACAAATTATTTCTGGCAGTTTTTCGCCAATATCTGCAAGGATGTGAAAAAAAGCGGCGTCCCAGGCTTTTTGACCACCATGGCTTACGCCAGCTACCGGATGCTTCCGGAAATCTCCATCCCGGAGAACCTCCTTGTGATGCTGGCACTCCGGGGTCCCTGGAACGAATTCAACCCCGCCCGGCAGGAAAAAGATATGGCTTTACTGAAAGCGTGGTATGAAAAACTGGGGCAGAAAACATGGCTCTGGACCTATCCCGGCAAATACGGCGGCAGGATGGAGGGGATCCCCCACACCACCCCCCGGGCGTTGGCAAGTTTCATCAAAAAGGCACGGCCCTATATTTTCGGACTTTACATCGAATGTGAAAGCGATGTGGTGATGTTCAACTACCTCATCTATCATGTTTTCGGGAAACTTGCCTGGAACCCCGACACCGATGTGGAGCAGCTCCTTGAAGAACACGCCGTCAACCTTTACGGTCCCGCCGCAAAACCCATGAAAGAGTTTTTCAACTCCATTGAACGGAACTGGGGAAAAATCGCTTCCAATGTCATGGAAACAGCAGAAGGTCCCAAAGCGGTCTACCCCTCGGAACTGGATTTGTGGAACAAGATCTATTCTCCTCAGGAACTCCAACGGTTGACGGCACTTTTCGACAGTGCCGAAAAACTTGCGGCAAAGGATAAAACGGTCCTTGCAAGAGTCCGCTTCATCCGGCAGGAGTTTCTGGATTCCATTATCCGTGAATCTGAAAAATTCCTCAACGCAAGCGATGCAGTCAATCTCTTTTCCTTCCCCGTCAAGGAGTTCAAAGGAAAAATGGCGCCCACAGACTCTGATTGGCAAAAAATCGCCCCCCTCTACCTGCCGGGTTCCCGGGAAGGCAAAACGGAAGTTTCAACGGAAGTCCGGGTGCTGTATGATGATGAAAATTTCTATTTCCGCTTCTTCTGCGAAGAACCTGAACTCGGGATCATGCAGAGTTTCAAACGCCCCTTTGACCAGAAAGATATCTGGAGGGATTCGGAAGTGGAGATCTATCTTTCCCCCGACGGCGACCGGCAGCACTGTTATCAGATACTGGTCAACGCCTCCGGCTCCGTCTGCGATCTGGAACACGGCCCCGGAAGCAAAGGCATGAAGTGGAACAGCAACGCAAAAGTCACCACGACTCTCATCCCCGGCAAAGGGTGGCAGGCGGAACTTGCCATTCCCCGCAAATCCATGCGCAAGGCAGCATCTGACGGACTCCTTGCCAACTTTGCCCGTCACCGGGTACTGAAAGATAAAAAGCTCCCCACCCCCTATTACAGCTGGAGTCCTTTTGCCAGAAGTTTCAACGAAATTTCCCGTTTCGGCAAACTTTCTTTCAAAGACACACCTCAGAAAAACCTTGTCAACAATCCCTCTTTCGACAGGGAACTTCTGAAAAAAAGCTGGGTCACGGACCGTCTGGCTGTGCCGGATAAAAACTTCTTTATCTCAGGGGGCAACAGTCTGCTGCTGCAAAGTGCCGACGGGAAGCGTGTGCAGGCGTTCCAGTATCTCCGGAACCTCAAGCCCGATACCGAATATCAGGTGAGCTTCTTCCTGCGCATGGAAAAGGTGAAAGGCACTTTCGGGTTCCGTTTCAACTTCGGCAACAGCGGCAATTTTTCCTATCCCGGTTACAAGGTGCGTCTGGGAGACAGCTGCCCCTGGACCGTCATCAGCAAGAAAGTCCGCACGCCGAAGGATTTGAAACCCGGGGAAAGAAGTTATATCCGTTTCAGTTTGAACTCCACCGGAGGAGCCGCCTGGGTGGATGATGTGAAAGTCATTGAAAAATCAAAATAAGGTATGTATTTATGAAAAAATCATTGCTCATTTCTGCCGTTTTACTCGCCTTGAGCTTCTCCGCAGAAGCAAATCAGGAGCCGCCCACGCTGAAACGCCCTCCCCGCAAGGCGGTCATTTCAGCAAACAAACAGGCCGCACTCCTTTCTGCGGAAAACACCGGTATCGTTATCGATGCCAAGGCTTCCCCCGCCGTCCGTTTCGCCGCCGCCCAGCTGCAGGAGTTTCTTTCACAGATTCTGGGCAAAAAGATAGCCATTTCCGCTCAGGCAGGTAAAAAGCACAATATCTATGTGGGGAACTCCCCCTTTGTTCTGAAAAACGGCGTTGATGTCGCCCGACTCCCCCGTGACGGATTCATCATCAAAACCGTGGGCAATGATATCATCATCGCAGGCCGTGACGATGCCAAAGCCGACCCGGTCCGTGCCCTCACAGGCGGCGTCTGGGCGCAGCATTATGAACGGGCGACCCTCTTCGGTGTCTATGACTTCCTTGAACGTTTCGCCAATGTGAGATTCTATTTCCCCGGCGAACTCGGGACCATCATCATCAAGCGCCCTGCCCTTCCCATCCCCGAGTGTCATATCTTTGAACGCCCCGACTTCCTCTACCGCAAATATTCCTACTACTGGGACGGAACCTACTTTGAGGGGAAGGAGAGAAATAAAAAGCTCCACCCCATGAAGACTTTGAACTACTACCGTATGCGTATGGAGACCTTTTATCTCCCCAGCAATCACGGTCTGACCCGTTTCAATCTTCTCGACCGTTTTGCCAAAAGCAATCCTGAATACTTCGCCATGACCGACACCGGCGCAAGACGTACTTCAAAAGAGGGCATGTTCGCAGGCCATATCTGCTGGAGCAGTCCCGTCACCGAGGTCATCTATCAGGATATCAAAGCCTATCTCACAGGCCGCCCGCCCAAAGAGCGGGGCATGTATTTCCGTAACAAGCCCGCATGGAACTTCATCACATTCCGCAAACCCTTTGTGGATGTCATGCCCCAGGATGGATTTTTCGCCTGCCGCTGCCCCAAATGTCAGAAACGCTTCAATTACAAGATGTCAGACTACGCCAACGATGTCGTCTGGGAACAGGTCATCGACTGGGCAAACCGCCTGAAAAAAGAGAAGATCGACGGTATCATCACCATGATGGCGTATTTCCCCTACCGTGCCGTTCCCAAAGTGCCTTTCCCCGACAACATTATCGTCATGGTGGCTGATACCGGTCCGTGGAACGACGGGGGAACTCCTTCCGCACGGGGCGAAAGCACCGCAAAAGAGCGTCATTACGGCATCGCCGAATGGCACAAGCGGACCGGCCGCAAGGTGTGGACATGGAACTACACCTACAAAACCCATAACAACGCTCTTCCGGGCATCCCCGCCCCCTCCCCTCTTGCCGTGGGGCGTTACTACAAAACCATTGCGCCGGATGTTTTCGGAGCCTATCTTGCTTCCAACTGCGACAGATTCTTCTATTACGCTCTCAACTACTACGTTTTCAGCCGTATCGCCTGGGACAACTCTGTGGACTACAAGAAGATCATGGAGGAGTTCTACACCCTGATGTTCGGCAAGGCTGCGCCTGAAATGAAAAAGCTCCTCGAAGAGTTTGAATACCTCTGGATCCGCAAGGTCATCGGCAGAGTTGTTGAAACTCCCGTAGGTCCCGTCAACTCCATCCCCGGAGAAAACGAACTCTGGAACAATCTCTTTTCCCCTGCAAAGCAGAAAGAGTTCCACAAAGCCTTTGACCGTGCCCGTGCCAAAGTTGCCAAAGACTCCCTCGAAGCCCGGCGCATCGAACTTTTCCGCCGTGAATTCATGGACCCCATGGAAGCGGAGTCCCAGCGTTATCTTTCAAGGAACAAGGCGGTCAATCTGCTGAAATTCGCTGAAGGAACGCCCCTTTATCTGCGTCCCTACAAGCTCACTGACAGCTCAAAACAGCAGGTCAAGACCCTTGTTACCGCCAAACGCAGCAAGGAATTTCTTGAAGTCATCTTTGACTGCGAAGAGCCTGACATGAATAATGTGGTCGCCTTTGACCGTGAACAGGACTACAAAGGCATCTGGCGGGAAAATGAGGTCGAATTCTTCATCAATCCCACAGGTGACGGTAAAAATTACTACCAGTGGATCATCAACTCCAAAGGTGCTTTCACAGACATCAAATGGCTCCGTCTGGGACAGACCAAGCCCGCAGGGGACTACAAGTGGAACTCCGGCGCAACAGTCAAGGCGGTCAACACCTCAAAAGGGTTCCGTCTGGAACTGCGGATACCTCTGAAAAATCTCCCTGAATTCAATCCCAAAGGCGTTCCCGTCAACTTTTCCAGAAGCCGTGTCCTCAAAGACAACTCCAAAAGCCACAACGGTTACACCTGGAGTCCCTATGTCAATGGATTCCACGATCTTGAAAACTACGGCAGAATGATCGCTCCTGAAAAAGAGCTGGTCCCCGACGGCAATTTCACCTCGACTCAGGAAATCAGGAAAAACGGAAAAATCTCCTGGAAATACGGCAAACACACCATGTGGACCCGCTTTTTCAAGCCCGGTGTCTCTTGGTGCGAATTTGACAACAAGGAGTTTTACAGCGCCCCCCGTTCCATGAAGATCGTTTCAGGGGACAAAAAGGGGAACTTCATCAACATCACTCTGCCCAAACTCAAACCTGTCACCCGTTACCGCCTCTCTGCCATGGTCAAGCTCGACAAGGTCACTGCCCTGGCGAAAAAAGGGGGCTTCGGATTCCAGTTTTACGACGACAGCAACCATTTTTACCCCTCCCGCAACATGCTGACGGGCAGCTGCGACTGGCAGGGGGTGAGCTTTGAATTCGTCACCTCTCTGCAGGTTGAAAAGGCAAAAAAGGTCACACTCCGGGCGTGGCTGCTCCTGTGTTCAGGAACCGCCTGGGTGGACAACATTTCTCTTGAAGAGATAAAATAAGCAGTCGAACGTCGACACCGAAGTAACTCGCAGCTGCTTCTAGCTGCGAGGGTCGCAAAGTGAGGTTTGGCAGGGGAGCCATCAGCCAACCACGCCGGGCAGACGCCACGGAAGTCAAGGTCATCACCAGCCAATGCCTATAAG
>JAZONY010000118.1:0-28898 GCA_045654705.1 Victivallaceae bacterium
CAAACCTCCCCAAAACCAGTATCACCATTGCACCACAACAACCCGCCCCACAGGTCGCAAAGAATGGGGGCTTGGGGGAAAGAAAGCGCTGGCGCTGTCTTTACCCCAACTCCGCAGACCTCACTAAATCACTCACAACCCAAAGTATGACCGATAACCAAACCCCTCAGTACTGGTAAACGCTCTGATTTTGCATGAGTGTCGGGTGCGGCGCTTTTTTGCGGACTTAAACGGACAAAAACAGACTTTTACGGACTCAGGCGGGGCGCCATGTGTGCAAAAAAAAGAGGGTGAAGCAAAACATCAGGTTTTGCAACAGCCCCCGTTTTTTTGAGGGGGATTTATCTGACCACGACGGCGTGGAAGAGGGGGTAGATGATGCCATCTTTTGAGAGACGGACGGTGATCTCTTTTTCCTCCTCTTTGAGGGGGAATTTGCAGATGCCGTCGGCGTCAAGAAGGGCTTTTTCAACTCTGCCGTTGATGGAAATGGTGAATTTCTTCGTTTCATCGGCGTCGCCGTAAACGACCAGTTCTCTGCCCCCTTTGAGTTGGACTTCAAAGAATCCGTTGGGGAAGACACGGTTTCCCGCCCAGCGGCCGGGGAGTCCGTGCTGGACCACCGAGTGTGAGCCGTGCATGTAACGGTAAATACGGTGGTCGTCGTAAAGTCCTCCGGGGATAACGCCGTCAATGTGATCTTTGAGGAACATCTTGCGGGCGGCGATTTCTGCGGTGTACTCCTGGGGGAGCGCCTGACAGATGGCGGCAAGGGGTTCGATGCAGATCTCTTCGATGGGACGGCGGTATTCGTGCAGCCGGTGTTCCAGTCCGTTGATGAACTCTCTCTGGAGTATTTCCACCTTATGTCCCGCCAGACGGTCGAATTCGCTCAAACTTGCGGCGACCTGATTTTTCAGTTTGATACCGTCAGGATCTTTTTCCTCCAGTGAATCGAAGTAGGCGGCAATACAGCGGACCATTTCACGGACACAACGGGTGATGACCGTGGCGTTGCGCCACAATCTCAAACGGTAATCGTCAGGAGCCAAATGGAGCGAGGAACAAAGTTCCCAGCCTCTGTCGGCGCAAGAGACCGCTTCATCCTTTTCTTTGAGGGCGAAAGCTCTCCCCGGTGCCGGACGGTCCGTGAGGATCGACCAGATATCTTTGCCGTTTTCAAGGGAAACACCCTCACGGAAAAGGGAAAAGACGAATGCGGCTTTGAGATACTTCATGGCGTAGTTGCCGTGGAACAGCACATGTTTGTCGATGAAGTAGGTTTTTGTCACCATTTCCCACCCCAGACGGTCGAGTTCGATCAGCTCGTTGCGGATATCGGCGGGATAGTGCATTTCATACCACTCCTGCCGGATCTCATCGGCAGTGACATGGGGATCTTCAATAGCACGGGCGTAGGCGTAATAGTTCAGTTCGTAAAGGTCGAAGATGCAGTTGCCCCGGCGGTCGATGCGGATGACAAAGCGGTCAACTTCCTGCTGCTGCGCCTCACGGACATAGCGGACGATGTTGTGGACATGTTCAAAAGGCATGTTGCCCTGACCCATGAATTCCCCCACGCTTTCGCACTCTGCCGAGAGGGTGAAAGCGGCATTGGGGCGCAAAAAGGGATTGTTCCCCAGAAAGGGATCGAAATCGTAAGGGGTGATCTTGGTTTCGATCTCAAATTTGTGTTTCCCCGCCAGAAGAGCCGCTCCCGCAAGGATATCTTCATAATCTTTGGCGATGGAGCCGAAAGAACGCATGACAAAACGCTTGTTCCGTTTTTCAAGTTCACTTGCAAAAATGGAGATGATGTAACGGACCACTTCAACAGGGGGATATTTTTCAGTATTGGAGTTGTGGATGGCTGAAAAATCCGCTTCGGTCAGAGTCAGGACGATACCGTCAAGACCGGGGAGTCCGGTAAAAACTTTGTCGATTTTGTAGCGGATGAGAGCTGCAAACTTTTCACCCAGAAGATCAAATTCCCCGTTTTCATCCAGCAGACCGGGTATCTCTTCAAGAAGTCCCGGCGGCACCATGACTTCACGGTGGAAGTAGTAGACCTCTTTACCGGCGGCGTGAGAAAGGTCGAGGATCTCGCGCATAAGGGACTGGGTTTCAGATACCTTTTTCTGGTCCCAGTTGGCGAATGCCCGGGGATATTCACGGTAGTCGATCAAGCCGTCCAGACCGCCGTAGGGGGTATGGCACTGACCGCAGATCTCAAAGCTGTCAACATGGTAAACTTTGGAAATTTCCAGCAGCTGCCGGATATAATCCGCATTGAGGGGAGTCGGGTGCATGAGACTCCATGTGATCTCGCTTTTTTTCATCGTTTTACAGCCTTTAAAATGTTTTCATATTCCTGAGTACCGGGAGCTGCGGCGCAGGGCATCCAATTTTCGGGGAAAGCCTTGTTTTCGAGGTGGATGAGTTTTGAAAAGTCAGGTTCGCACAGACTGAGCATGTTCCCCTCAAAGGAACGCTCCGCATAGGCCTTGATAATGGTTCCGAAACTGGGATTGGTCCGTGAAGCGACCTTGATCCCGTCCACGATCCCGGCGTAGCGGTCGATTTCTTCGGGGCGGATCCAGGTGGAGTCGGCGAGGATCTGATCCTGAAAAACTTTTTTGCTGTAACGCTCCCAGCAGATGCCCTGAAAGTTCCAGCAGTTTTTATCGTGTTCGATTTCCCCCTCATGGGCGACCAGATTGTCGTGGAATGTATGGGCGGGACAGTTGCTCAGACAGCCGCTGTTGGCAAGAAGATAGAGTTTTTTGCCGGGCAGACGGAGCTGTTTCACAGCTTCGATGTCACGGTTCAGTGAACGCGCCACATAAAAGCCGTCGAAATAGTCACTGACATAATTCATCGCCTGAGCGGAAGTGATGTTCATATTGACCGATGCCCGCACCTCAAGTTCGGGAAACTGTTTTTTGCAGAGCCGTGCCGCAAAAAGTGAGGTGGTGGTGATGCCGCTCAAATTGAATTTTTCGGCGAGAAACGCCAGCATGGACTCCAGTGTTTCTGCAAATTTTCTGGAAAGGGCATCTTTGCCGTAACAGTTGGCATTGAGCAGCAGATGCAGTTTTACGCCCATGTTCCGGAGCTGTATCAGCTCTTTTTCCATCAGGTACTGGTCGGCTTCGTACCGGATGGAAACCCCTCTGCCGTCGGGGATCCCGAACCAGGGGAAATAAACTTCGCTTACAGCATCGCGGTAGGTTTCGATGACCTCCACGATGCTGTAACGCTCGGGGAGCTGATATCCGACAGAAAGTTGAAGTTTATCAGCCATTTTTATCAGTCGATCAGAGGATTGTAGGTCTTGGCATCTTTTGCTGCCTGTTCCTGTTTCTCAACATCCTCTTTCTTGGCAGTCCCGTAGTTGTCCACGACTCTGTATTTTTCGTAGACATTATGGGGTTCGACCTGACCTTTATCGGCGTAGGTCTCTTTGACCTCCTGAGTCATTTCCCAGGGCTTGGAGTGGTCGATATCGTCCCAGACCTTGTGGGTGCGGAACTTGCTGGCGAACTTGTTTTTGAGAACACCTTTTTCCTCAAGGTGGATCATGCAGGCACGCATACAGCCGGAAGCCCCTTCAATGGCACGGCCGTAGCCGTATTTGCGGGGGTAGTCGCCCTCAAAGGGATTGCGCTGTCCGTCGCATCCGCCGTGGATACCTCTTTCGCAGAGCATGGGTTCCAGTTTGCCCCATTCGATCTCGTGGCCGGCGACGGTGGTTTTGACAGTTTCAGTCTTGCTGATGGCTTGAGAGGTGCAGTTATGGGCGCAGAGTTTGCAGCGGTCGCAGATCTTGCCTTCAAAGATGGGATCGCCTTCCAGTTCCGCTTCGGTGAGCAGCACCACGAAACGCTGACGGGGACCGTATTCGGGGGTCAGGAGCAGCTTGCTCCAGCCGATTTCACCCAGACCTGCCATGTAGGCGCATAATCTGAAGTGGAGCAGCACGTCGGGGTAGGGGAGTCCCTCTGCCACAGGACGGCTCCAACCCTCACGGAAATTCCCGGTCACGGGGTTGATGGCTTCGCCGCCGTTGCTGTTCATGATGGGCAGAGTTTCATAGCCTTTATCTTCCAGATAGCGGGTCAAGTTCCACAGGACCATGGGACCGTAGACCTGATTCATACCGGCGTAACCCATGGAGGGATAGGCGGAGAACAAGGTTCCTTCTTCAATACCTCTGAAAATACCTCTGGCAATACGGAATCCCAGAACGATCATGGATTTTGCCGCAGGGAAAATGTAACGGGCATCGTTCTGTTTGGGGGCGCCTTCAAAGCGTGACATGGGAGAAATACCCACCAGATCGGCACCGAGTTCACGGGCTTTGGCTTTGACTTCTGCAGCGGTGATTTTTTCAGGGACAAACATGATCTTCAAGGCTCCTTGTTCGTTGAATAACTGTCTTCGTTGTACAGTTACTTAATATAGTACCGTTTTCTCTGAAAGTCAAGTTTGAAAAAGATAAAAAAGCGTGCTATATTTACCGCATGATAACTATAAAAGAAATAGCCCGTCTGGCGGGTGTTTCGCCCAAGACGGCGGAAAGGGCGCTTTCAGGAGCGACCAAAGACAAGCGGCGCGATGCCAGAGAACGTGCCGACCGGGTGCGGCAGATCGCCGAAACTTACGGATACCAGCCGAGTGAACTTGCGCTGGCATTCCGTCGCGGCAGCAGCCGGAGTTTCGGTTTTCTGGTGGACATTCTTACCGACCAGTTTCTTGCGGCGGCGGTGGAAACCGCCATGGATGAGGCGTGGAAACAGAAATACAAGATCGCTCTGCGGCTGGCAAGATTCGATGAGGAACAGACTGCCGAAGCTGTGAAAGCCTTTCTCGCTTCAGGAATGGAGGGGATCATCACCTCATGTACCCCCGAACAACTCCCCGCAGATCTTATGGAAACCCTTGAACAGCGCCGTTATCCTTTTTTCCCCCTCTGCGGCAGAAGCCGCTGGGATTTCTCCTCTTCGGCGCCTGACTACTCGGAAGCCATCCCGCAGGCGGTGGAGTACCTTGCCCGGCGGGGGCATAAAAAGGTCACTTTGTGTCTTTTTGCAGGTAAAGAGCTTGACAATTCCGTGACCGGAGAGATTTTCCGCGCCAGTTGTGCCGCTTGCGGTGTCATGGCTGATTTCAGAGTCCACGATCAGAAAAAACAGGCAGCACTTCTTGCCGAAGAGGGGCTTGCTGCGGTGATACTTTACGGAAAATACTCCATGCGTATCTACCTTGACCGCTGCCGTGAACTCAACAGGAAAAGCGATGTCATCGGAATCTACAACGAGTGGACCTTTGCTGCGGCGCAGCCCTTTGATCTCTGCGGCGTGATCCTTGAACAGGCTGAGGAAGCGGTCCGGGGAGCTGTAAGACAGCTTTTTTCCCAGTGCGGCGGCTGGGAAAACCGTCATTTGAGCTGCAACGCACGGTTTGTGCCTTCAGAAGCGTTCAACACCATCAAGGTCGCCGACCTTGCCAACCAGCTGCTCTTTGAACAGCCTTAGATTTTATAAACGGTAGAAAAAGGAGCCTTTATTATGAAATACATCGACTTCCATACCCACTACCATCCCACTGATGACCCTGCAAAGGACAGGGGCTTTCTGGATGAAATGGATAAATTCAATATCGAAAGGACCCTTGTCCTTGCCACTCCGGAGCATCCCCGTTATACGGAACTCGGGATGACGGGATTCAATAACCGGGTCTTTGATTTTGTTTCCGCTCATAAGGACCGCTTGATCATGGCTGCCTATATCGAGCCCCGGAACATTATGGAGGCTCAGACCCAGATCCAGCGCTATTACGATCAGGGTGTCCGTTTCTTCAAGATGTGGCCCGGACACGGATATGCTCCTGACGATCCCATGATCTATCCTGTCTGGGAAAAACTCAACGATCTGAAAGCCACGGTCATTTTCCATACGGGGATGCTGGGAGTCCGGCCCAAGCTGGGCGAAAAGATCAACCGCATGGCATCGCTGAATGCCAAATTCGGGCAGCCCGTTTTTTTCGATCATCCGGCACGGATCTTCTTGGATATCAATTTCGTCCTCGCCCACACCGCTTATCCCTGGAGTCTGGAAGCCTTTGAAATGGCGTACATGTTCCCCAATATCTATCTGGATTTCTCTTGCGGTCTGGGATATGAAGCCTATAATCTCATCGACAAACTCCGCCCCGGACGTCTGGCGTGGCAGCGTTTTATTTTCGGAACAGATACGGCAGGCGCGCCCGGCGTCGCAGGGAAATTTGTGACCCGCTGGACTGAGTTGATGAAAGAACCCTTCTTCGCGCCCCACGCAGAAGATTTCTTTTACAACAACGCTCAGAAATTGATCGAAAGAGCAGGCGTGTAAGAATCAGAAAAAGGCGGCTTTTCCTTCCCCCCGCCCCGGGAACGATGCAGGTGTCACACCTGAAAAGGCACTTTCCCCTCACGGTGGACGAGGATCTCATCCACCACGGCGTTGCTGCGGTGCGTGAGGAGGAACTCCACGATATCGGCGATATCTTCGGGCATGATCATCCCCTCAGGTGTCAGATCGGGGCGGGTGACTTTGACCATATCGGTATAGACTCCACCGGGGGAAACGGCGTGGACACGGATTTTTTCTTTGTAACATTCTGCGGCAAGGGCTTTGGTCCATCCCAGAAGGGCGTGTTTTGAAGCACTGTATACGCTTTGCATGGGGTATCCGGCGTGTCCGGTGACAGAGGCGATGTTGATGATGAAAGGCGTTTCGGAGCGTTTCAGAAGAGGAAGAAGTTTCTGTGTCAGAAAGAAAGGCACTTTTACGTTGACCGTCATGATTTTGTCAAACTCTTCCATGGAGCTTTCTTCAAAAGAGGCATTGGAGGCAGCTCCTGCGTTGTTGATCAGCACATCCACGCCGCCCCAGAGTTCCCCTGCGGCGGAGGCTGCGGCAGAGAGGAATCCGAAGTCCGTCAGGTCCCCGGGGAAGATTTCGCAGGGGGCGTATTCCAGCACCTGCCGTTGGGTGTTTTCAAGTTTTTCCCTGTTGTTCCCCCCGAAAAGGATGAGTTTCATTCCCAGCTGCGCCCCGCGCAAAGCGAGACTTTGACCGATGCCGCCGCCGGCTCCTGTGAGGAGCATAACTTTGTTTTGCAGAGAAATTTTCATATTCCTGACCTCTTTTCAGCAGTTTTTTTTGCACATGCGCTGGATTGGACCACTCCGGAAAGAACGAAAAGGGCGAGGATATTGGGCAGCACCATCAGCTGATTGAACATATCCTGAAGCTCCCAGACCAGATCGTTTTTCATGACGGTCCCCGCAAAAACGGCGGCAACCGCCAGAAGCAGATAGATGAAACTGGACTTTTTACCGAAAAGATACTGGGAATTGATCTTGCCGAAATAGTGCCAGCTCAATATGGTCGAAAAGGCAAAGAATAACAGACAGATGGCAACAAAAATGTTTCCGGCATCAGCTGTGGAAACCGAGGCGATGGCGTGCTGCACAAGATTGGTCTTGGTCAACCCGGAGCTGGCGAGAAGTTCAGAATATGTCCCCCCCGCAGCCCCCGCAAGGACCCCATTGCCCGTGTAGATGGTGGAAATCACCACCAGTGCCGTCATGGTCAGCACGATACCGGTGTCGATGAAAACCCCCACCATGGCGACTGTTCCCTGCTGGTGGGGCGTTGCAACCTGTGCCGCCGCATGGGCGTGGGGCGTTGAACCCATACCAGCTTCGTTGGAAAACAGCCCCCGTTTCACCCCCTGAGTGATGGCGGTTTTGAGTGCCGCTCCGAAAGAGCCGCCGATCAGGGCATCAGGGGCAAAGGCGTATTTGAAGATCATTCCGAAAGTGGCGGGGAGATATTCGACTCTCATGATCAGGACAATCAATCCTCCGAGCAGATAAAGGAGCGCCATGACAGGAACCAGCTTTTCGGTGGTCCGGGCAAGGCTTGAGATCCCCCCTGCAAAGACCAGAAGTGACGCTGCGGCAATGATGATGCCTACGCCCCAGGGGGGAAGTCCGAAAGCGTTGCTGCATGTTTCGCCGATGGAGTTTGCCTGGACCATACATCCCATGAAGCCCAGTGAAACGATGGTGGCAAGGGCGAAAAAAACAGCGGCAAAAGTTCCGAAAGCGTTGGGAAAGGCGTGTTTGATGTAATAAACAGGTCCGCCGTGGAGTGTGCCGTCTGAGTCGGTCTGGCGGGTTTTCTGGGCGAGGACCGCTTCGGCGTAACTGGTCGCCATGCCGAAAAAGGCGATGACCCACATCCAGAAAATCGCACCGGGCCCCCCGGCAAGGATAGCCCCTGATGCGCCGACGATATTCCCCGTTCCCACCTGTGCCGCCACTGCGGCGGTCAACGCCTGAAAGGAGCTGAGTCCTCTTTTGCTGCCTTTGCCGTTGAGTGAAAAAGTGCCGAAAGCGTTTTTTATTCCCTCCTTGAAACAGCGGAGCTGCACAAAGCGGGTCTTGAAAGTGAAATAGATACCGGCACCGGCAAGAAGAATGGTCAAAACATAGTCCGAAAGACTGCTGTTGATCCAGGAAACGAGAGGAAGAAAGTCCATATTATTATTTTTCGCATTTTTAGGGATGATACATCCTGTAAATATAGCACACAAACGGCTTTTTGTCAAGAAAATCCCCCTCAAAAAACGCTGAAACTCAATTGTTGCGCAAGGATCTCAGACGCTGAAGCAGAAGAGAGTAACGCCGTTCCCGGCGGTTGTTGGAAATGGCGATTTCCACCGCCTGACGGTCCGCAACCAGAATGAGCAGTTTCTTGGCACGGGTCATGGCAGTATAAAGGAGATTTCTTCTCAGCATCATGTAGTGACACTTGAGGAGCGAAAGAATCACGCAGGGATATTCACCGCCCTGGGATTTGTGGACCGTTATGGCATAGGCATGACTGAGCTGATCGGCTTCATCAAAGGAGTATTCCACCTTGCGCTCCCCGTTATCAAAGACGCAGAGAAAGGTGCGTTTTTCGTTGTCGATGGAACTGATCACACCCACGTCGCCGTTGAAGACATTTTTATCGTAGTTGTTGGAGCGCTGCATGATCTTGTCATCTTTGACAAAAATCCGTTCCCCGAAACGGAATGATTCAAGTTTTTCCCCCATGAGCCTTTTGCCCAACAGGGGATTGAGTTTGAAAACGCCCGCATCGCCCCGGTTCATGGGGGTCAGGATCTGGATATCTTTCACCGGATCAAAGCCGAACCTTTCGGGAATCCTTTCGGCAGCCATTTTTACGATCAGTTCTTCCGCCCGCAGGGGATCGCCGGGATCGATCCAGTAGAAGTCCAGATCCTGATTTTCCCTGGGGGCGGGCGCAACGGGCATTTCACCGCGGATCACCCGGTGGGCGTTGGAAATAATGGCACTTTCAGAAGCCTGACGGAAAACCCGTGTCAGATGGGTGACGGCAAAGATGCCGCTTCCGATGAAGTCAGCAAGGACCGTTCCCGCTCCCACCGAGGGGAGCTGGTCAGCATCACCCACGAGAACCACGGAACAACCTTTGGGGATGGCATCAAAAAGTGCCTCGGCCAGAAGCAGATCGAGCATGGAAATTTCATCCACGATCAGGAGTTCGCACTCAAGGGGATTTTCTCTGTTGACCTCAAAGGCGTTGCTCCGGGGATCATATCCCAGAAGCCGGTGCAGCGTTTTGGCTTCGAGCCCGGTCGACTCCGACAGCCGTTTCGCCGCTCTGCCCGTGGGGGCGGCAAGGGCGATCTTGAGTTTGGCTTTCTGCGCCAGTTTGACGATTTCGCCCATGACCGTCGTTTTACCCACACCGGGACCTCCGGTGACGATGGAAAGGGGGGCTCGTTTGACTGTTTCCACAGCCTGCAGCTGTTCGGGGGCGAGGCGTTTGACCGTTTCGGCGGGAAGTGCGCCCATTTTCTGAGCTGGAAACTTTTTGCAGAAAGAAAGTTCGGCGATCCTCTTGGGCAAAGCGCGTTCCGCATGTGCCATGTGGGGGGTGTAGATCATGTCGTCAAGGCGCAGAAGCAGGTTTTCTGCAATGGCCTTTTCGATGCCGGTCATGGCGGTTTCCTCCGGAACTTTCAGCAGTTCAGCGGTGTTTTTGACCAGCAGCTGCTCCGGAGCGCAGACGTGACCTGAGGCGTTCAAACTGTTCATGGCAAAGACCGCCGCCGCCCGCAGTCTTTCGGGGGAGTCGGTGGGGATCTCAAGGGATCTTGCGATCTCGTCAGCTTTGAGGAATCCGATGCCGTCCACCTCATCCGCCAGACGCCAGGGATCTTTTTTGACCACCTCCGGAGCGTTGTCGCCATAGGCTTTGAGAAGTCTTGCACAATAGGCGGGCGTGATGCCCAGTCCCTGCAGAAAAATGAGGGACTCACGCTGAGAAGCCGACTCTTTCCAGATACGGCTGATGTCGGAAGCACGCTTGGAACCGATGCCGGGAACCTCTTTCAGACGGCGGGGGAAACGGTTGAGGACCTCCATGGTCTCTTTGCCGAAGTGATCCACGATAGCGGCGGCATTCTTGGGACCGAGACCGGGAACAACGGAGCTGAGAAAGCGGATCAGTCCTGATTTGCTTTCGGGGGGCGCCGTTTTGCACCGGGTGACTCTGAACTCCCGCCCATATTCCGGATGGGTAGCATAAGAACCCTCAAGCTCCACCTGCCGTCCGGGTTCGGCACCGCTCAGGATGCCGCAGACGGTGATCTCTTCACTGCCTCCTTCGGTCCGGACCAGAGCCACGGCAAAGTTACCGGAGTCGTCCCGGTAGCGGAAACGGAGTATTTCCCCTTTGAGTGTGGTGATTTCTGCGGACATATTCAATAACTGTCGGCATCCCGCACGACCCTGCGGTATTTGCTGAAAATCTCTTCACGGGAAATGAAGCCTTCAAATTTTCCTCCGGAAGAGCAGACGGGCAGGTATTTCACATTGTACCGGTCGAAGTTCGCCATTGCCCACGCCAGATCGTCGTCAGGAGAAAGAAGTCCGTGGGGGCTTTCCATCAAATCATAGATCAGCATGAAGTCATACGCCTCATGCTCCAGCATGGCGTGGAGCATTTTTTCGGTGCGGATGACCCCCACCAGGTGACGGTGTTCGTCGATGACGGGGAATATTTCGGTTTTGTACTCTTCCACCAGTTTCCGCATGGTGCTGATGGAGTCATCCGGCGAAAGGGTGATGAAGTCATGGTTGATATTGAGCCGCACAGGGAGACTCTGGAGCATGACCTGATCCCGGTCATCGTTGAGCAGATTGTTTTCCGCCAGAGCCTTGCGGTAAATGGAGTTGGGTTCCAGACGCCTTGCGGCAAACCATGAGACCGCTGAAACGATCATCAAAGGCACAAGAAGTGTGTACCCCCCCGTGACTTCGGCGATGAGAAAGATCCCTGTCAGGGGCGCACGCATGACGGCGGTGAAAACACCGCACATGCCCACCACGATAAAGTTGGGCTCCTGAAGCTGGATGATCCCGGTCAGGTTGATGAGACGGGCAAAAGCAAATCCGGTGAATGCGCCGATGAACATGGAGGGGGCAAAGATGCCGCCGTCACCGCCGGAGTCAACGGTCAGGACCGACCCCACCACCTTGATAAAAATGGCGCTGCCGATGAGAATGGTCAGTATCAGCCACTCGGGCATGATCCCCGCAGGAAGAGGCGAAAGTGCCGCAAGTGCGCTCAGATTTCCGGCGAAAAGCTGTTCGATATAAACATAGCCCTGTCCCCGCAGAATGGGGAAGAACGCAAGAAGCAGACAGAGAAGAAAACCTCCGATAAAAAGCCGTACCCAGTGGTTGCGCAGACGGCTTTTGACCATGCCGCCAAGTTTATAGGCGCACTTGATCACATAGACACCGATAGCGGCACAGACCAGTCCGCAGATAAAGTAAAAAGGAACAGCATCGGTCCGCCAGGGAACGGTGATGGCGAGGTTGAATCCGAAGTGGTTGGAAACCACCCGTGAGACCACCGTCGCCACAGCACTTGACATGAGGATCGGCACAAGTGCCCCCACGCTGAATGAGGGCATCAGCACCTCTACCGCAAAAAGCACGCCCCCGATAGGACTGCTGAAACAGGCTGAAATAGCGGCGGCGGCACCGCATCCGATGAGCAGCAGCCGCTGGCGGCGGTCGGCGTGAAGAAATCCCGCCGTGTTGGAGCCGATGGCGGAACCGGTCAGGACACTGGGGGCTTCCAAACCCGCAGAACCGCCGCACCCCACAGAGAGGGCGCTGGAAAATATGTGGGTCAGCATCTCACTGCCGGGAATGGCAAATTTCCGGCGGTGGAGCATGAGGATCAGAGGACTGAGGCTTTTGGCGTAATGTCTGCCTCCCCACTTGTGCTGGACACAGTGGGAAAGAAAAAGTCCGATGAGGGGCAGAAAGAAAAAAAGGAGTGCTGCGCCGAGCTTCAACAGGGGCGAACCTGAAAAGGACTCCATTTTACCGCTGAAAGATGAAAGTGTTTTCACGATCACATGCATCAGTGCCACGCCGAATGCGGCAACGACGCCGATGAGCAGTGCCATAATGAGCGTTTCGGAGCGTTCACCGAAGGTTTTGCTGTACCAGTTGGCACCTGCAATGAAAAAACGCCGCCATTTGACCGCCCGGCGCAATGTCTTTTTTATACGCACAGCAATTTTTCTTTCACTGATTGAGGATCGCCCAGTATCTGCCTGAGGGATTTTTGATAAGTTTGATGGGGAGATCAAAAATCGAACTCAGATTATCTTCGGTCAGCACCTCTTCACGGGCGCCCCGGCACATGATGTTGCCCGACTTCAGGATCATGCCTTCGTCGAAAACACCTAAGATATCTTCAATGCGCTGGGTGATGAAAATAATGGTCAGATCGGGGAGTTCCGCCGCCATTTTTTCGATTTCCCCCAAAAGGAACTCTCTGCCCGGCATATCCAGATAGACACTGGGTTCGTCGAGGATCATCAGTTCAGGCTTGGTCAGAAGCGCACGCATAATGAGGATCTTGACCTGTTCCCCTGAGGACATGGTGAAAATCTGCTGGTCCGCCAGATGTTCGGCGCGGAACCGTTTCATCAGATTTTTCGCCGTTTCGATCTCATGGGGTTCGGGTTCGCGGAAAAGTCCCAGAGTTCCGTCGAAACCGCTGATGACCATTTGCAGACCGGTCCACTCCGTATCGGTGAACTGCTGCATACAGGGACTTACCCAGGCGATGCGTTTGCGCAGTTCCACCAGATTTGTGGTGCCGAAACGGTTGCCCAGGATATTGACCTCTGCGCCATAGACGGGCCAGGCGTAACCCATAAGCATCTTGACTAAAGTGGTCTTGCCGGCGCCGTTGGCACCCAGAATGAAGCATCTGCCGCCTCTGGGGACCTGCCAGCTCAAATTGTGCAATATTTCTCTGCCTCCCAGATAGACGGAGGCGTTTTTGATATCAACAGCCATGGAATCCATTTTCAGCTCCGGTTATTTTTGTAACTCATCCACTGGTCCCTGAGTTCCTTGCCTCTGGCAAACTCCTCCTGGAACCGGTCAAATTCGCCCTCTTCGATCAGGCGGCGCAAGGTGAAGTAACGCTCTTCAAACTCATCCATCGCCTTGAGGACGGCAGTTCTGTTTTTTTCAGTGATCTCGCGCCACATGGCGGGAGTACTTGCGGCGATACGGCAGCTGTCACGGAATCCTGTGGCACATCCGGCAAAGCGTTTGGACTTTTCTTCTGCCGATGCCGCATCGAGGATCCCCGAAGTCAGTGCCGATGCCACGATATGCAGCACATGGCTGGTCCGTGCCACAAGGGCATCGTGATCGTTGGCATCGTTCAGATATTTGGGGTGTCCCCCGGCACAGCGCCAAAGGCTGCCGACCGCCTCAACGGCTTCCGGATCTGCGCCGCCGCCGTTGAGGATGAAGATATCCGCATTTTCATAAAGTTGAGGGAACGCTGCCCCCACGCCATGTTTTTCAGTACCTGCCATGGGGTGAGAACCCACGAAACGGACACCCCGGGGCGCAAGGAGCTTTTCTGCCGCAGCGCAGATTTCCCCTTTGAGTGAACCCACATCGGTGACGATCTGCCCTTTGGGGAAGTCGTCGGCGTATTGCGCCATAAAGTCGATGGTCGGTTGCACAGGGATCGCCAGGATGACGATATCCGCTTTTTTCAGCAGCTCTTCAGGGGTGGCGCAGACTTCGTCCACGGCATCCAGTTCCAAAGCTGCTGAACGGTTGTCCTCACGGCGTCCCCAGCCGATGCGGTGAAAGGAACCTTTGAGCGCCATTCCGAGGGAACCGCCCAGAAGTCCCAGTCCGATGATACCGGCACGTTGCATGATACAGCTTACCCCAGAGTTGCCAGCAGCTCTTCGGTGCGGACCTTTCTTGCTTCCAGTTCCGCCAGCTGGGCGCGGGCATTGGCGACCACCTGTTCGGGTGCGCTGTTGACAAAGCGTTCATTTTTCAGTTTGCCTGCGGTACCGGCGATCCACTTGTTGATATCGGCAAGTTCCTTGTTGAGTTTTGCTTTTTCAGCTTCAACGTCGATGAGACCGGCAAGGGGCAGACTGATGATGCCTGCGGAGCAGAGTTTTGAGGGAGCTGCGCCGTTTTTGGCACTGTCAAAGGTGTCGAGTGTCAGTTCGATCTCTTCAGCATTGAGGAGCAGTTTCAGAGAGTCATACTGTGACTTGAGACCTTCGAGGGCGGCGGCAACGGCAGCTTTGATGTGGAACTTGAGCTTTTTGCCGTCGGGGATATTGTAGTTGGAACGCAGGAAACGTCCGCCTTTGACCAGTTCAAACTTCTCTTCGGCAAGTTTGGCATCGGCGTCGAAGGAGAGGTTTTCGCCCATGGGGAGCTGCTGATACATGAGAAGTTCGTTTTCAGCCAGAAGTCCCATACGGTGAGCCAGTTCTTCGGTGATGAAGGGCATGAAGGGATGGAGCAGCTTCAGGATGCGGAAGAGCGCCCAGTCCAGAACGGCGAGAGCCCGTTCCTTGTCGGCACCGCCGGCGCGCATGGGGAGCTTTTCGGCTTCCACGAACCAGTCGCAGAAGTCGCTCCACACCAGATCATAAAGGGCATGGGCAGCGGTATGGAAACGGAATTTCTCAAGTTCGGCATCGATCAGTGCCGCAGCGGCATCCAGTTTTGCCGCCATCCACTTTTCGTCTGCGGAAAGATTTTCGGGGAGTTTTTCCACCACTTTGCTGGGGCCCTGCATCTGACGGAAACGGCAGGCGTTCCAGAGCTTGTTGGCGAAGTTGCGTCCGATCTCGCACTTTTCGTTGGAGTAACGGATATCCATACCCACAGGGGCGATGTAAACGATCGAGAAACGCAGCGCATCGGCGCCGTATTCAGCGATAACATCCAGAGGATCGGGGGAGTTGCCCAGAGATTTGGAAAGTTTTCTGCCCTTGTCGTCACGGATGATACTTGTGAAGTAGACATTTTTGAAGGGGATCTTGCCCATGAATTCGCATCCCGCCATGATCATGCGGGCGACCCAGAAGAAGATGATATCGGGACCGGTGACAAGATCGTTGGTGGTGTAGAAGTGATCCAGTTCAGGGGTTTTTTCGGGCCAGCCCATGATGGAAAAGGGCCAGAGCCAGCTTGAGAACCAGGTGTCAAGCACATCCTCTTCCTGACGCCACTTGCCGGGAGCTGTGGGAGCTTCGAGACCCACATAGACTTCGTTGGTGTCGTCGTTGTACCATGCGGGGATACGGTGTCCCCACCAGAGCTGGCGTGAGATACACCAGTCCTGAATATTTTCCATCCAGTGGAAATAGGTTTTGCTCCATCTTTCAGGATAGAATTTGATTTCGCCGGAGCGGACCGCTTCGATAGCGGGTTTGGCAAGTTCGCCCATGCGGCAGAACCACTGGAAACTGACCAGAGTTTCAATAGGCACATCGCCACGCTCGGAGTAACCGACAGCGTGGACGATATCTTCGATTTTTTCCACCAATCCCTGTTCAGAGAGCATGGCGACGCACTTTTCTCTGGCGGCGAAACGCTCCATGCCGGCGAACTCAGGACCGCAGAGGGCGTTGAGCGTGGCATCGGGATTCATGATGTTGATGACTTCGAGATTGTTTCTGCGGCCCACTTCAAAGTCGTTGGGGTCGTGGGCAGGCGTGATCTTCACGCAGCCCGTTCCCTTGGTGGGATCGGCGTGGATATCGGCGATGACCGGGATCTTGCGGTCGGTGAGAGGCAGGCAGAGCATCTTGCCGATGAGGTGTTTGTAACGCTCATCCTCAGGATGGACAGCCACGGCGGTATCACCGAACATGGTTTCAGGACGGGTGGTGGCGACCACCACATATTCATCGCTGTTTTCCACAGGATAGCGGAAGTAGTAGAACTTGCCGGGAACATCCTTGTAGATCACCTCTTCGTCAGAAAGGGCGCTCTTGGCGGCAGGACACCAGTTGATCATGCGCTGACCGCGGTAGATGTAACCTTTGTTGTAAAGTTCGACAAAGACCTTTTTGACGGCATCAGAGAGACCTGCATCCATGGTGAAGCGTTCACGCTCCCAGTCGCAGGAGCATCCCAGGGTGCGGAGCTGTTTGATGATCTTGCCGCCGAACTCCTCTTTCCACTGCCAGACACGTTTGATGAATTCATCACGGCCCAGTTCGTCTCGGGTGACATTTTCGGTCTGTTTGAGATATTTGACCACACGGGCTTCGGTGGCGATACCGGCATGGTCGGTACCGGGGAACCAGCAGACTTCAAAGCCTTTCATGCGGGCGCGGCGGCAGAGGATATCCTGCAAAGTGTTGTTGAGGACATGCCCCAGAGTCAGAATACCTGTAACGTTGGGCGGGGGGATAACGATGGAGTAACCGGGTTTTCCGGAGTTGGCTTCGCCGTGGAAGGCGTTCATTTCTTCCCACTTGGGGAACCAGTATTTTTCCACCTCGGCAGGTTCGTATGCGCGGGGCAATGCTTCAAACTGACTCATAGCTTCGGACCTCATTAATAAAGGGTTGTTGTACAATAATCGTTTATCTTTATAATATAGCACAAAACCTTTTGAAATTCCATAAACAAAAGGAAAAATCGTTGACTTTTTTGTAAAGTGGGTGCGTAAAGTACGCCCCCTTTGCACGACAGGGTGAAAGGGGGCGGAACGTCAGAGCTTTGCGGCGAACCAGTCAAGGGCGATCTGCTGGACTTGAGCGTTATAGCAGTGGACTGTGTCGGGACGGGCAAAGCCCACATTGTCAGGACATCCTGCCCGGCGGTAGATCTCTTTGATCTTTCTGAAAGCTTCATCCACGCCGTCGGAGGGGAAAAGATTGTCCTTTGAGCCAACGATGAACATGGCGTTGACGGGGAATCCGGAAGCTGCCGCATCGGGGATATCCATACGGTTCCACACCCCGGGGAGGGGGGTGAAAACGCCGATGGCACCTTTGAAGTTGGTTTCAAAAGAACCCTGATTGGTGGTCATCCAGCCCACGGAAACACCGGCTTTGAGCCGGGGTTCCATGGCAAGAAGCATATCTGTCCGCCAGCCGCCGCCTGAAAGTCCGGTGACACCCAGACGGCTGCCGTCGATCTCGGGGCGGCTGAGCATGTAGTCGATACAGCCGCAGTCGTCGGCGAGATTGACACCTGCCCAGGTGACACCCGCCCAGCCCAGTTGGAGCAGGGCGTGGCGGTAGAGGGCGGTTTTTTCGCTTTCGAAGTAGTTGAATTCGGCAGTTCCTGTGAATCTGTCAAGAAGTTCCAGAGGGTCGAAATCCCGCTGCCGGGGCGCCCTTTCGCCGAAGTGGAAGGCATCAATGCAAAAGACGGCGTAACCTGCCAGACAGAAACGCTCCGCAAGGGGAACGCCGTCGTAGTACTCTTTCTGGAAAAGTTGGATATAGCTGCAGTCGGTGCGGATCAAACGCTCTTTGCCCAGATACATGGGGCCGCCCCATTCATGCTGCAACAGAATGCCGGGGAGGGGACGGGGCGCATTTTTAGGGAGCAGCAGATAACCTTTGATCCTGAACCATGGCGTTGTATTGAAAAGGATCGTTTCCTGTGTGTATTCCCCCATGTCTTTGACTTCGAGAATTTCTGCATTGAGTTCAAAGGGGGGGACCGTATAATTCATCCCCTGCCTGAGACAGTCATGAGCCTCCTGCTGCCATTTGAAAATATCTTCCCATTTTTCCGCCGCCAGATCGCAGGTGCGTGCCTGACGGAGTTGTGCAAAACAATCTTCCATGATGTTACTTTTCCTTGCTGTTTTTATAAACAAACCGGTACTCCCTGCCGTTGGTGCGGGGATCGGAGTTGTCTGAAGTTTTGAAAATCAGAATATTCCGGTTTCTCTGCCAATTTTTGATGACTTTGCCGTTTTCGGTGAAAGTATGGCGTTTCAGAGCGGCTTCAGCCTGAGCTTTGACCTCTTTTGAGGGATTAAGGATCAGCACCGGGTCGGGGGATTCATTTTCAAGGAGTGCGCACCAGGTGCCGCTTACTTTTTTGAAGTCGGGATAGGGGAAAACGTTTGTAAGTTTTTCATTGAAAGAGGGTTTGTCTTCCCATTTCCAATCCTTTTCAGAAGTGTAGGTGAAAACATATTTTCTTCCGTTTGTCCGGGGATCGCTTTTGTCTGGAGTGTTCATCATCAGCGAGCTGCCGGTGGTGCTCCAGCCGTAGGGACTGCCCGAAAAGATGCTGAGGTGTCTGAAAGCACCGGGACCGATGCTTTTGCCATTTTCATAAAGTTTCAGCCGCTTCACGGCGAGATGGTAGCGTTTGCTCCCTTCGGCATCGAGGAGCCGTTCCACGCCCCAGTCGGGGAAGATGTGTCCGGCAAGGGGGACGGAGTAATAATCATACTGGGTGTAAGGGGTTTTCTTGAATTTGCTGTTGGGAAGAACTTCGCTTCGGGAAGGGAGATCTTCCCATTTGTATTTGATCTTGAAACACTCTTCTTCTGTGACATTTGCCTGACGCAAAGTTTCGAGGGCGTAGGGATAGGAGATCAGAAAATAGAGTGCCGCCACGGGCAGATTGGGAGATTTCCACTTTCTGTCAAAGGCATCCATGGGGGCATCGGGGGCGATAGAGTAGTCGGAGTTGATCGTCTTTCTCTGCTGATAGACCAGAGCTTTCAGAGTGAAAAGGTTTTCTTTTGTGGGGGCGTATTTGTACGCCAGAAGAGCCGGAACGTAAGGGGGATATCCCTTGGGGAGCAGCACGCTGCGGTAGCGGGGCGCATAGGTTTTGACGCCCGCAAGGGTCTTTTCTTTGAGGTACCCCGGCATGATGGATTCGATGAAAATGTATCCGGGACCGTCATAGGCGTTGCCCCTGAAGTTTTCCAGTCTCGGAACCACTTTTTCAAGAAGCATGTCATTTTTGAAACGCTCCAGAAACTTCTTTTTGCCGGTGATCTCATAAAGGCGCAGAGCCATGAATCTGCCGTAGTGGGTTTTGGGGTTGGAACCCACAAGTTCAAGCACTTCAAGGAAACGCTCCTCACCGGTGAAAAGATAGGCGTAAACGCCGTCATCGCAGACATATCCGTAATCGACCGGAGGCGTTCCCCAGTGCTGCTGGTCGTGGCGTCTGCCTCTGCCCACCATATTGAGACCGGGCCAGTATTGATATTTTTTGTCCCGGGGCCAGTAGTGGACCGTGTCAACATCTGCCAGATGCCAGGTGAAATCCAGTCCGTCCCGCAGGGCGTTCTGGTCCCCTGTACGCAGGAAGTGGAGATAGAAGGCGGTCGCCATGTTGAAGTCGCCGTTGCTCCATCCGGTGTACCCCCGGAAAGGGGCGGATTCAGGAGAGCCTTCCCCCATGGGGTCTTTCATACCGTGGGCGCCCAGCGGGATATCGCCCCAATCCATCATGCCGTCGAAGTGTCCCTGCCGCTTGTACTGGTGGAAATATTTGAAACTGAAATCCAGCAGGGCGTTGCTTTTGGGGAAATCTTTGCCGGGCAGCAGATATTCGCCGCAGGCGAGGGTGGAACGCATGTATTCAGGGGAAACAGCGGGGATCTCAACTTTGTTGATCCTGTCGGCGATACGGGGATTGCTCCATGAAAGGTAAAGGTCATGGGTCTTGGCAACGCCGTAACCTCCGGCGGGATTCACATAGTCCAGATAGCGGCGGTCAACTTTTTCTCTGCGGCGCAGATCGAGGACCTTGCCTGATCTTCCGGGCCAGATGTGAAAGCTGATGCCTTTTTTGTCACAGCTCAGTTCTTTGGGGAAAAGGCGGGCAAAATCCTTGACGGCGGCGGTGAGGGAGCCGTCGTGAAGAACGCCTTTGCCCCGGGGAGAGGTTTTTTTGCGCCATGAGACCATGTGGTGAAAACGGGGTGTCCCTGTAATAAGTTCGCTCTGAGTGGTTTTTCCGGGGCGTTTGATCCTGAGGACCATGGAACGCAGGAAATTTTCATTGGGGTCAAGGGTACAGATAAATGTGGTCTGCAGCCGCAGGGTGTTTTCGTTTTTCCAGAGGGTGACACGGAGGATATAGCGGTAGCCCGCTTCCCCTTCGATACGCACCACCGCCCTCTGGGGACCGTTGGTCTCAACTGTGACGGAGCGTTTGCCGGAAGAGTCATAAGAACGGAGCTTTTTTCCTGTTCCGGCACTTTTGAGCCAGTTTTCCCCCTCACAGGGGCCGGGGCTTTCCAGCTGGAACACCGTTTCAAGTCCGGCGCTGCCTTTTTCGGCGGGCGTCTCATAGCGGAAAAGGGGGCCTGACTCCGGGAAGGTCACTTTGACAAAGCCGTTGGAAAGAACGCCGTCTTTGAAAAGAGGTGCGCCTGAATGAGCTTTGCCAAGCGTGAATTTCCCTTTGAACCCGGCGGGAAGATCGGTGTCAAAAAGCGCCCATTTGACAGAGCCGTCCTGCCATCTGCCGTTGACTTTGACCTGCATGGGAACCCCGTTCAGATTGAGAAGCGAGGCATCTTTGACCGCCCCCTGTTTGAAAGGCACTCCGAAAGTCACGGGCCCCGGAACGCCTTTGTAGGTGACAAGAGGGGCGTCAAAGGCGGCAAGGCAAAAAGCTGCCGTCAGCAGAAAAAAGGTAAAAATCAGCTTCATCATATTTTATGCTCCTGAAATTTGTAGGGGTTGTGATAATATAGCACGCTCTGAAGCTGTTGTCAAATCCTTGGAGAACCGGAACAAAAAAACTCCCCCTTGCCGTCAGGAAGAGGGAGCTTGGCAGATCGTCTGATTTATTTCAGAGAGAACTTCATGGTCATGACCAGACGGATGACCTTTTGCACACTTCGGGTGTCGTAAACACCGTAATCGCTGGTTTCGTTGCTGGCAGGAGCGGTGATCTGGATGACACCCTGCCGGGCTTCAAGGACGGGGCCGAGGGTGCTGCCGCTGTTGCCTGCGGCGACCCGGGCGCGCTGTGCGGCGGATGCGCTTGCGGCATTGACCAGTTCGAGCTTGTACTGTTCAGGATTGTTGATGAAATAGCGGGGAGATTCCACGGTAACAGCCCACTTCTGGGCGGCGAGATCGTGGATTTTCAGAACATTGGCGGAAACCAGCTGCACGTTGGAGGTGCGGACACGGACAGAGTAGGTAAGTTCATAGTGGTCAAAGTAGCTGTTGGAAGTTTCTTTGCCGAATTTGTCTTTGGTTTTGACGGTGCGGTAATGGGCATCGCATGAGATACTTTCATCTTCCCGCATGGGGGCGGTGAAGCCCAGAGAGTCAAGTTTGGAACAGAGGACCTTGCGTGCTTTGGCAAGTTCGGCGTAACCGGCTTCACGGGTGACGCCCTTGGCGGTGATGGAAGTGCGGAATGCGGCGATATCAGAGGTGATCAGTTTCTCGGCAACTCCTTTGACGGTAATGTTTTTTTCGGTGGAGTGCTGGATCTTGAGCATGAAACGGCTCAGCATGAAAGAGGAAAAGACGATTCCTGCGGTGAGGGCGAGAACGGCGGTGAAGGCGGAGAGGGCGACGACGGTTTTGTTCATGCTGCGGGGTTCCTTTTTGTTTTGAATGTTGAAAATACTTTCCCGGGATCGGGGGGGCATAATATACTACCGGGAATTTGAATTTTCAAGCGCATTTTTCAAGAAATTTCTTGAATTTTTTGTCGTCTGTAAAAAATGAGCTTCCGTCACTGCTGATGATCTTTGAAACTACCTCTGTTTTCAGAATAAAAATCGACAGGGCTCTTTGTTTTTTTCGATTCCAGCAGTGCAAAAGCTATATCATTGGCGAGTTTGCCGGATTTGCCATTGGCATTCAGCGGTTCGGATTTGTCCAGAAATGCTTTACAGAAATGCTGGAATGCAGCTTCCCAGCCTTTATCCACCTGTATGACTCTCTGCTGCCACGGCATATCCTTCATTTCTTTATATATTTCTGCGATTTTTGCCTCATACGGGCGGTTGGCGTAACCGCGTTTGACCGGAGCGATCGTGCTATGTTGATTCAAAGAACGATCCGGCTGAGCGAGCTTCATACGCAAGGTTTCCAGAAAATCGTAACCGTACATCAGGGTTTCTTCGGTGAATTCACCCCATGCCGGGGGAAAGATCCGGTCAAAGTTTTCGTAATCGCCCCGCAGTTTGAAGTCCACAAAGTTATCGACCTTCAAGGCAAGGTCTGCGGCAAAAAATTCAGCCAGCTCTTTACCGAGACCGCCGTTTCCTGCTGTATTGGTATTCAGCAGCTGGAATCGGGAACCGTCAGCATATTCGAGAATCACACAGTCATTTTCGGCATTTTCCGGTCCGCTCATATAGACCCTGCCGGGAGCTTCACCAAAAATGAACGTGGCAAGATCAATAAAATGACAGCCCTCGTAAATAATGGCAGGACGGTGAAAATAAAAATTATTCGCATCATGCTTTTTCTGATGATTATCCATTTGTACGCGGTAACTGACAAACCAGGGACGGGGACGTTTTTTCAACGCGGTCAGGGCTGCTGTGTAGGCAGGAGCAAAACGACGGTTGAACCCGATAGCCAGTTTGCCGGGATTGCGTTCTTCGGCAGCAAGGATCTGTTCGGCTTCTTCTTGGGTTTCGCACATAGGTTTTTCGCACCACACCCACTTACCGGCATCCAGTGCTTCCACGATCAGTTTTGCGTGCAGCTCCTGTTTTGTGCCGATCACAATAATATCGGTTTCAGGATCTTCGAGCAGTTGACGGTAATCGTTTGTCGTATATCCGATATCGTATTTACTGCAATGTTCAGCCAGCAGCTTTTCATCGAGTTCTGCTATGGCCCTGATATTGATAAAATCAGCAGCCCCGGCTGTTTTCAAATGAGTTGCCGAAATAAATGCGCCGGCGCCGATAAAACTGACATTTACCTGTTTCATTGCAAATAAACCTTTTTACTGTTGATGTCCCAAATTTTGTGATGGAACGAGTTGTTTGACAAAAGTGCATCTGACCTTTATTTTTTAGTAACCACAAAAAAATAAAAGAAAGAACCGGATGTACAGTAAAATTACCACAGATATATCAAATTGTCAAGCGGGAAATGGATTTTAGGGGACGAATTAGTAAAAAAAGTTGACAGGAGCCTTTGAAAACAAGGCTTTTACCGACATATTGAAGATGAACTTGCAGTTGACTCAAGAGGTTTTGATGCACCGGATTTTTAACGATCCGAGCCGTCAGAGGAGTGATTGCGATGAAATCAATATTTCTCCGCAAACAGTTGGATCTGCTCCGATCCAAATAATGGCTGACGGAACCGTTTTCAATGGTAAAAAGGGATGGAGAAACAGTACCGGGGGGATCAGTCATGCCTTGCGGCAAACTGAAGTTCCCCCCCCTTTTTCAGTACCTTATGCCCGCACGTCGCGGATATCGTTTTCGTTGCAGAGCAGCATCAGCAGACGGTCAACGCCGATGGCGCACCCGGAACTTTCGGGAAGTCCCCTGTCAAGTGCGGCGTAAAACTCCACAGGTTCCGGATAGGGGTGCATATTGTTTTCGGCACGGAACTTCAGTGCCGCTTCAAAACGGCGGCGCTGTTCGGCACCGTCGGTGAGTTCGCCGAAAGCGTTGGCAAGTTCCAGACCGTTGCGGTAAAGTTCCCACCGTTCCGCAACTTGGGGATTGGCGGCGGAAAGGCGTGAAAGTGAAGCCCGGCTTGCGGGATAATCCATGAGAAAGGTCAGCTTTTCCAAACCCAGATTGGGTTCGACTTTGGTGACCATCAGTTCGTCAAAGGTGTCGTTTTTGTCCGCTTCAAATGCGGAAACGCCCGCATAGCGTTGAAACGCTTCATCCACGGTGATAAAGTCGTATGAGGAAAAGACAGGGTTGTTCCCCGCTGCCGAATTAAGCATGGCGGCAGTGAATTCAGCCAGCTGCCGGTAATTCCAGTTGACGGCGTAGAACTCCAGCATGGTGAACTCCTCAAGATGTTTCCTGCCCTGTTCGTTGGCACGGAAACAGCTGCCGATCTGGAAGATCTTTTCGCAACCCTGAGAGAGCAGGACCTTCATGGCAAGTTCGGGGGAAGTCCGCAAAAAATCCCCCTCCGACCGGACCGATTCGATATACTCCTCTGGAGCGGGGGCGTGGATCTTGACGGGGGTTTCGACCTCAATGAAGCCTGCGGCATAAAAAAACTCGCGCATGGCGCGGAGAAACTCCGACCGCTGCGCGAGAATGGAAAGGCTTTTCATAGATCAGGCTTTGCTGACACGCTCAGCATAAGTACCGGTACGGGTATCGATCTTGATGACGTCGCCCTGATTGATGAAAAGAGGAACCTGCAGTTCAAAACCGTTGTCGATCTTGGCGGGTTTCATCACGTTGGTAGCGGTGTCGCCGCGGGCGCCGGGTTCAGTTTCGGTGATCTCTTTTTCGATGAAGGTGGGCAGGGTGATTTCAATGGGTTCGCCGTTGAAAAGGATGAAGTTGCAGACGCTTTCCTCGATGAGGAAGTATTTGCTGTCGCCCAGAGTTTCTTCGGAAACAGGGAACTCATCATAGGTGTTGGGATCGCTGAAAACATATTTGTCGCCGTCATAGTAGCCGTAGATCATTTCCCGTTCTTCAAGATTGGGTTTTTCGATCTTATCGGTGGGACGGTAGGTTTTTTCCATACCGGCGCCGGAGATCATGTTTTTCATTTTGCAGCGGTAAAGAGCGGTACCTTTGCCGGGTTTGCAGAATTCAAATTCGGTGATTACCCAGGGTGCGCCGTCAATCTCGATCTTGAGGCCCTTTTTAAGGTCGGAAGCGTTGTACATTCTTGATTCTCCTGTATTTTAAGTAGGTACATTTCCATAATATACACCCTGTTTGTGTTTTTTTCAAATAATTCTCTTGAAATCAGCATCATTTGGTGTTAAATTACTTCATGTAGAATCAAACTTCAAGGAGAAAAAACGGAAAATGAAAATAGTTATTGCTCCCGACTCTTTCAAAGGAGCCCTCTCTTCGGTCCTTGTGTGTGAGGCGTTGAAAAAGGGATGGCTTGAAAGGCGTCCGCAGGATGAGCTTCTGCTTTTTCCCCTCGCCGACGGCGGTGAGGGAACCTGTGAAGCCCTGGTGCGCTCGGGGCAGGGGGCTTTTTTTGAGTGCGCCGCCCATGACCCCCTGATGCGCCCTGTTACATGCCGCTGCGGGATCACCGGGAAAGAAAGGACCGGCGTTATGGAACTTGCAGCAGCTTCGGGGATCGAACTGCTTTCAAGAGATGAGCTTGCCCCCTTGAAAACCACCACTTACGGCAGCGGCGAGGTGATGAAGTTCCTGCTCGATCAGGGATGCCGCCATTTTCTGCTGGGCATCGGCGGCTCTGCCACTGTTGACGGCGGGGCGGGGATGCTTCAGGCTTTGGGGGCGGTTTATTTCGATGCCCGGGGCGAAAGGCTCCCCGACGGCATCGGGGGCGGCGATTTGAAGCGCATTGCCGGAGTTGACTGGAGCGCTCTCGACGAAAGATTGCTTGCTTCTCAGATCGATGTGGCGTGTGATGTGACCAATCCCCTTTTGGGAACTCAGGGGGCGGCGGCGGTTTTTGCTCCCCAGAAAGGGGCTTCCCCTCACGAGGTGGAACTGCTTGAGGAAAATCTCAAACACTGGGCAGCTCTTTGCGGAGGAAACGCCGACCTTCCCGGCAGCGGTGCCGCAGGAGGCGTGGGCTTCATGCTGCGGACCGTGCTGAAAGGCAACCTTTCTTCCGGAGCGGAACTTGTGATAAAATGTGCCGGGCTTGACGATGTTCTCGGTGATGCTTCGCTGCTCATTACGGGGGAGGGATGCTCCGATTCCCAGACCCTCTGCGGCAAACTTCCTGCTGTCGTTGCCGCACACGGAGCAAAGTTCAATGTGCCTGCGGTGCTGTGTTCCGGAGCTGTCAGAGGGGGAAGTCGTGAGCTTGAAAAGGTTTTTGCAGCTGTCTTTTCCATTTCCCACGGCGCCATTTCCCTTGATGAAGCCATCGACAGTACAGCAGAAAATCTCCGCCTCACAGGAGCCAATCTTGCAGGCATCGCCTGCGCCTTTCAAAAATAAGGAGTACAAAAAGTTATGAAATTTCTGCTTTTGTTTGTTTTTCTCGGTGCTTTGACCCTCAGCGGTGCTGATATCGTCATCCACAAACCCACCACACAGCTGTTGGGCAAAAGGATCGTTTCACGCAGACAACCCATTGCCGGCAGCGGTGTCGCCCGGGTGGAAAAGGTCCCTGAGATCGGATACCGCTTTGTGTTTGCCATTCAGAACACTTCTGCCAATATCGTCAAACTTGCCACCAGTTTCAACCACATCGATTTCACTTCCGAACCCGGGAAAAATCTCTTTGTTCTGAAACTGAGCCACAGGATCATGAGCGTGAAGCCGGAGTCGGGGAAGGCTTTCCCCCTTGTCCAGCCCCTTGAGGCGTTCCGCATCGTCACTTTGCGCCCCGGTGAGGGGACCTTGCTCAATGTCAGCTGCTGGATCCCTGAAAGCCGCCTCAGAGCCGGGGATAAGTTCGCCATCGAATATGCTCCCGCCAATTACGGCAGGTACGATTTTATGCAGTTGAAGATCCGTTCGCAGGCGGTGGAACTCAAACTTCCCGGAGAAGTGAAAAAGATTTCTCCCGTAATGATTTGATCCTTTCAGACCGTGACCACCCTGACCCCCGCATGGGCAAGAGTCACGAGGGCGTTTCCGGAGATGTTTCTGTCTGTGACCAGCAGGTCAGTTTCCTGAGGAGTTGCGAAACAGCTTTTGCCCCGCTTCTGGAACTTTGAACTTCCGGTGATGATCGCCACCTTGTCGGCAATGGAAATGGAACTGCGTTCCAACCGTGAAAGTTCGGGGTCGGTGGTGTAAAATCCAAACTCTGCCGAGGCGGCATCGCACCCTGAAATAAGGTAATCCACCCGGCAGGATTTTATGTTGGCATTTGCCATATCCCCTTTCAGATCCATGGACTCCTGCCGCAGTTCCCCCCCCAGCAGCAGCACCTTGTGCCGGGTGCGGAAAAGTGCCGCCGCCGCTCCCAGAGAATTGGTCATCACCGTGACCTTGGGGGAGGGACGGGTGGAAAGAAGCCGGGCAAATGCAAGGACCGTGGAGCCGCTGCCGAGAAAGAGGGTCTCTGCGGGCATGATTTCGTTATAGAGGGCTTCGGCAAGGGCGAATTTTTCAGGAGTCAGCACAAGGGCGCTGTTTTCAGGAGCAAAATCCGCAGGATAAGGGATCATACCGTTTTTGACGGCAAGAGCAAGGCGGCGTTCCGAAAGGATACGCAGATCCCTGCGTATGGTCATTTCAGTCACGCCTGCCGAGTGTGCCGCTTCGCTGAAGGTGATGAACCCTTTGCGCAGGAGCTGTTCCATGATTTTTTTGTGTCGTGTGTGCATATCCATAATAGAACCCCTCAAAGGGGGAATGTCAAGGGAGAAATGTTAAAATTTAACATCAATTTGCCGAAAAATGGTGAGCATACCGCTTTTTATACTTGTTTTCCTTGAAAAGCGGTGTTATTTTACCCCATGATAACGGTTTGAATATTCACTCTTTAACAAAAAGGAAGTATATCATGGGCAAATATGATCCCGCACCCTACATGCTTGATTTGAATCAGGTCCCCCGTTTGGTCACCCCTGAGATCCCCGGTCCCAAGAGTAAAGCGCTCCACGACCGTGCCGCTCAGTACTACCGGGGACTTTCCGGACAGGTCCGCCTTTTCCCCGTCGCCTTTGAAAAGGGCGAAGGATGTATGATGGAAGATGCCGACGGCAATCAGTACATCGACTTTTCCAGCGGTATCTATGTGACCACTCTCGGCCACTGCCACCCCAAGATTTCCGAAGCTGTGGCGGAATATGCCAAAAAACTGATGAACTGCCACGATTTCACCACTGAGATCAAGGTCCGTCTGCTTGAGAAAATGGCGGCGACGCTCCCCGGCGACTTGAAGTGTTTCCAGCTTTACGACTGCGGTACTGCCGCTGTTGAAGCCGGTCTGCGCACCTGCCGTGCCGCAACGGGGAAACATGAGTTCCTTTCCTGCTTCATGGATTTCCACGGCAAGAGCGGACACTCCATCGGCTGCGCCCGTATGACCAAGTTTTCCGGTCCCACCCGTCCCGGCGGTTTCTACATGGTCCCCCGTCCCGACACCTACCGTCCCTGGTGGACCAGAGAAGACGGTTCACTTGACACCGAAAAATATCTTGAATTCTACGATACCTTCATCCGTGAATCCACCACCAATCAGGTGGCAGCATTCGTCATCGAACCCATTCAGGGCTGGGGCGGCAGCATCATGCCCCCCGATGATTTCTTCCCCAAACTGCGTAAATTCTGCGATGAAAGAGGCATCCTGCTTTTCGCCGACGAAGTGCTGACCTCCATGGGCCGTACCGGCAAGATCCT
>JAZONY010000119.1:0-3197 GCA_045654705.1 Victivallaceae bacterium
CTCCCGCGGCGGGGGGGAGGGGGGGCCTTCGATTTTTCTTCCCCTTGTCAGCACTTCACCTGAATCCTGATTCATCTTTTATCTCCTCCCGAAACGTTTCTCGATTTCACGCAAACTCAAAGTTATGATCGTGGGCCGTCCGTGGGGACACAAAGTCCCCTGACGGCAATTTTTCAACTCTTTCAACAGCTCCTCAGCCCCCTGAAGTGTCAGCACATCATGGGCTTTGACCGCAGAACGGCAGGCGGCGCGCGCCACAGCTTCAAGGTCTCCCGGCGTATAATTTTCATCCAGCAGAGCGTTGAGCATATCAGAAATCAGCTCACCCAGAGGACGGCTGCTCCGGAGTCCCACAGGAAGTCCGTTGACCATGACCGTCATCTTGCCCGCCGGGGAAAAATCAAATCCAAGCTGCCTGAAAAATTCAAGGTTCCGGCTCAGCAGGGAGTAGGAGCCTGCGGGGAGTTCCAGCACCTCAGGGATGAGCAATCCCTGACTTTCGGCGGAACTTCTTTTTTTCCAGGCATCCAGGAGTTTTTCAAACATGATCCTTTCGTGGGCGGCATGTTGATCTATGAGCAAAAGTCCCTCCACTCCGGCGGCAAGGAGATAGGTATCATCGTAGATCCCGATGATTTTTTCAGGCCAGAATCCCCCCGGTGTGCGGCTTTTCACCTCAGAGACCTGCGGTGCAGGAACGCTTACAGTTGCGGGCGCAGGAGCAGGGGGAAGCGTTTTTTCCTCCGCAGGAGCAGCTTCACGGTACTCTTTCACAGCACTTACCCTGAAAGGCTCACGCCCGGGGCGTTCCGGCTCGTGAGGGATCACCCTTTCTTTTTCGAGGGGGGCATCTCTCAAGGGAAGTTCAGAACTTTTGAAGGAAAGTTCCTGTTGATCCTGAAGTTCTTCAACGCTGTATGAAACACCTGAAGCATCAAGAAGGAACTTGATTTTGAGAGGCACTTTCTTTTCAACTTCGATTTCAGGAGCTTTTTCGACTGTGCCTGCTCCATTTTGAGCAACAGGCGGTGCAGCTGAAACGCTCTCAGGCGCAATTTCAAGCTCTTCTTCTTCCTCAATATCAGCGGCGGCAGTTCCCGCTCCCCAGTTCCGCAGGGCATTGCCCACGGCGGCGGCAACGGCACGGATGATGAAAAATTCGGACCGGAACCGGATCTCACGCTTCGCCGGGTGAACGTTGACGTCGATCTCGCTCACAGGCAGATCAAGAAAAAGCAGTGCCGGAACAAACCGCCCCGGTTCAGACAAGGTGGCGTATCCGTCACGGAGCGCCCGCGAAACGGTGAGAGAATCCACCGGGCGGCGGTTGACAAAGAAACGCTGTTCACGCCGTGTGGAACGGGTGAATCCGGGGGCGCCGATAAATCCTCTGACGGTAAGATTCCCCTCTTTATGGAACAAAGGGACCATGCTGGCACAATTCTGTCTGCCGAAAAGTTCACGCATCCGTTCTTCAAGAGAGGCCCGGGGCAGACGGAAGACATTTCTGCCGTCAAGGCGCAGTTCAAAGCTGATTTCCGGATTGGCAAGGGCAAGAAGCGTGACGCTCTCTTCGATATGGTGTTCCTCGGTGGCGGGGGATTTCATAAACTTTTTCCGTGCCGGGGTGTTGAAAAAAAGATTCTCGACCCGGATGGAGGTTCCCGCAGGGGCACCGCAGGGAAGTGTATTGAGGATCTTCCCCCCTTCCACAGAGATCTCGATGCCTGCGGCGGACTCCTTTTCCCTTGTCCGCAAAGTGAATCGTGAGATCTGGGCGATAGAGGGCAGAGCCTCACCCCGGAACCCCATGGTCATCACCCCTGAAATATCCTCGGCACGGGTCAGTTTGCTGGTCCCGTGAAGTTCAAGGGCGTTACGTGCATCCTCTTCATCCATGCCGCAGCCGTCGTCGGTGACAGAGATCAGGCGGCTGCCTGACCTTTCGATTTCCACAGTGATACGGCTTGCACCGGCATCGATGGCATTCTCAACAAGCTCTTTGACCACAGAAGCAGGTCTTTCGATGACCTCCCCTGCGGCGATAAGATTGGCAAGAGCCTGATCCATTACTTTTATGCGACCCAATTTATTTTTTCTCCTCAACAAGAGTTACAGCATCCAAAGGGGGGGGAGACGTGGTTTCATCCGCAAAAAGCTCTCCGGGCAGTTTGATATTGAAGCGTTTGGCACACTCCTGAAAATTTTTCCCGATAAAGGCAGCTTTTCCGGAGTCAAGCCACGCCCGCCTCAGTTCTCCCAGAGCCTCACGGCGGTTCTTCGCCAGCAGGACAGCGCCGTAGTTGTTGCGGCAGATGTGATCCCCCGGCGTCCTCAGCAGCAGATTCCGCAGCAGATTTTCAGCTTCATTGAGTTTGCCGTTGCGGAAATAGACCACGCTGCCCAGCCGGAGCAGAAAACGGTTTTCAGGTTCTATCTTCCGGAGCCGCCGGAAAACGATCTCAGCTTCAGCAAACTCTTTTTTTCCCACAAGTTCAATAAGGCGCAGTTTCAACGCACGCAGATAATCCCCTTTCTTTTCGGAAGTTTCCGAATTCCGCATGGGGACCGCTGTGTTGGAAATCACCAGCAGTGTTCCGCCGCAGACAGCAATCAGCAGGAGTGTCAGTATGAGAAGATTGCGCCGAAAAATTTTCATAGCTCTCTCACTTTTCTTTTTCCAAAGCCCATTTCCAGCATCTCACATGGTGTCCGGGGGCGATCTCCACCTCAGGGGGGACCTCTTTTGCGCATCTTCCGGCAAAGGATCCCTCCTGTTCAGCGCACCTGCCGCAGAAACGGCACCCTGCGGGGAAATCCCCGGGGGCGGGGACCTGTCCGGGGATGGTCACAAGTTTCCGGCTTTCCCCACCGAGAACAGGGACCGCCGCAAGCAGCGCCCGGGTGTAGGGATGACGGGGGGAGGAGATCAGTTCACGGACTCCGGCACATTCGACGATGCGCCCGGCATACATGACCGCAACACGGTCAGCCAGCTGGGCGACCACGCCGAAGTTATGGGTGATGAGGATGATGGAACTCCCCCGGGTGCGGCGCAGTTCTTCAAGAAGTTCCATGATCTGCGCCTGGATCGTCACATCAAGGGCGGTGGTGGGTTCATCGGCAATGATCAGACTGGGATCCCCCGCCAACGCCATGGCGATCATCACCCGCTGCTGCATACCTCCTGAAAGTTC
>JAZONY010000120.1:0-22398 GCA_045654705.1 Victivallaceae bacterium
ACCAGTATCACCATTGCACCACAACAACACGCCCCACAGGTCGGAAAAGATGGGGTTCGGGGAAGAAAACCGCTGGCGGTTGTCTTTCCCCGACTCCGCAGACCTTAAGTAAATCAAGCTCAACCTCAAGTATGACCAAACAAAAAGGTTTAGTCACACTCTCAACCTCTCAGTACTGGAAAGCCGTCTGATTTTGCATGAGTGTCCGGTGCGGCATTTTGTCGGACATGTCGGACAAGTCGGACAAGTCGGACTTTATTGGTGTGCCGCAGGTGCAAAAAAAAGAGGGTGCTGCGAAACATTAGGTTTTGCAGCAGCCCCTTTCAGTATTTGCTGAAAAAGCTGATTTGTCAGCGATCGACACGGGCGCTTCCGCCGCCCATGAGTTTTTCGACCTCAGGCAGCAGGGCCATGGAGGTATCGCCGGGGGTGGTCATGGCGAGAGCACCGTGAGCCGCACCGCAGTTTACGGCACGGTCCAGATCCTTGTAGGTCATGAGACCGTAGACCAGTCCGGAAGCGAAACTGTCGCCGCCGCCCACACGGTCGAGGATCTCAAGACCATCACGCTGGATCGCCTGAGCGAACTCGCCGTCGCACCATGCAATAGCGCTCCAGTCGTTGATGGAAGCGGTTTTCACGGTACGCAGCGTGGTGGCAACAACTTTGAAGTTGGGATAGGCTTCGACGACCTGGCCGATCATGGCTTTGAAAGAGTCGATGGGCAGAGTACTCAATGCGGCATTGGTTCCCTTGACTTCAAAGCCCAGAGCTGCGGTGAAGTCCTCTTCGTTGCCGATCATCACGTCAACATAGGGAGCGATCTCACGGTTGACTTCGCAGGCGCGTTTCTGACCGCCGATGCTCTTCCAGAGAGAGGGACGGTAGTTGAGGTCGTAGCTGGTGACGGTTCCGTATTTCTTGGCGGCTTTGAGAGCTTCAAGAACGACGCCGGGAGTGGTTTCAGAAAGTGCGGCAAAGATACCGCCGGTGTGGAAGTGACGGACACCCAGCTTGCCGAAGATGTATTCCCAGTCGATATCTCCCTCTTTCAGCTGGGAAACAGCGGTGTGGCCGCGGTCGGAACAGCCCTTGGCGCCGCGGAGTCCGAAACCGCGCTCAGTGAAGTTGATACCGTTACGGGCAGCTTTGCCGATACCGTCAAAGGGGACCCAGCGGATGAGAGAGGTGTCAACGCCGCCCTGAAGGATGAAGTCCTCGATCAGTCTGCCGACGGGGTTGTCGGCGAATGCAGTAACGACACCGGCACGGAGTCCGAAGCAGCGGCGCAGACCGCGGGCAACATTGTATTCGCCGCCCCCTTCCCAGGCGCGGAAAGAACGGGTGGTGTGGATCCGTTCGTCGCCGGGATCAAGGCGGAGCATGATTTCGCCGAGACTGATGATATCGTAGCGGCATTCTTCAGCACTTTTGTAGACGGGAAGTGACATTTTTTTTCTCCTTATTTATAAGTTGCAGTAAACTTGATGATACACTCACTTAATATAAACCGGATGGGCTTTTTTTTCAAGCCTTTCCGGCAGGATCTTTGACGGTTTCGATGAGGAAACTTACCGGCCGGAAGCCGTCATTGCACGAAAGCAGCGCAGATTCCGGATCTTTCATCCAGTTGCCGTAAAAGTGACCGCCGCCCTGAGCCAGCGTGAGGACAAAGGGTTTCAGGGTTTCCCAGGCACTTTCGCAGAATCCCTCAGGGGGGAGGGCGTTTTCTGAAATGAAAATCTTTCCCTCCTCCATATCGCAGGGATTTTCAAGGGGATTTTCATACCGTTCCATCAAGTCTGGATAACTTGTTTTGCGGAGAACCGTAATGCGTACTTTTTTCATATTGACCGGAGCTTACAAGGAAAAAAGCTCATCCCGGTATTGCGGAATGAGCTTTTCACCATAATTACAGGAACTTGCGGATGAAATCTGCCATTTCCTCTTTTCTGACACAGCTTTTGTGCAAAATCTCCTGAGATTTGAGTGTGCTCAGAGGCTGAGGAACGGGGGTGTTTGACACCGCAGAAAGTTTTTCCAGCAGTTCAAAGCCGTCTTCGGGAATATTTTCCGTGGTGACCGCTTTCAAAACCGAGTCGGCGAACTTGTAAGGCGATGCCGTCGATGCGATGATACAGGGCGTTTCGTCCCCTGTTTCACGGCGGTAATCCTCATAAACTTTGACGGCGACAGCGGTGTGGGTGTCGCAGAGATAGTTCTCTCTGGCAAAAAGGGTGCTGATGGTTGTTTGAGTTGCTTCCTCATCGCAGAAACCTGCGTAAAACTCCTCTTTGAGTTTTGCGAGGATCCCGGGGGCGACCTCATACTTGCCTGTTGCCGAGAGCTTTGCCATCAGTTCCGCAGTGGCTCCGGCATCGTTGCCGTAAAGGTGATAGAGCAGACGCACCAGATTGGAGGAAATGAGGATATCCATGGAAGGACTGCTGGTGGTGTAGAAAGGACGGTTCCTGTCATAAACCCCGGTGCGGAGAAAATCGGTCAGAATGTTGTTTCTGTTTGAGGCGCAGATGAATTTTTTCACCGGAAGTCCCATCTGTTTGGCGTAGTAGGCGGCAAGGATGTTGCCGAAGTTGCCGGTGGGAACGGTGACATTGACACTGTCGCCCAATTGGATCTTTCCGTCACGGACAAGGTCGCAGTAGGCGGAGAAATAATAGACGATCTGAGGGGCGAGGCGTCCGAAGTTGATGGAGTTTGCAGAAGAAAACTCCATATTCTTCTCTTTGAGGAACTGCTGCATCTCTTTGTCGCCGAAAATCTTTTTGACCCCTGTCTGGGCATCGTCGAAGTTCCCTTCGATGGCGCAGACCGCCACGTTGCCGCCTTTCTGGGTGGTCATTTGCAGCTGCTGCATGGCACTTACGCCGTTTTTGGGGAAAAAGACCACGATGGAGGTTCCCGGAACGTCGGCGAAACCTGCCAATGCTGCTTTTCCGGTGTCACCTGAGGTGGCGACCAGAATGACGATTTTTTTATCAGGCGCGCTCTTTTTAGCTGAAACTGTCAGCAGAAAGGGGAGGATCTGGAGCGCAAGATCTTTGAAGGCACAGGTGGGACCGTGCCAGAGTTCAAGGATATGGCGGTTATTTTCAAGGGAAAAAAGAGGTGCGGGAAGCTCATTGTCAAAGGTTCCGGTGTAGGCACCGTTGACACAATATTCCACCTCGGCAGCGGTGAAGTCGCTCAAATAGCTTGAGAGGATCTTTGCCGCCCGTTCCTTATAATTCATGCTGACAAGATTTTTAAGTTCATCTGCGGAAAAAGCGGGGAACTCCGACGGGACAAAAAGTCCGCCTTCGGCGGAAATGCCCTGAGCGATCGCCTGTGCCGCAGTGACATGCAGATTGTTTCTGGTACTGGTGAAATACATTTTTTTGATCTCCTGTTATAGACACGGGTCTAATATACACCTGAAAAGCTCTTTTTTCAATCAGAAAAGTTATTCAACGGCGAGCCATTCCCTTTCCACGGCGATATCCATGGTTTTGAGGACCCACTTGTAAACTTCGGGCATGAACTCTTTGAGGGGGGACATTCTCTGTTCCACCTGTTGCCGGGTGGTGCGTTTCCCGGCGATGGCGTTGCGCCAGGTGAAGCCTTCGGTGAGGATATTGTGGAAATAGGGCTGGAGTTTGTCAAGACAGTCCGCATAGCGTGCATCGGGCGTTGCGTGAGAATCGAACTCCTCCCAGAGGCTTCTTATCTTTTTTCCCTGTTCCTCCGGCAGAATGGAAAAAAGTTTTTCTGCGGCGGCATTTTCACGGGCGGCTTTGGTTTTGTTGCCCTCCACGTCGTAGGCAAAGGTGTCACCTGCGTAAATTTCGATAAGATCGTGGACGATGAGCATTTCCATGGCGTGATGCAGATCGACTTTTTCGACGGCGTACTCCTCAAAAAGCAGCGCCATGACGGCGATATGCCATGAGTGTTCGGCATCGTTCTCGGCGCGGCTCCGGTCGATAAGGAGCGTTTTCCGGTAGATGCCGGTCATCTTGTCGATCTCTGCGGCAAAGCGCAGCTGGGAATCCAGCCGGGCATTGCCGCTTGGGATGTAGAATCTGTCAAACTCCATTTTTGCGTTTCAACCTCAAAAAGCTGTTTTCACCCGATCATTGTGTCGAGGGATCTCATGGCCTCTTCAAGAAGACCTGCTTCGTAGAGGAAATCCAGAATGGTGTAGCGGTTGCGGATGAGCTGGGCGGTCCTGATGCCGTGGAGGAACTGTTCACGGCTCAGACCGATCTCTGCAGGGGTGACGGGACAGTTGGCATTTTTCAACATGCTTTTCAGCTCTTCATAAGAGAAAAGCTGTTTTTTGAGTTTTTCGCCCAGCTCTTCCCAGACTTGTGCGATGGCTTCCCGCCTTTCTGCTGCTGCGCTGCCGGTGCGGAACTTGGCAAGGGAGATCTTGCGGGGTTCGGCACCGTAACAGTTTTTCACCAGAAGATTGTCGATTTCGGCACTCCGCTCCGCTTCGCTGAGAACCGGGGCGGCTTTGGCAAAGGCCTCTTTGACAGGGGTGTTGATGATGTACTCCATAAGGAGCGATGTGGCAAGGAGTCCCACGCCGACTTTGAAGCCGTGGGAAACATCCTGACCATCTTTCTGAAGTCCCTCCATCTCCCAGACATGGCTGAAAAGATGTTCCGAACCCGATGCGGGACGGCTGTCGAGCATCATCTGCATACTGTAACCTGTGGCGGCGAGCCCTTCAAAGATATTGAGCATGTCCTTTGAGTCACTGACCCAGCGGCGGATATTCCCCTGAATGAGCTGCCAGACATCTTCACGGATGGCTTGTTCCTTCATGGTGTCGGCGATGATCCAGTCGGCACCTGCCACCACTTTGGTCAGCAGATCGGCGAATCCGGAGCTGAGCATGGGGGCAGGGGCAGTCGCCATGATATCGACATCGGCACAAAGGGCAGCCGGAGCAGGACATTTCACCGTCTGTTTGTTGTGATTCACAGCCAGTGCCGCCCCGGCGGAGGTGAATCCGTCGACGGAACAGGCGGTGGGAACACAGCAGTAAAGGCATTTTTTCAAGCCGGAAGCGCATTTCACCAGATCGTTGATGACGCCGGAACCTACGGCAACGGGGACACAATTTTCCGGCATGGCGGCGGCAAGCTCTTCGGAATAGGCAAAGTCAGGATGCAGAACAGGCGTGCCGGGGAAGATCCGGGGGGGGGCGGGGGACATCCCCGCATCGGTCAGAAGCTGCTGCGCTCTGGCTCCCGCCGCACGCCAGGTGTTTTCGTCGGCGACGATCCAAGGGGTGAGTCCGGGGAACTCCTGCTTGAGCAGCTGGGGCAGATAGCGCAGAGCATCTTTGCCGAGAACAAAACAGCGGGTATCCAATCCTGCCGGAACAGGGATAAGGGGCATGGTTGATGAATTCATTTGAAGCACTCCTTTTTTTCAGCGGTCGATTTCTGCACTGTCAACGGTTTCACCTGCCTGATTGATCCATTGGACCAGGATTTTTCCGGAAGTGAGAGTTACGGCGGCACCGGTGTAACCGGTTTTGTTTTCGCCCCGTTCAGGGACACCTGCGATGACAGCCGGGGCGCCCTGATTGAAAATATCATGTTCACTTCCGGGGAGCGTGATATAATTTTTGTGGACGTGTCCGTAGAAATAGGCGGCAGGTTTGATGTTTTCACGGATGAGCGTACACCATTTCCCGTAGGTATCGTATTCAATATCAAAGGGGGCGTTGTGCGGCTCCGAAAAGTCAACGTGTGAAACGATCATGCGGTATTCAACGCCGGGAGCGTTGTATTCGGAATCGCTGTTGGCGATGACCTGCTGGAGAAATGCGGTTTCCCGCTTGCGCAAAACACTGCAGCAGTTGACACCGCCGTATTCACAGCTTTCATCTTTTTTGTCCTCACCGCAGTCGAGGACCATGCCCCAGACCGCCCCCAGACGGAAGGTGTAATAAGACTTCCCGTTGGCAGTGGGGGTGAATTCCGCCTGACGCTCCGCCCATGCGCCCCGCAGATCGTGGTTGCCTCTGGCGTAGACCACCGGGATCTCGCCGCCTGTGACAGCAGCACCGATGCGGTGGGCAAGAAGAAGCCGTTCCGGAGTTTCGCTGTTGTCGTGGATATCGCCGTTGATGATCAGGAAATCCATATCCTTGCAGGAACTTGCGGCACTGATCCCCGCTTCGATGCGGTTGTGGACGTCGGAAAGAAGATAGAATTTCGGCTCTTTTGCCGTCACTTTGCGAAAACGGAATGTGACTTCGCCCTCGGAAAGGACTTTGTTGTAGTAAGGCACACGCTCTGCGAATTTGCGGTAACAGATGGTGTAGCTCCCTGCCTGCTCCAGTTCGGCTGCGGGAACCGTGATCTTGTGGAACATGGTTTCTGAACGCAAAACACCGTTGGAGTCATCGTAGTACTCATTTTCACCGATACGGCACCACATGACTGTTTTGGATGAGGGGATCACAAATATCTGGTATTCATCGCCCACAGCGTAAACGACAGGGGCGCAATCGAAAATGTCACCGGGCAAATCAGCACATGTCATAGATTTTTTCCTTATTTTTCAAGATAATGCCAACTGTTGAGGCAGTTGACTTTTTCATAATATAGCCCTGTTGGGAAATATTGCAAGATGTTCCTGAGAGCAAGAGAAAACTTATTTGCTTATTTTTTCCGGTCAAAGCTGCCTGAAGCGAATCCGGCGATATCCAGAACGACTCTTTCAAACCCCATTTTTTCAAGTTCCGCCAATATTTCCTGACGGTGCTGGAGAATGACCGGGAAAAAGGCTTCGTTGACCTCTATCCTGCCCGTTGTGCCGTGAACGCGCAACCGCAGATCGGCATGAAAAGGCAGAAAACGGCGCAAAAAAACTTCCCCATCACCGGCGCGGCGCAGTTTTTCAGGTGTCAACGTTTCGCCGTAATCGAAGCGGGTGGCAAGACAGGGGGAGGAGGGGCGTTCCGCCGTTTTCACCTCAAGGGCTTTTGCCAGTGAACGGACCTGAACTTTGGAGAATCCCAGGATTTCAAGAGGCGAAACAACTTTCAGTTCAGCAAGGGCTTTGCGCCCCGGACGGTAGGATTTCAAATCGTCGGCATGGCTGCCCTCGATCAATGTTGTGATATTTTCTGCTGCCGCTTCGTCAAGCATGGTCTGGAAGAGAAGTTTTTTGCAGTGATAGCAGCGCAAGGTGCTGTTTTCTCTGACCTCAGGGAGCGCAAGCACATCGCACCGGACGAAACGGACAGGAATATGGTAATGCGCCGCCGCTTTTTCGATCTCATTCCTGTCAGCCGTACTCTGGAGTGTGGAAAGTGCGCTCAAAACCATGAAAGGGAAAGGCTTTTCCCGGTGCAGCTTCAGCATGACCGCCAGAAGCAGCGAACTGTCAACGCCCCCCGAAAAGGCAAGGCCTGCCCCCTTGTCGCAGAGGGGGCGCAGAAAATTTTCAAGTTTCTGTAAATCAGAAAAGTGCATTTGCCGCCCGGAGTGCTTCGTCAAAGATCTGTCTGAAATCAACGCCTGTTTTTTGAGCGGCAGCTTTGACACTCTCATATTCAGGATAAAATTTTACAATATCTTTCCATGAACACTTTTTCACTTCCACGATACCGGCAGAGGTTTCGACTTTTATCTTTTCCCGAGCCATACAGCTGCGTTCCAGAGGGCGTTTCCGGATCCCGATGGTGGAGGTGTGGCGGAAAATCAGATCTTCCATTGTTTCCACATTTTCAGCGGGGACCATGACACTCAGGATGTAGCCGGGGCGGTTCTTTTTCATGAAACAGGGCACATAATGGACATCGACCGCTCCGGAAGCAAGAAATTGCTCCATGGCATAGCCCAGAACTTCTCCTGAAGCATCGTCGATATTGGCTTCAAGCAGAAAAACCTCATCGGGGGACTGTTTTTTTTCCTCGATGAGCATGGCGCGCAGGATATTGGCATGGGGGAACTCTTTTTTGCCGGTCCCGATACCGGTTTTTTCGATGAAAAACTCATCAGGGAGTTTTTCCGACGTACGCAGAGCCGCTGCAATGGCAATACCTGTCGGTGTCACCATTTCACCTGTAACCCCGGTGGGCCGTAGAGGGATGCGCCAGTGGCGGGCGATGTTGACCACCGCCGGAACCGGGACCGGAATGATCCCGTGCTGGCATCTGACGGAGCCTTCGCCCTCGGAAATACCGGTCACGATACATCGGGTGATGTCCAGATCGTCGATGAGGACCGCCGCACCCACGATGTCGGCGATGGAGTCGATGGCGCCCACTTCGTGAAAATGGACCTCTTCAACAGGGATCCCGTGGGCGCAGCTCTCGGCATCGGCGATAATGGCAAAAATCTTTTTGGCAAGGGTCTTTGCCCGGTCGCTCATGGCACCTTTATTGATAATGGCACAGACATCGGCAAAGTTCCGGTGTTCGTGGTGATGATGATGTTCGTGACAGTGATTATGTTCATGGCAATGTTCGTGATCGTGGTGATGGTCTTCGTGACAATGACCATGATCGTGGTGATGGTCTTCGTGATCGTGGCAATGTTCGTGACCGTGGTGGTGGTGATGATGATGATGTTCCTCTTCTTCAAGGTGAACATCAAAGGAACAGCCCTCGATACCGCAGGATTTGCGGCGTCCGATCTCATAGGTGAAGCCATCAACATTGAGACTTTTCAACACCGAATCAAGTTTTTCTGCGCTGCCGCCCAGATCAAGGAGTGCGGCAACGGTCATATCTCCTGAGATACCGGAACGGCATTCAAGATAAAGCGTTTTTCCCATTACAAGATCACTTTCTGTTGATTTTGCGCAGGATACGGCAAGCCATGACCCCTGCGCCGAATCCATTGTCAATATTCACCACAGCCATTCCTTCGGCACAGGAACTGAGCATGGAAAGCAAAGGCGCAACTCCTCCGAATCCGGCACCGTAGCCCACAGAGGTGGGGACTGCGATCAGAGGCGCACTGACAAGTCCTGAGAGAACACTGCCCAAAGCCCCCTCCATACCGGCGACGGCGATGACCACATCCGCCTTGCGGATCTCGTCGATCTTCCCGAGCAGCCGGTGGAGTCCTGCGACGCCCACATCATAGCAGCGCAAGGTGCTGCATCCGAAAAACTCCGCAGTCCGGCACGCCTCTTCGGCGACGGGGATATCAGCCGTCCCCCCGGTGCAGACCGCCACAAGACCGGGAAGTTTTTCAACATTTCCCCAGTTGGATGTCAGAAGTTTGGAAACAGGATCATAAGCGGTATCGGATTTGCGCTGCTGAAGAAAAGCAAATTGTTCTGCGCTGCACCGGGTCCCGAGGACGGGGATATTTTCTTCGCGGAACGCCTCAAGAATGCCTGCAAGCTGTTCGCAGCTTTTTCCGGGGCAATAGATCGTTTCTCCGCAACCGGTGCGTTCGCGGCGGGTCATATCAAGTTTGGCAAAACCCACATCTTTGAATTTTTCCATGCTATACCGTCTTTCCTTTGAGACCCGTTCCGCAAAGATAAAAAAATGGTGGAACCAGACGGACTTGAACCGCCGACCCGGAGATTATGAGTCACCTGCTCTAACCGACTGAGCTATGGTTCCACTTTACAATACATGTTCATAATATAAACGCATAAACTCCATATTGCAAGCTGCACAGCCAATTTTTTTAAGATTTTTCCGGAAAGATGTTTGCAGAAATCCATATTCTACTCTTGTATTTTTACAATGCCGGTTGTATAGTATAGAAGTTTAACAAAATTTTATCATAATGGAAATGGGGATATGAATAAATTTTTTGCAGCGGCCGCACTCTTTTTTCTCCTGTTCTCCCTCGGCGCTGAAGAGTTCATTACGGTTTATAAAGACGGCAACGATTTTTTTGTCCGCAGCCGTTTTTCTGAAAGTGAAGATCTGGTTATCCAAAACTTTCGTTACATCAACGAGATGGCTTACCTCATCGGGCGCAATGCACCTCTTTCAAGTTATCAAAAGGGGAAAATCCTGCACGCATCAGGGGATGATTATCCCGCCGTTCCCCCTCTCGGCGGATTCGGTACTTTAAGCGGCAATCACGGTTCGATCTATACCAGGCTTCTTACAGTTCCAAACCACGGTTTGACCGCTGCGGACAAAGGGGGCGTGATCAAAGACGACAAGGGAAAGAGCTATGTCATCATGCAGATCCCGGACAAGGACTCTCTCCTCATCCATCCCGAAGGTTCTCCCAGTACGCGCGCCCCTCGTTTTGCCACTCATTCCACAGCGGCTCTTTTTTATAAAGGAAAGCCTCTTCCCTTCAAGGAATCCCGTGTCCGCCAGCTCTACCCCCTCAACCGTATTAGTTCCTGGCAGCTTCTGGCTGACGGAAGGTCGGTTGTTCCTGAGAAAAAAGAGATACGCTGCCGTTTTGTCGATTTTGTATTTGTTCACGATGTTGTCAATCCCTGGTATGCGGTACAGGCGGTCAAAAAGACGCCCCATGATAAAGCACTTCCTGAATGGAGCGACAAACACAGCATGTTTTTTGTCCACACCCCTGAACTGCAAAAGAAATATGCTTCCTACGCCAAACTTCCCGCTCTTGCCACCTATGCCAACAAAATATCTTTCCAACCCCGGGGCGCAAGAGTCAATTACAGAAAAATCACCTATCATGTCCCCCTCACACGGGCGGTCAACCTTGACGTGATGACAGGCTGGACCAGACTTATTGCCAATCAGAAACGGCAGCTTTTTTACATTCCGAAACTCAAACCTCTGTCCATTACCGACCGCACGACCAAAGAAACGCGGACCATTGATCTGACTGCAGGCATACAGATCCCCATTAAGATGCAGTATTCATATTATATCTCCCGCAAAGATGCCATGGATCCCAAAGATCTGCCGGACCGTTTCATCCGCATTACCGGCACTGAGAAGAAATATCTTTACGGCGTGGCTCTGGGATATTCGCTTTTTATGGGCAAAACCGCCAAACAGAATATGCCGGGCGAGCGTGATATCCTTTATCACCTTTACAAGACCCACAAGATGTACCCCATTTCGGGGACTCCGAAAAATATCCGTGCCGGACAGACGGAGGAAGTCGTTGCCTATCACCAGTATTTCAACCCGCAGCTTGAACCTGATGCCACAAGTTTTTACTGCCACTATCAGGGGAAATCTCTGATGGTCTATCTGGACTTTCATAAAGAACTGAAAAATAAAACCGTCAAACTGCCCCGTGCCGCAACCGGAAAGAAGATCACGATTCTGGAAAAAACTCCGGCACTTACGCTGCATACGCCCGGTGAAGTTCCCGCCGCAGGCATTACTTTATCCAACAACGCAAAACACGGTTATCTGGTACTGAAACTCGACTGAGTTCAAAAATATAAGGAAATGAAGTGTATGAAACATTTTCAAAAAGAGTTTTCCGCAGAAAAGAGAAGTTTATTCACTCTGATTGAACTTCTGGTCGTTATTGCGATCATCGCCATCCTCGCCGCCATGCTTCTTCCTGCTTTGCAGCAGGCACGGGACCGGGCACATTCTATTGCCTGTTCCAACAACGCCCACACCCTGGGGAAATTTTCTTCATTTTACAACGCCGACTATCAGGACTGGGTGAATTTTGCTTACCTGGCAAAGGGCAAACTTGACGGTTACGGTCCGATAGAACACGGCTGCGCCTGGTACAGAATGCTTGCTCCTTATGCGGGGTGGACCTTTAAATCAAGTCCCACCTACAACTACTATCAGTTTTCCAAGTGGACTGTGAAGTCTCCTCTTGAGTGCCCCGCACGCCCTCTTCCTCCTCCGGGGACCAATATGACCGCCAACGCCAAGGTGGATTTCGCCCCCCACCAGGGCGCCGTCGGACAGCGCAACAGATATCGTGACGGAAATATGGAACGGCGTATGAAAATGGTCAACATCCCCAAACCGACCCAGAGCATATTCCTGATCGATGCTGCCAAAACAGAGTATCCCTATTATCTCAACCATAAGTACGACACCATGCTGAATACCAGTTCCTGGCGTGTGACTCATCAGGGGGGCCACAGCTGGAACGTTCTCTACTTTGACGGTCATGTCGATAATGTCAAACGTGTCTGGCTTATGAGTGTCACCTATCCCAACGCCTATATACTTCCCCTGTGGATCACTGAAAAATAAACCACTTATATATTAAGGACCCAATTTTTATGAATACAAAACTTTTTCTGTCGGGCGCTGTATTCCTTGCAGCTTTCGCCGGAGCTGAGGCACGGGAAATCTATCCCGCAGGGGACTTTGAAAGTTCTTCCATCAAGCCTTTGCACTGCCGCCGTTATGTCACGGTCAATGGGAAACGCAACTTCAAGATCCCCAAAGAGCTGGTGACAGAGAGGATCCAGAATGAAAAAGCCTTTTCCGGCAAACAATCTCTTCTGACCGAAACCGGCAAAGATGGATGTCACGAGATCAACCTTTACAACATCCCTGTTGTGAAGGGCAAAAAATATGAGTTCAGTTTCCGCTATTTCATCGCTCAGGGCGGTCCTGAACTGAGCGTTGCCGGACGGGTCAGCTTCTTTCTTCCCGGTCCCCGGTACCGCCACCTTTTCCCCAACGGCAGTAAGGAAAAGGGCAAATGGCAGCAGATCAAAGTGAGCTTCTATCCTCCTGCCGAAGCCACTTATTTCAGCACCACCATCTGGCTGGGCAGAGGACCTTACAAGATCTATCTTGATGATGTGAAAGTCACTGAGATCACTGAGGCGAAAAGTGTCAACTCCGACAGTAACGCAAAACTGATTTCCCAATCCAACGGCGTCACCGTCTGGAAACAGACCAACTACCGCCGTGTGGACTCCGGAGCAGTTCCTGCAAATCTCGCTCAGGCAAAAGAGATCGAACTGACCGCCGCCGCCAATGAGAGAGAACCTTTCCAGCTGGCGGTTTTCCCGAAAACAGCCCTCAAACAGCTTTCTCTTGAAATTTCCGATCTCAAAGGCAAAAGCGGCGTGATTCCCGGGAAACTCCAGAATTACGGTGTGGTCCGTTATGTGCCTATGCGCAATCCGGACAACCCCACTTTGAAAGGTGAGATCGGCGATCCCATCGTTTCTGAAAAATACACCGATGCCCCTGCCAATAAGAATACGGTTTTCTTCGTCCGTATCAACGTTCCCAAAGGAACCAAACCCGGCGTGTACTCTGGAAATGTGAAACTTCTTTCCGGCACGAAAACACTTCTTACTGTTCCTCTCAAGATGACGGTCAGGAGCTTTGAACTGCCCGACACCCCCACGCTCCGCACCTTTTTCTACGGTAATATCGCCGCCACCCGCAAGGGCTACAACGATACCCGTTCCGGCAGAGAGGTCACGGATGATATGTCACAGATCTTCAAAGATCACCGTGTCACCGGCAACACCTGTGTTTATCCTGCCGCCCCCAAGTATGTTATCAAGGACGACAAACTCACCATTACCGACTGGAGCGCATTTGACAAAGAGATCATGCGCCTTTACAATGACTACGGTATGCGCAGTTTCACCATGGCGATCCTGGGGATGAAAGGCGACAATGGCGGCTGGTTCGGCAAAAAGAAGGGACATCCCACCATGTTCGGCGTTTCTCTTTTCAGCGAAAAAGCCCGGAGCCTTGCCGGAGACTATGCCAGACAGTTCCACGAACACTGGATCAAAACCTTCCCCGAAGATGCCAGATATTACAGCTACATCTACGACGAACCCCCCGCCAAAGTTTATAAAGAGCTGAATAAGTTCCTGAATGGTGTCCTTGCCAAGGCACCCGGATTCCGCTTCTTCTCCCCCCACAAGGTTGATCCTGAACTCCCCGGGATCAAGATTTTCTGTATTCCTTTCGGCTTCGGCTACGTTGAACCCGGACTCGAAAAGAACCGGGAAGAAAACTGGTACTACAACTGGACCCAGCCGCTGGATCATCACAACTATATCAAAAACCGCCTTTTCGCCTGGCAGATCTACGCCAACGGCGGCAAGGGCGGATTGAAGTGGCACACCACCGCCACCCCCGGTCCTCATGTCAACCCCTGGACCGAACTTGAAAAGACCCACCGCAACGGCGAAGCCACCACCATTTATCCTGCTGTGACCCCCAAAGGAAAACTGGTCCCCTCTCTGCGTTTCGCTCAGGTGCGTGAGGCGATCGACGATGTGGATTACCTCAACATCCTTGAAGCCAGAGTCAACAAATATTTCCCCGGCGAAGGCAGAACCTATGTCTACGCCCAGATCCGTGACCTGCTCCCCGGACTGCCCTTCAAATTCACCAATGATCTTGCGCTGCTCTATCAGGTCCGTGACCGTATCGGGGCGCAGATCGAGAACTTTGACCGTGACTTTGCTTTCCTGATCAAATCCACGCCTCTGAATTACAGTGCCGTTGAATTGACCTCCGTCAAAGTCACCGTTCTTGCGCCCAATGGGGCCGCTGTCACTGTCAACGGCAAAAAAGCCGGCGTTGTCAAGGGGAAATCCCTGACGATCGACCTGCCTTTGAACAAACTGGGACTCAACGCGTTTGATATTGCGGTCAACTTCAAGGGCAAGGTCAAAAGAGGTGAACTTTTCTTCACCTTGAAGCGTGATGCCAATTTGAAGAAACTGGAATCCCTTGCCGCAGATATGGCAAAGAACAAGATCGATAACAAAGCCCTTCTCAACTTTATCGCCGCTGCCGCCAGGGGACGCTACACCGCCGCCGACCGCGCCAGATGCGCCGCACTGGTGGAATCCAGCTCCAGAAAGATCCTTGACGCCCGTCTCGGAGCTGTAAAAAAGAGTGCCAATCCTCTGGTCAATGCCATGAACAAACAGGGCAAATGGATGTTCGACAACGCCCTTTATGAGCGTGCTTCCTACTACCTTGATCTGGCGGATGAGTTTGCAAAGTTCAACCTTTCACCCAAGTCCGTTTTGAAAATCGTCCCCGTCACGCTTCACGGCAACTTCGGGTTCCGCATTTCCAACGGTCTTGTCGAGTTCACACTCCTTGAGCTTGGCGGGCGTATCGTTTCTTTCAAAGTCTACGGCGTCGAAACTCTGGATGCCGGATCTCTGGAAAAAACTCTGCCTTTGAAGATCCGTGCCGGAAAACTTTATCAGCAGTTCAGCCACAGGACCATCCCCTCTTTGGGCGGCTATGAAGATGCCGGAAAAGAGGTCCTGCCGGAGTGTGCTGTCGACTGGGATATTTCCATCAAAGAGATCTCAGCCAAACGCATCGCTCTTGAGTGTTCCATGCTGATGCGGGGTGGGAAGTTCCGTATTTCCCGTATTATGAGCATCGTTCCCGGGAAAGCGGAGTTCAAGATGGACTACACCATCGCCAACGTTTATCCCGCCGAATTCAAATCCGATGATCCCAGCCACTACCAGTTCCACTGGAGAGGTCGTCTGCGTCCCCGGATCGCCGCCGACCGTCAGCTCGACACCATGGTCGTTCCCACCTCAAAGAAGCTGCAGGCGACAGTCTTTGACCTCAAGAAGCCTCTCTTCTACGAAGAGCGTTCCGTGTTTCTTGACAAGCCTGAGCTGGGCGCTTTCAACCCGGTCAAAAAGGTGGGATTCACCTGGCAGCTTGATCCTGTGATCCGCTATGCTTATCTCTGGTACAACACCAAGGGGGATCATAACGGCAACCACAAAGTCTACACCCTTGAAGTGTTCCGTTCCAACTACGGCAACAAGCCGGGGATCCGGGGCAATACGCCTTTCTTCATCGAACCCGGCAAATCGGTGAACTTCACCATGACCTTCAAAGGGTACAAACTCTGATCTTTCTGAAGATCCTTTGAGAGTTGCAGTTTTTCTGCAACTCTTTTTTTTGCGGCAAAAAAAAACGGAACTGCGTTCAACAGTTCCGTTTACGGTGAAATTTGCAAGCTCAGTCGGCGAGCCAGCGCTCCAGATTGGCGGCGACGAAAGCGTCGTCGTGGAGTTCGGGGTAGGCATCGTGGACACGGGTGATCTCTTCCGCCTGTCCGGGTGAAAGGACCTCTTCGGGGTCGATGCACCAGATACCGGGGAGCAATCCCTGACGGCGCAGGACTTCGTGAAGTCCGGGGATACAGCCTGCGAAACCGTGGGCAGGATCAAAGAACGCCGCATTGCAGTCGGTGATCTTGATGGCACGGGTCAGGAGTTCCTGAGGAACGGGGGCACCGCTGGCGATGAGGGCGTGGAGTTCGTCCAGAAGTTCCACCGCCTTTTTGGTCCATGCGGACCAGTGGCCCAGAAGACCGCCCTTGATACGGAGCTTTTTGCCGTTGATATCATATTCGGTCAGCAGATCAAGAAGCAGGTTGTCATCGTTTCCGGTGTAAAGGGTGATGTCATCTCTGCCGGACTCCGCCACGGCACGGACCACGTCAAAGGTGCAGTAACGGTTGAAAGGTGCCATCTTGATGGCAAGAACATTTTCGATTTTGGTGAATTCACGCCAGAATTCATAGGGAAGGATCCTGCCGCCCACACTGGGCTGAAGATAGAAACCGATAATGGGCATCACTTCGGAAACTGCTTTACAGTGTTCCAGCATCGCCTCAATGGAGTCATCTTTCATGGCGGCAAGAGAAAGCAGAGCCGCATCATAACCGTTGGCAGCTTCAAACTCCGCTTCGGCGACAGCCTGTTCCGTGCGTCCGCAGACACCGCCCACCTTGAGGATCTTTTTGCCCTGCTTTTCGCACCACTCGTCGATAAAACGGGAGGTCTCACTCAAAACGGGCTTGAAAAGTCCCACTTTGGAGTCCCGGATGGCAAACTGGGTGGAGTGGACACCCACGGCAATACCGCCCACGCCGCAGTCGATGAAATAGCGGGTCAGGGCGCGCTGATAGCGGGGGGCGAATCGACGGTTTTCATCCAGTGCGAGGACCTGTGCGGGAATGGCGACACCCTCACGGACTTTTTTCAACACTTCAGGTGCGATATCAGAAACTTTTTTCATTTTTCAGAACTTTCCGTTGTTGACTTCAAAGTGAGTAGGTTTACCGATGGAAATACCGCCGTCGGCGATCCACTGAGCCTGAAGACGGATCATTTCGTCAAGGCTCATGCGGGGATATCCGAAAAGACGGCACATCTTTGAGGCATCGTTCAGGTAATTGAGATCACCGGGCGTTCCGGCAAATTTGACCTCTTTGCCCATGATTTCGCCCATGATCTTTGCGGCACGCTCAACGGTGGCGGTTTCAGGACCTGTCACGTTGAGAATGGCACAGGGGGAGTCGGCAAGTTCCAGTGCCCGCAGGGCGGCGGCGTTGGCATCGCCCTGCCAGATGACGTTGAAATAGCCCACAGTGTTGTTGACCTCTCTGCCTTCCCAGATGGCACGGCCGATGTCGTGCAGCACGCCGTAACGCAGATCGACAGAGTAGTTGAGGCGGAAAAGCAGGATCTTTGTGCCGTTCTTTTTGGCGTAGTATTCAAAGACCCGTTCTCTGCCCAGACAGGACTGGGAGTATTCGCCCACGGGGGAGGGGGCGACCTCTTCGCTGCATCCCCCCTCTTTCACGCTCATAAGAGAATAGACACATCCCGTTGAAAACGCCACGATGCGGCTGTTTTTGAAATGTTCTGCGACCAGGGCGGGGGCAAGGACATTCATTGCCCAGGTGAGTTCTTCGCTGCCGCCGGTGCCGAATTTGCGTCCTGCCATAAAGATCACGTTGGGGACCTGAGGAAGTTTTTCGATCTGGTCACGCTCCATGAGGTCGCAGGGAATGGTGATGATGCCGGCTTTATCCAGTTTTACCCGCTCTTCGGGATTGGAAAAGCGTGCCACGCCGTAGACTTTTTTCTCAACGCCGGCGGCTTTGATGGCTTCGACAGCCTGCATACCCATTGTGACGCCCATTTTACCGGCGATCCCCAGGATCATGATATCGCCTTCGAGGCGTTTCATCATCTCCACAAGTTCAGGATGAGGCAGAGAGAGAAACGCATCCAGTTTTTCGACGGAGTCCAATTTTTCTTTGCAATACATAGACATTTTCCTTAATTTTATTCAGCTCAATGCTTCGTTGACATATTCAATGATCCGTGTCCTCCTGGGAGCTGCGGAAGAGGCACAGACATGCTGCATGTACAAGACGGTCAATTCCCGTTCCGGATCGATGCAGAAGTAGGCTCCCGCAGCACCGCCCCAGCCGAAGTCGCTTCTTTCGGAATGGCCCCGGCGGGGACAGCGCACCCCGAGACCGTAGCTGTAATAAGGACCGTTCCAGGTATCTTTCTGCTGCTCATCGGTGAGTTCATCGGTCCGCATCATGTCGATTGTAGAGCGTTTGAGGAGCTTTTCCCCGGAACAGAACGCTTGAAGCAGTTTGTTGTAATCCTCAAGCGTTGAAACACATCCGGCACCGCCGCTGGCATAACAGGGCCCCAGACGATAGGGGGAAATGCCATAGTTGCCGATGCCGTTGAGGGTGATCAGATGATCTTCTGCGGGGATTTCACGGCAGAGGGGAATGAGGGTGTGCCACTCTGAAGCGGGAAGCAGGAAAGTGGTGTTTTTCATTCCCAGCACATCAAAGATACTGCCCGTCACATATTGGTTGAATTCAACACCTGAAACGACTTCGACCACAGCTGCAAGCACATCGTGGCAGAGGCTGTACTGCCACCGGGTCCCGGGTTCAAAGTCCAGAGGTTCCTCAGCCAGCGCCCGGATCATTTCACGGGTGGGGCAGCTTCCCTTTGTGGCATCGTAAGCACGTCTGATCGCAGGGGGCGTCATGTTGTAGTTGAAGCCTGCTGTCATGGTGAAAAGATGACGGATCGTGATTTTCTGCTGCGCTTTTCTGATACCTTCAGGAGTCCGGACCGTCATATTTTCATATTCAGGCAGATAGAGATACAGAGGATCATCAAGCTGAAATTTTCCCTGCTCCCAGAGCTGCAGAGCGGCGCAGCAGGTGATGAGTTTGGAACAGGAAAAAATCTGATACCTTTCATTGCCTGTCATGGGGATCTTTTTTTCTCTGTCAGCAAAGCCTGCCGTATGGCGGTAGATCACCTCGCCTTTGCGGCAGATGATACAATCATTTCCGGGAACGGGCAACTCCCGCAGTTCATCCAGAAACTTTTCAAGTTTTTCAAACATATCCGTAAACTCCTTACAAGGTGATCTGTCGATGGGGATCTCAGAGTGTTTTTTTTGAGACTCCCGGCAGTGAGACCGCAAAACTTCCGTTATTCCATTAATATAGAACTGAAAACCTTATTTTTCAACCGGAAAAATTTTTACAGACACAGCCGGGGCAAAAAAGGGTTGCGCCATCAAGCGGTAAAACCTTGCGCGACCCTTTTGCAGAAATGCTTTTTACTTGGCAAAGACTGCGTCGCAGGCTTCTTCAAGGACCGCGATGGATTCACGGAGCATTTCCTCTTTGATGGTGAGAGGAGGAGCGATCTTGACACATTCGCCGCCGTTGCCCACAGGGGCGAACATCAGCAGACCGCGGTAGAGACACTCAAGGTTGATCTTGAGAGAGGTTTCAGGATCGGGCTGTTTGTCGCCTTTGGTGCAGCGGATACCGCCCACAAGTCCTTTGCCGCCTGCCCAGGTCATGCGGTCAGCATACTTCTGCTGGATGCGGCGGATCTCGGGCTGGAGGATCTCACCCATGGCAGCGGCGTTCTCAACAAGTTTTTCTTCCTTGATGATCTTGAGGTTTTCAAGAGCAGCTGCAACGCAGAGGGGAGAGGCGGAGTGGGTGGAGGTCATGGAGCCGGGAGCGTAAAGATCCATGATGTCACGACGGCCGATCACCGCTGAAAGAGGCAGACTGGAGCTGACACCCTTACCGCAGGGGATCAAATCGGGCTTGATGCCGTAGTGCTGGAAGGTGAAGAACTTACCGCTGCGGCCGAAACCTGCCTGAACTTCGTCCATGGCGAGGACGATGTCATATTTGCGGCAGAACTTTTCCAGTTCCTGAGCGTATTCGATGGGCATGAAGTCGGGACCGCCGCCCTGATAGGATTCGGACATGACACCGGCGATCTCTTCAGGCTCGACATTGTGGGCTTTGAGGGTGTCGAGGAACTGCTGGAAAGAGGGCTTTTCGTTGCGGAAACCGTCGGGGAAGGGAACCTGGATGAAGGTGCGGTCGCCGTCAACGATCCACTCTTTCTGGACGGGCCATCCGCCAGCCAGCTGGGAACCCATTGTGCGGCCGTGGAAAGCGGAGCTGAAGGTGACGAAGTATTTACGTTTGGGACCGTATTTTTTCAGAGCGTAGGTCTTTGCCATCTTGATACAGTTTTCAGTGGCTTCGGAACCGGTGGAAAGAAGGAACACGGTGTAGTTTTCGGGATCGGGGGAAACGGCCTGGAGCATTTCAGTCAGTTCAACACGACCTTCGTGAACGAAGACGTAGCTTGCCAGCAGGTGCTGGTCGATGATCTCATGGAGTTTCTTTTCGATTCTGGGGTGAGCGTGTCCGCAGTTGGTGATCAGCACGCCGCTGGACCAGTCGATCCACTTGTTGCCGTAACGGTCGGCGACCTGGCAATCCTGGGCGGAGTGCCAGATGACGGGGGGCTGGCCGCTCATGGAACGGGGTTCGCTCTTGCGCAGACGCTCGAAGAAAGGCAGTGACTCGGGAACCGGGATCGCCGTCTTGATGGAACGGTACTTGGTCTCGATCTGGGGTACTTCCACAGGGGTCAATGAATATTCAGCCATTTTTTACTCTCCTTATATGTTAAAGAAATGCTGTTTTCAGAATTTTTTCAAACGGACAACAGGTTTTGCGCCTGAGTAGTCGATTTCGGCAAGGGCACCGCCGTTGGTGATGGAAAGACGTGCCGCCTCCTGAACAAGTTCGTTGTAGCTGGAGTTTTCGGGGGTGGCGATCAGTCCTTTTTCATCCACCTCTCTGATCGCCGCCTGACGGATGGCGAGGGCGTTGGCGGGATCGGCAGCCACACGGTTTTCGATTTCCTGCGCCATGGTGAGCGAAGCGGTCACGGAGTCAACACCGTAGCCGATGGGTTTGAGGCCGGGACCGGCATAGGGGACTTCACGCATGAAGTCGGGGTTGATATAGGCGAAACTCTTGTCGCATTTGACGGTATAGCAGTGTTCGACACCGCGGACGTGGTCATCGTGATCGAGAAGACCGGAACGGTCATCGCCTTCAAAGTACATGATCAAGCCCTGATCGTTGCCGCCGCCTGCTTCGTTGGGATATCCCAGACCGTTGTTGACGGAAAGGATGGCGCCGTTTTCAAAGATGACACGGCCGTTGGTCCACATGTAACCCTCTTTGCCGTTGGGGAAGTGCCCCTTTCTGCCGGAAACGGTGATCTCAACAGGTTTGAGTCCGGTGATGAAGCAGACCAGGTCAACATAGTGACAGCCGACGTAGACAAAGGGGTCGGTGTTTTCACAGGTGAACCAGTTCTGGAAATTGGAGTGACGGTAGTAGTAAGGCTCAAGCAGTCTGGCTTCGCCCAGAGCAAATTCGCCGAAAAGTCCTTCACGGCAGGTTTTGCGGGCGATCAGGTTGCGGCGGTCGAAACGTTTGTGATATTCGACACCCACGAAGCAGCCCCGTTCTTTGGCTTCTTTCTCGATTTCCATGGCCTGATCGTATTTCAGGACCAGAGGTTTGACGCAGAGGACATGCTGGTTGAATTCAAGGACACCCTTGAGAACAGGGTAGTGCAGCTGGTCGGGCAGAGCGATGATGACCATTTGATAGGGCTTCTGCTTGGCAAGGACCTTTTTGTAAAGTTCAGGATCGGTGCTGTCAGGCTCACCGGGAGCAGGACAGGTTTCAAAGGTCTGGTCAGGGAAGCAGCGCTTGATGGATTCGCTTTCACGGAGCGCCGCCACTGCGGAACTGCGCATATCGACAACAGTGATATTGCCGATGACACCTTCACGGCGCATCTGCAAAGCGGCGGGGAGCAGAAGATCGTTGACGATCATACCGGCACCGATGATAGTCAGATCAAGAGACTTTTTATTTTCGTTCATGTTATTTGTTCCTTTATTTTGCAAATCAGGAAATAGTGTTTACTTTATAAGCCGTTCAAGGACCACCTGGGCACCGCCGACGGCGACGCCGGAACTGCCGAAAAAGGAGCGTTCCACGGCGATCCTGCCTCCTGCAGCACGGGCGGCGGAGTTGCTTTCGATCATCTCTTTGAAGCGCAGGAACCAGCTGCTGCCGAACTCCAACGCTCTGCCTCCCAGAATGATGGCTTCGGGGTCGAACAAATTGGCGGCGGTTTCAGCGGCAAAGGCGAGCTGTTCCGCATTGGCGTTGGCAAGTTCCACAGCATCGGGGTCCTCCTGCTGATAGGCGGCAAGAAACTCCGAAAAAACACTGGTGCGCTTTTTCCGTCTGG